>NZ_LT907975.1:0-320833 GCF_900217235.1 Pseudodesulfovibrio profundus | reverse complement strand
AAGGTAAATCTATACCGCTTGGAGGCTTTTCACGTCTTGCATAACTGGTTTCAGAAAGGGCTCAAAGATGACCCTGCCGTTATACGAAATATTAAACAAAAGAATAATATATCCCCGGCAGCAACTCGCCAGTGGGCGGGCAAACAGGAGAAGGAGCAACACGATGCTTCGAGTTTAGCGACACGTCTTGAATTAGCTGCAGCGGAACTAAGACGAAAAGAAAATGCTCAAAGACAATTGTAAAAGCAACCCACTGGGGCGACGGCTTCTGGACCCAGTATGCCGAGCAGGGGCCAGCCGAAGTCGCCCTGGAGGAGCGCTTAATCACCTCTTTACCAGCAGCAAAACCACTCAAGAAGAAAAGAGTGTAAAATCAAATATTAACAGTTAACCCTCACTAAGTAAGCATACAGCTTCCAGGTTACACCTGAGCTCGACTGTCTGCACACCAGTCAGATCCATGCTCAGTTCACATACATTCCTTTTGGTCAGGCGGGATAGCCATAGCGCGTCTCGCCTTTTTCTATGAACGGCCAAATTCGGCCATAAACAAATGGAGGACTCATATGCGAGTTCATACAAAGACATCATTCAGGTTCGGCAAGTGGCTGAAAGCCTGCTCAAACGGGCTTTCCATGAAGAAACGATCCAAGACACTACAAAGATGGCTTCAGCAGTTTAGGAGCCTTTGTAGCGACTTTCATGAAGAAACCAAGACAACACTCCACGACTGGAAGCAGGATCTTGGACAGAAAGGCAGGAAAGCGCTTCGGGTCTCCTGGGCATTCCTCATCCCCAAAAGGATAGCTTGGAGGGCAGCATGAATAGTAAGCTGAGAGCCCCTTCGCTGGACACGTTGTTGAAGACTGAATTCCCGCCACGAGAACACTTGCTCAAGCCGTGGCTTCGAGACGGAGAAAGCGCCATGATCTACGCCCCTCCTGGTGTCGGCAAGTCCATGCTGACACTGACGTTGGCTTTGGTCATCGCTGGCGGTGGAGAGTTCATGGGCTGGAAAGCCATCAAGCCACGCCGGGTCTTATTCGTAGACGGAGAAATGCACATTCAGGACATCATCGAGCGAGCCAAGATCCTTCTACCGGGATTGAATCTCGACGAAGAGCTGACTGGCCAAAACATCACCGTTCTTGCTCGACAGTATCAAAGACCAGACGCTGACTTCCCAGACCTTGCGTTGGAGGAAGGACGTGAGTCGATGCTGGATCTTGCAACGATGGATGAAAAGACAAACCCATATCACATTGGGAGCTATGACCTTGTGATCCTAGACAACCTCTCGACCTTGGCATCCATCAAAGACGAGAACGACGCAGGAGACTTCAACGAGGTTCTCCAGTTCCTGATGAAACTTAAACAAGCAAAGGTAGCTTGTATTCTCGTTCATCATTCAAATAAGAACGCAAACAACTATCGTGGTTCTTCGAAGCTTGCCACGACCTTTGAGGTTATCCTCGGTCTCAAAGCGGTTGAGTCGATCCAATCGAATGGGACGTCTTTCAGACTGTGCTGGGACAAATTCCGGTGTCCGAGAGATGAGACCATTCAAGAACGGGAAGTGTGGCTGGAACCCAACGAAGACCTGGGCGCTCTTTGGAACTCACGACAGTCAAAGGACGACCAGATTCAGACCATCATCAATATGCTCAAGACATTGGAGTATCCGACACAGGATGCACTCTGTGAAGCATTACCTTTCGAATGCAGCAAGTCGAAGATGTCCAAGCTGAAGAGCCAGGCCATTGCCAATGGTTTCATCAGCAAGAAAGAATGGAATGAATTGCTGTCTATGGCTGCGGAGAGTCAGAAGCAGGTAGACGAGGAAGAAGACTATTAGTTGCGACTCAGCGAGTAAGAGTAACTCGCTGACCGCACCTATCTTCCTACCTTCTTTCAGTTTCCAGTTTCTTTACCCTTATAGACCGGAAACTGGAAACTACTCATTCCTTGTCCCTTACCCATCCCATCAACGCCTGGTTGGCAGGCACAAACTACAAGGAGGTCGCATGTCGACACCCTCATGGCTGCGTCTTGCTCAATGCAAATCTGCAAGGCGCACTTGCGACGTCCCCGGCTGTTTCAGAACTGTACAGAAATGGGGACGCTATTGTGATGCACACGATGACCGTTGTCAGCGTACAGGAGATCCCCGAGGCCACACAGTGACCAAAGGAGAACTCGCTCCATACCTGTCCTCGGTTTACCGTTTCCTTAATGAGAACGGAGACCACCCGGCAATTATAGGAGCGTATGACGTACTGGATCGTCTGCTCCAATCTGCTCAACCTCGACGTGTCTGGTCTGGCAGCAAGTCACCCTGGGAACGCACGAACAACTGGCTAGTTCACCTTCGGGAAAGCCATGTCGAGCCGAAGGACATGATGGCAACCATCGTCGCCATGTTCCTTTACCAGGAGCTGTCTCCAGAGTCATTCAGGAGCGACAAGCACTTCAGGCATCAAATGGTGGTCAGACTGTTACGTCTGGCACCAACACGACGAGATCCATTCACACACCGCAGAAAGGATCGCATCACGGTAGGCGTTCGGGATTTTCTTTCCGAGCGCCTTTGTCATTCTAAGCTCGGCGCACTGGCGCTGAGGATCGCTAAACATATCGCGCAGGATGAAAACCAGAAAAACGACTTCCTGCGCTGCGATATTGACGGATACCACGTGCCCTTTAGCCACAACTAAAAATATAAGGAGTTAAACCTATGAGAGACCTCTGCACGGCAAATCCCACACTTTTACTCTTTAACTATTTGATTTATTATGCTATTATTTCTCCATCCAAAGGAGGAAGGCATGGCTATTCGGCAGAAAGGACCTCGGTTGGGTGATTACTTCCTGGGGCACCGCAGAACCAAGACCACATTTCTGGATGAGATCAACGAACTCATCGACTGGCAGCCCATCAACGCCTTTCTGTGCAAGAAGATCAGGCGCAAGGCCAACGCCGTGGGCAATCCCGCCTATCCGCCTCTGGCGATGTTCAAGATTCTGCTCTTGCAGCGTTGGTACAACCTGAGTGATCCGGGCGTGGAGCAGGCGCTGCTCGACCGGCTCTCCTTTGTCAGATTTACCGGTTTTTCCATCGAGGACGACGTGCCGGACGAGACCACCATATGCCGTTTCCGTAACGGTTTGATCCGCCTGAAGGTGCTGGACTCCTTGCTCGACATGCTTAACCGCCAGCTTGAAGGACAAGGGCTTCTTGTCCGTGAGGGAGCCGTGGTGGACGCCTCGGTAGTCGAGTCGCAGCGGCGGCCGCGCAAGGTTATCGACGTGATGCCTGAGGACCGTTCCGAGGACGCCGAAGAACAGGATGGGCCGGTGGACTGCCGGGTCAGCTATTCGGATGACGAGGAGGCGGCCTGGCTCCGCAAGAGAAATCGGGCCTATTACGGCTACAAGCTCCATGCCGCGACGGACAGTCGAGACGGGTTTCTGCTCTGTGGTCACATCACTCCCGCGAACCATTCGGACACGGGCGAATTCGAGCGGCTCGTGAATGGCGTCGGCCTTGATCCCGGCGCACGGGTTTATGCGGACAAGGGCTATTGCAGCGGGAAGAACCGGGACATTCTGTTTGATCGCGATTTGGAGGACGGAACCATGGACAAGACGCCTCGTGGCGGCAGGCTGACAGACTTCGAAAAGACCCGCAACCGTGACATCAGCAGCATTCGGCAAATAGTCGAGCGGGCCTTCGGCACACTCAAACGTGGCTACGCATTCTTTCGGTCCCGATACGTGGGTCGTGAGAAGGTGGAGGGAGAGTTCCACATCCTCGCCATGGCGTTCAATTTGAAAAAAGCTGTTCGACTGGCGCGAGCCTGAAGGGAGAGGTGCGTCCAAAATCCGGCATTTCGGCCAGAAATGGCAGGAAAAGGCCGGGAATGAGCCCAAGCTGGGGTGCGGTCAGAACATCAAATTGGGTGCGGAGCGCAAGGCACGGACGCGAAAAGGGGATGCGCAGAGGTCTCTATGAATAAAAACATTACCTTTGCCAACGACTGCGAACTGACAGACATCCTGATTGCTACTCTGGAAAATGAGTATGAAGACTATGACTGCAAAATGGAAAAACTCTTGGACTGGTGCGAGCAAGAAACCGGACTCCAGCTTCAGTGTATTACTGAATATGCAGAAGCGATCGTCAAATCGACTATGGAATCTCGCCGTGAATTGGGCGAACGGATGAATGAATTCATGCCTAAGATTCAGTTACTGGACGACCTTCGTGCAGCCTACAGGAAGGAAGTGGAACGCCTGAAAGGTGAACTGGACTTCTCCGACTTTGATGAGGTCGTTTCAGTCTTAACAGCGCTGGAATATGTCAAACAGACTGATTCTGAATTGGCGGCTGTGGCTTTTGGCGCGTTCTGCTCAATGGCACCTGGAGAAATCAAAGAAATGATCGACGACAAATTAGCAGAGATGTTCCCTGGAATTCAGCCTACCCATCACGATTCCCAAGGCAATGTGTTTTACTCACTTGGCAATATAACCAATGAGCTGAACGTCTCAGTCGAAGAGATCAATACGATGATTAACAAAGGTGAGATCGAGATGATCGACGGCAGAAAGCTATCTTCAATCTCAACAAACAACTAAATCCAAAGTGGGGCGAGGGCCGTTGCGTCCTCCCCCTTGATAATACCTCAGCATATTTTACTACAAAAATCTGAGCGCCTTTCTGATATTATCCTTTCCAAGTTTCCCCCCTACCCGGCCCTTCAAAATTATATAAGTTAGCTGCTTGTAAATTTATTAAATTATGGCCTGACCATGCTTACTAATCGTGCCCAAAGACTATTGACACATTATTATTTTTTCTGTTTATCAAATTGCCAAACGAACGTTATGCAAATTGAAAAGGAGTGAGTCGTGGAAGGCAAGTTCGTATCATATCTGCGTGTCAGCACAGAAAGACAAGGAAGAAGTGGTCTTGGTATTGAAGCCCAGCGTAAGGCTGTTGAAGACTATTTGAATGGTGGCCAATGGGAACTTCTTGAAGAGTACGTCGAAGTTGAAAGCGGAAAGAATGATGACCGTCCTGAACTGAAGCAAGCTCTTGAGCATTGTGATTTGACTGGAGCAACACTCCTCATCGCAAAGCTCGACCGTCTGTCTCGTGACGCATACTTTTTGCTCGGTCTTCAACGTTCTGGCGTCCGCTTCGTATGTGCCGATATGCCTGAAGCAAATGAACTCACAGTAGGCATTATGGCGTTAATAGCACAGGAAGAGCGTAAACGTATTTCAGAGCGAACAAAGGCCGCTCTGGCAGTTGCAAAGGCACGTGGGGTAAAGCTAGGCAATCCAAAGGGTGCTAAACATCTCCAAGGTCTTGGAAATGATCCAGCTGTCAAAAAGATCAAGGCCAATGCTAATCATCGTGCGGAACGACTTCGTGGTCAGATTACCAAGCTGCTCGAACAAGGGATCACCAGTGCGAATGGGATTGCGACTGAGCTGAATAGAAACAGCATCAGAACACCTCGTGGAGGGCAATGGTATGCGGCAAGTGTTCAACGATTGATGAAGCGTTTAGAGCTAGCTTAAACAGCATTTCCGCTTTTTTTCACGCGTCTATCCAAGGACGACCCGTGCTTGACTTAAACGTCACCAAACGGGTACACAAGCAGAGAGTATAAGCCCACGATCTTTACGAAGAATGTCATATATAATCAATCGGTTAGGCGGGAAGAAAAAACATACTCCCACCCTCTCCGCCATTTTGTTATAAAAGCCCTGCTATTTTAACTGATAGCAGGGCTTTTCGTATGGCTTTGATCTAGAGTGGATAAGTAATCTCAAGAGTATGCTTCAAGCACGCCATGTCATCTGCTTTTAGACTACCTTCATAATATTTAGGCGATGAGGCCTGTACAAATGGACATTATATTTTAATTGATCATCTTTAGCGATAAACCATTATTTGATATTACAGTCAAAACACTGGAGTGTACGATGGGTATCAAATGGAAATTGCTGTTGATAGTTAGTCTGCCAATAACAGCCATGGTTGTTATGCTTTTTGTTGCTCTGTGGAGCTTCAGAACAATCGATTCTAAAGTGGATGAAGTCAATTCAATTCATATGGATAGAGCCACAATGATTGATGCAGACCGCGATGCTTACCAAGCTCAAGCTGCTGCATCCTCTGCATTGAAGGCTACGACTTCTGAAAGCCTTAACGGATTTCTCAAGTCCAGTGACGAAAACCTTCAGCAAACCTGGGATCGAATCGCTGGGCCAGCCAAGAATTTCCCATCAAACATGAAATCTGTCTTTGAGGAATTCAAGCAAAACTATTCCAAATGGAAACAGACGAATGAACGGATTTTCAAGCTTACAGCTGAAACACTCGATGCAAATATTCAACGCAATGAAGCAGAAGCAAGGGCGTTAGCTTCATTTGGCGGCATGCGCGACGTTATAGATAATCTTGGAGAAATGATTAACCAGGAGCTCAACACTTCAGACCTGGGAATAGAGCGTCGACTAATCTTGGAAGAAGCTCTTTCTGTGGTGCTCAATGCAGATCGCGATGCTTACCAAGCATACGTCGCACAGCTACTCATAACGCGATCTTCAGATATTGAAATTGTCAAAGGGTTGGCTGATTCTTTTCATGAGAATGTCAGCCAAACAAATGAACGCATCAATAAGGGATGCGAGCTGGTGGGATACCAGGCAAATGTTTTGAAAACCGAGTTCAACACCCTCTTTTCTTCTTGGAAGGATGCGAGCTCCAATACAGTTGATTTAACAAGAGACAATATTCAAAAAAATATTGAAAAGAATCAACTTATGGCCGCCAGCGAGATACGTTTTGAAGAAATGCGCGGTACAATAGATAACTTGGGCGAAATGGAAGTTGCGCATGTAGAAGCCAATCTCGCCAATCTCGAAGATATTATCAACAACACCATTATGCTCTACTTGATCATAGCAATTATATTTGTATTGATCTCAATAGTCGTGACGCTGCTCTTTGCTACGAGAGTTGCCAGAGATATGAAAAAGAGTGCTGATGTAGCTACCACCCTTTCCCAAGGAGATTTCTCTGTCCAACTCAATGTGAACAGAAATGATGAGATAGGCACACTGGCTACCGCATTTAGCGAGATGATCGAGAACCTCAAACGCATAGTTCATGACATTCAGGATGCCACCACCACAGTAGCAACAGGCAGTCAGGAACTGGCCAGCTCTTCTGAAACGCTCAGTGCCGGTGCTACCGAGCAAGCGTCTGCTGTTGAGGAAGTTTCATCAGCAATGGAAGAAATGTCCGGTAGCATTGGGCAAAACACGCATAGCGCCAATCAAACAGAGGAAATTGCCCGTAAGACCGCAGAAGATGGAAGAAAAGGCGGACAGGCCGTCCATAAGACAGTTACTTCCATGACGCAGATAGCGGAAAAAATATCCATCATTGAAGAGATAGCACGTCAGACCAATCTGCTGGCTTTGAATGCGGCAATTGAGGCGGCACGTGCAGGTGAGCATGGGAAAGGCTTTGCAGTTGTAGCTGCAGAAGTTCGCAAGTTGGCAGAAAAATCAGGAGAAGCGGCTAATGAAATCAGCGAACTATCGAGAGCATCCGTCGAAGTTGCTAAACAAGCGGGAGATATGCTGGAGAAAATAGTCCCTAATATTGAACAAACATCAGAATTAATTCAGGAAATAAGCACAGCCAGCAATGAGCAAAATACCGGAGCGAACGAGATTAACAGGGCCCTTCAACAGCTTGATAACGTTGTACAAGCCAACGCCGGCTCCTCAGAGGATGCATCCACCGCCAGCCAACTTTCGGCAAAGGCAATGCAACTAGAACGGACGATTTCCTTTTTCAAGCTAGGAAAAACTGACAGCCAAGAATACGCACATCCACTGACTTCAAAAGTGGAAGTGGTCCCGAGCCAACCTCAGGCCCTGGAAGATGATTCGAGCTTTGAGCGCTTCTAGAGACAGAACACCAAAAAAGCCGCATTTTCATGCGGCTTTTTTTTGGTTCATCCGGCTCAAGAGTACTTTTGGCAAAATGAAAGGACATTCATGAGTCGAAGTACGCTTTAGCTGGATGATCATAAAAATTTAGAAACAACTAGGCGGTGGCATTATTCCCTTACTGTGGTAATCAGGTCACATGTTCGGAACTATCCTTCTGACTGCGGCTGCCCTAATGGTGGTTCATCCGGCTAAAGCGTACTTTTGACAAAATGAAAGGACATGGCGTCCAACCGTTGGAAGCATCACCAACCAGCGGGAGGAGTAATCACCATGTCCACGAGTTTCATCTACCACGCGTTCGGCCTGCGAGGCTACGACTACGTTCGGCAGGATTTCATCGCAGGCAACATCATCCTGAAAGTGCAGCCCAAGGATGACTTGATTCGTTGTCCTTGCTGCCATTCCAGAAACATCATTCGCCACGGCTTTGCCGAAAGATGGGTTCAGACTGTGCCCATCGGTTTCAAGCCCGTCTGGCTGGTCATTCCCGTCCAACGGGTAGGATGTCGCAATTGCGGCGTCATTCGTTTGATCGACATTCAGATCGCCGAGTCCAGGCGCTGGTATACGAAAGCCTTTGAGCGATATGCTCTCGCCTTGGCAAAAAAGATGACGATTCAGGATGTTGCCGATCTGCTGGGCGTCGGTTGGGACACCATCAAATCAATCTTCAAGCGCTATCTGTTTCGCCGTTTCTCAAGTCCCAGCCTGGGAAAGATCAAGTATATCGCCATCGACGAAATCAGCGTCCGTAAAGGGCAAAAGTACCTCACGCTGGTCATGGACCTCGAAAGTGGCGCAGTCGTCTTTGTTGGTGAAGGACGAAGTCGAGAAACGCTTACCCCGTTTTGGGAACGTCTCAAGAAGACAAAAGCCAAGATTGCGGCTGTGGCGACGGACATGAACGCAGGCTACATCAGCGCTGTCATGGAGAACTTGCCGAATGCGGCTATCGTGTTTGACCGGTTTCATGTGGTCAAGCTGATGAACGAGAAAATCACGCAGATCCGCCGCCAGCTCTTTCGGGAACTCACCTCGCCACTTGAAAGGAAAGCGGTCAAAGGAACTCGATGGATTCTTCTGAAAAACCCCGAAAATCTGGATGAAAGCCGTGATGAAAAGGAGCGCTTGGATGAAGCGTTGCGGCTGAACAAACCTCTGGCGACAGCCTACTATCTGAAAGAGGATTTGCGGCAACTCTGGTCCCAGCCGAACAAGGCGACGGCAGAGAAAGTCATCAACGACTGGATCGCCAGAGCCGAAGCCTCGGAGATACGCCCTTTGCAGATCATGGCGAGGACGCTTGCCTCGTATCGTTTCGGCATTCTTGCCTATTACGACCATCCCATCTCATCAGGCCCAATCGAGGGAACCAACAACAAGATCAAGACGCTGAAACGACAAGCCTACGGATATCGGGATACCGAGTTCTTCAAGCTCAGGATCATGGGAATTCACGAAGCGAAGTACGCTTTAGCCGGATGAACCTTTTTTTTTGGGTTACCCATTGCAATTATTTAGAGATGGCTTCCGTGGGACATGTTTCAATAGCTTCATCAACACAGTCTGCTGATGAATCTTCAGCAATAACAGTCGCTTTTTCACCGTCTGCATCCATTTCAAACACATCAGGGCAAATTTCTACACAAGATTCGCAACCAATACACTCGTCCTGATCAATAACAATAGCCATGATGTTTCCTCCAAAAATATAAATGGTTAACAAAAAAACCACATCGGTTTATCGTACTTATACACTTTCATACATTTTTGATGCAACCATTTTTATCTTTTTAGATATTAGCACATTACCCTGTTGGCATGTTTAAACTATTAACGTACATGCTCCCAATGTTCGAGACACTGTCGCTTATACTCATTGTTACGGTAGCCGGATTTGTTCAAGGCCTTACCGGATTCGGATTCGGTTTAATAGCCCTTCCACTTCTTGGCTTCTTTATTCCGTTCAAAACGATCATCCCACTGGTTTTGCTTTTGGGGCTGATCATCAATGCCACATTGAGCGTTCAGTTAAGAAAATCTGTCCATCTGGCGACCATTTCGACACTGTTCCTGATCACCTTGCCGGGAATCCCCATTGGAGCATACATACTTAAGCAAACTTCTGCTGAAGTATTATCGATTATCCTCGGTATCATAATGATCGCGTTTACGAGCTATCAATTACTGGCCAAACCAACGCAAAAGGTCCTCGGCCTGCCTATCACCCTTGCTACAGGTTTCACTTCCGGGATACTGGCTGGAAGCATTGGTGTCGGCGGTCCACCCGTAATAATTTATTCTGCCATACAGCCTTGGTCCAAGAACGAAGTTAAGGGCACCCTTGCTCTGTATTTCCTCATCAGCAGTTTGCTGGCAATTCTCTCACAGGCATACGCAGGATTGATAACAAAAGAAGTAATTGAGTATACGCTTCCAGCGATTCCCGGGCTTTGCTTAGGTATTTTTTGCGGAATCTATGCGTTCAAAAGGATTTCTGACAACGGATATAAAAAACTGGCGATTTTGTTGGTATTTTTCTTGGGATGGATGATGATCGCAAAAAACATATTCCCCTTGTGAGAAATACTATCGCTCTTGTAGTCCGTGATACAGTGCTTCAAAATATGGATACAGCAGATACTCCATTACCGTGCGTTCACCGGTCTTGATACCGACAAGAAGACGCATACCCGGGTAGAGTTGATATGTCCGTCCCTCTTTCTGAAAGCTATCCTGTTCGGTTTCCACTAGTACACGATAGTATGTTTCATTTTCGCGATTGGTAATGGCATCCGGGCTGATTCGGTGAACCTTGCCATGGAGACTGCCGAACATTCGTGCATCACCAGTTGCCAGTCGCACAGATGCATTCTGGCCGACATGAACATACCCGATATCTCCTAATGGCAAATGGACTTCGACAACCAGTTTGTCATCAGCCGGAACTATATCCAGAATAGTCATTCCGGCCTGCACCACTTCCTTTTCACCCGTCACATAAATTGTTTTAACAATCCCCTTGGAAGGCGATCTGACTACTGTTCTTTCAAGACTGTCTTCCATTTTTCTCAGGCGCTGTGACAATTCCAACAATTCACGACGGGACTTGCGAAGATTCTCCTGAACGTCTTCATGAAACGAGTTGGCAATCTGGTCGAGCTCCTGTCTGGCGTTGGTCAGCATGGACCGTGTCCGAGCCAAAGCTGCATTGTCTTCTTCGATTTTGCTTACAAGAGCAGACTCTTCCTTGAGGAAGCCCAGGTGTTTATATCTTGTCGTCAACTTATCCTTGAGCAACTCTTCGCTAATGGCGATCTGCTCCCGAACATACTTAAGATTTTGCCGCTGATTTCGTATTCGTGCGGAAATCTCATGAATATCCTGCTGACGCTGTTTTACCTGCTCAAGCTGTGCACTTATATCGTTCACGACCCTTTCCCGCCTGGCCTCATACAAATCACTGGCCTGCTCCAAAAGGGAGTTTGAAATGGTACCCAGCTCTGCCGGAACAGCAAAGGGAACAGAATAAGGTTCTATCTGCTTGTCCTCGACATCTGTCGTAAACCATAATGCTTCAGCTTCCAGCCGAGCTACCCGGACCTGCAACGACGCAATCCGAACGTTCAACTCCTCAAGAGTCGAATCACTCGCAGTAGCCTCCAGTTCTATCAATGGCTGACCAGCTTCGACAGTATCGCCTTCATTCACCAGGATCGAATGAACAATCCCCCCTTCCAAATGCTGAATTCTCTTCACCTTTGAACTAGGTATGACCTCCCCAACAGCATCGCTGACAATGTCCAAAGGCGCCCAGGAAGCCCAGGCAATGAAACTGACACAAAAAACAACACAAAGATAAAAGAAGAGCCTTGTGGAAGTATTGATGCCGCAAGATGATTTTGATTCCGGATTCGACATCATGCATCCCCTGCTTTGCCGTGTCTTTCGTCACTACCAACCTTGACGACAGCCACCCTTGGCACCGGCTTGCTATCTAAATCAATAATTTTATTGTAGCCTTGTATAATATTAGGATCCTGTGAGACCACAACAATGGTCACACCGCGCTTTCTCAGAATATTCAAAACAGTGTAAACGGCTTGGCACCCCTCTTTATCCAAACCATCTGTGGGCTCATCAAAAATAGCGACTTTACCGCCACCGACAAGCGCTCTGGCTAGGCCCAGACGTTTACGTATGCCAACCGGAAGCGTCTTTCCGCCATCTACAGCCAATGAATCAAGTCCACGAAGCGAAGCATCAAGGTACCGCTTCAGATCAGCCAAACGAATGATTTCATCAAGATCTGCAGTATCAATATCTTGAGCCGACATAATGATATTATCTCTGAAAGTGCCGTCGATAAACATTGGCTCCTGCGGGACATACATAATCTGTGAACGCCACCAGTCCGAAGATATTTGCCGGAGATCAACGCCACCTATCAACAGTTGCCCCCGAGTAGGTTCGACAAGACCGACCAGCATTTTGCAAAGTGTCGTTTTTCCAGTCCCATTTTTCCCAATGATGCCAAGAACGGAGCCACTTGGGATCGGCAGCGTAAGAGATTCAATCAAAGGACCTGTTTGCCCTTCAAACATTATCGAAAGATCCTGCAAAGCCATTTGCCCGCTGAAGTCCGGTGGATGCGATGCATTTTCACGCTCATGAGGAAGTTGAGAAAACTCCGATATCAATTCCTGAGCCGCCTTGGCTTTTCCCATCATTTGCACGGCCTGCATAAAACCTGACGAAATATGGAGAGCCTTGGCCGACAGGATACTGACGCCAATGAGAGCCCCCACTGACAGGCTGCCAGACACCACCAGTTTTGCACCAACAGCATATATGGCGACCTTCAAAAGAGCGCTGAGCCCCTGCATAAGCGCAGCAGTCCAGCTCCTGCTGTGCAGTACAGAATTCCTGATAGCACCTATCGCCGCATACTGGTTTTTCCACAATGAAAGAAGAAATGGTCCAGCACCATGAATTCGTACCGACTCAATACTATTTATTGCTGACAGCATGCTGCTGCTGTGTCCCATCGACTCTTTTCTGAGGGCCTCATCCACCTTGTTGATATGCGAACTATTTACATATGCGGTCAACATGCTGACAACGGTAGCCGTGAGCGTGATTAACGCTAACAAAGGACTGATTAAATAGATTGCCAATATAAAAATCAGATAAAACGGCATATCCAAGACAGCACTCACGCGCTGACTTTCGAAAGCCGCTTGAATAACTCTGGGTGCAGCCACCAATTGCTGTATCTTATTGCGAGAAAACGAGTGAAGCGCCATGTATTGTACTTTTGTCAGCGCCTCGTGAACGGAAGTCTGCCAGGCCATGTCAGGTTCCACACTCAGAGCAGCGCACATGCGCATTCTAACCAGTGAAAAACCGACATTGAGAACAACGGCAATGACCATGCCAGTGGTCAAAGTATACAGCGTACCATCAAAGCCATAACCGATGTACCGGCTCAGAATCTGTATGACGAAAATAGGAGATGCAAGAAACAAAAGGTTGACGAACAACGAGGCAACAAGAATTTCGCCTGCGAGTGCTTTAGAGCCTTGCATTCTTATAAACAGCTCTTTCATTCCGGCTCCTGGCACTGGTTCTCTATTGTAGTAAATGGGCTCAACACTACATCTGTACAATGTCTTCCGTAATCAAACCCATTTGATACAGGAGCGTATACCCGGCAATGATGGTATCGATGTCCGTGGCAACCTTTGCGCTGATTGCATTGATGTAGTCTCGTTCGCCAACGAGGATATCCAGCAACCGAACCTCTTCACCCATCGCTTTCTTTTTCTTCACCAGCCCGAGGAATTCCCAGGTTATGTTGGCCTGTGATTCATACAATTCCACGTTTTTTTGCAGTGTAGTCAGTTCCAGCCATGCATTTCGCACACTTTCCTCAATGGTACGCTGCCGATCCAGGAGCATCCGCCGAGTGCTGTTCATATCTGATTGGACAGAAAGGATATCCTCCTGATCACTGAACCCGGAGAATAAATTGTATGTCATCTGAAGCGAGCCACGCTGCTCATTACGAACTCCCTCATTACCCTGATCATTCTCCATCCGCTCTGCTTCGAGTACCGCGTCGAATTTAGGAAAGTAATCAGACTTTTCCGACTGAAGGTCACCGGCCAATCGCTCAAGTGTGTGACGCGTTTCAAGCAGTAACGGGTTGTTTTCAAATGCAATGGCCACGGCTTCGTCGACATTAGCCGGCAGAAACTTGCGTGGGACACTGATTGGCGACATCGCCGCTACCTGACTCTGATCTGGAGTAAAACCGAAAATGGACCTGAAATTGTTGATGGCTGTCAGAAGTTCCCGCTCCTGCGTCACCCGGTATGACTGTGTGCCAGCTAATTGGCCTTTGACCTGCAATTCTTCGTAAGAGTACCCGGCTCCACGCTCCACAAGGATTTCCTGCATCCCTGAAAGCTCTTTAATGCTTTCCTCCGAGCGCTTGGCGTATTTGACCAGCTCTCTTGAACGAACGACACGTAAGTAAGCTGTAATCCCAAGTGCCAGTATCTCCTGCTTTGCCTGAGCCAGCTTTGCTTCGTGCTCACGAACCACTCCCTCAGCAGACTCAATCCTTCCTGACACTTTTCCGAAATCATAAATCAACTGTCGCGCTGTTACCGTTTGCTCGTTCCGATTCATCTGAGTTGCGGTCACTTGGGGTTTATCAATATTCTCCCTTCCGCCTTCTATCGTTGCATCAAGCCGTGGCAACCACCCGCCTTTAGCGCTTTCCTTCGCATGCTCAACAGATAGCAAACGCTCTTCAGACGCCTTGATTCTGTCATGGTTGTCAACAAGCTGCTGTAGAAGTTCAGGTAAGTGCATGGAGCGAACTTCCTGAGCACAGACATCAGAAGCAGCCAAGGGAAGCACGAAAACTGCCAGCATAACATGTAAAAACAAATGCACCCTTTTCAAAGCCAACTCCCGTGTGTATATTGTGAACTGAAAATGTTCACTAATAATTTCAAACGATTAAAATATTACTATTAATTCGTAACCTATTTTTTAAAAGAAAAATTAGTATTGTGCAACTATGATCACATTTTTAGTTAAATAATTCAATAATTAGACTCGTCACAAGCAAACCACTATGAACCATAAAATAGCCAAGGGACAATGGACCATTGCCATTGCAGGCAGTGTAACAACACTTCTGGCTTTGTTTTTGTGCGTGACTCACTTCCCACTGGGTAGACACATAGATCACATTATTTATGACCAATTCCTACAAAAAAACCACACCCCTCCAGTTACACGAGTCCCTCTTATAATTGATATAGATGAACGCAGCCTTCGCGAAGCGGGTCAATGGCCGTGGCCCCGATACCAGGTAGCCTTCCTGTTAAAAACGTTGCAACAGTATGAAGTTGCGGCCGTGGCTACCGATATTATCTTCGCGGAACCCGACATGAGTTCGCCAATTAATATTCAAAGGAATATCAAGAATATTCTCGGGGTCGACATCAAATTTTCCGGCCTGCCGGATTCACTGAAAGACAATGACAAATTACTTGCAAGCAATTTGAAGACCGGTCCATTCATTTTGGGTTTCGATTTCATAACAAATCCGGATCAGGCCAAAGGAATTGACGCAAACTGCGAACTCACCCCAATTAACCCCACTATCATAAGCAGCCCTGGCGCCATTCCAGTACATGAGGCTCTTCCACAAGCGGTTTCTGCCATATGTCCGCTTCCTCTCTATTCCAGCAATGCTCCTGGCGCAGGCTTCATCACCATTGCTGCCGACGAAGACGCCATCTACAGACGAGTGCCGCTTCTATTTAGCTGGGAAGAAAACGTTTACCCCAGCCTTGCTCTTGCAGCTCTCCGACAGGCGTTTCCTGAACAGAATGTAGTCGTGAAATTAAACGAACGTGGTGTGCAATCCATTCGATTTGGCAACTCTGTTATTCCAACAGATAGACAGGGCAAAATGCTGATCAACTACAGAGGCCCTTCGCGCACTTTTGATTACATCAGCGCAATCGATATACTGCAACGCAAAGCCAGTCCCGCTGACCTAAAAGGGCGTATAGCTTTCATAGGCACCTCCGCTGCAGGCCTCAAAGACATCAGGCCCACCTCTCTCGACCCCGGCTTTCCTGGCGTTGAAGTACATGCAACAATTGTCGACAACATTCTATCCGGACAACCTGTCCGGCAGCCTGAGTGGGCTATTCTGATAGAATTATCTGCAGTTGTGATAACAGGGGCAGCAATAACGATATTGCTCATGTGGACGAACGCTCTATGGCTTAGTGTACCCGCAGTCATCCTTTCGCTGGGAATATGGTTTGGAAGCTCAGCCCTTTTCACTCATTTTCACTTCTTTGCATCGCCCCTATATCCAATATTCACATTGGTCATAACTTTTACTTTCATAACGGCAATCAAGTACTGGCGAGAAGAAAAAGCAAAAGAATACATACACAGTGCGTTCTCCCATTATCTTGCACCGTCCGTTATCTCACAAATAATGGAAAGCCCTGACTTGTTGAAACTTGAGGGTCAGGAAAAGGAAGTGTCGATACAGTTCTCCGACGTACGTGATTTCACCTCCATATCCGAGAAACTCCCGCCTAAACAGGTAACCACCTTGCTGCATGATTATTTGACCCCCATGACCGAAATCATAACCCAGCACAATGGCACGCTGGACAAATTCATTGGCGATGCGGTCATGGCTTTCTGGAATGCGCCCGTTGATGTCGAAAATCATCAGATTAAGTCAGTGAAAGCAGCTCTTGCCCAACAAAAGGAGCTCGCTAAACTGAATAATATCTTTCTGGAAAGCTATGGAATAACAATCCAGGCAGGCATTGGACTTCACTCCGGTTTGGTACATGTCGGGAATATGGGAACCACGGAGCTTTTTGACTACACCTTGATAGGCGATAACGTGAATCTGGCCTCACGGATCGAGGGATTAACTAAATTTTACGGCCTGGAAATTCTTGTTAGCAGAAGTATCGTTACTGCTTGCGGTGATGATTTTCTCTTCCGCTTCATAGACAAGGTCAAAGTAAAGGGGAAAGCCAAACCTGTCGCTGTTTACACGGTATATGAGCATGATGATGTTGATCATCGGATAGAAGAATTCAATCTTTTTGATAAGGCATTAGAGTCATACGCTAAAGGCCAATTCGCCGAGACCATGGAACTAATACGCAAACTGAAGACATTTGGAACTGATGATGTTCTTTACAGTCTTTATGAAAAGCGATGCAATACTCTGATAAATAACCCGCCCGAAGTATGGGACGGAATTTATCAACATACAAAGAAATAAAAAAGGGACCACGCAAACGCAGTCCCCTGATTAACCTTCGTATCATCAAGTCTTACGGATTATTCATCATGCCTTCGATGAACTCATCCGGCCACAGCGCAGGTGAAGGATCTCCTTCAGTCAGGCGCTTCTTGGCGTCTTCATCCAGTTTGAAGCCATTTTTAATGAAGCTCGTATAAAAGCCGGCGGCATCAATATCACCTATGAGGATGCAGCCCACAAGCTTATCGTCTTTGAAAATGAGCTTTCTATACACACTTCTCTCACGATCAAGGTGGACATCTGTTTCATATCCCTCATCACCGTCGAGATTTGTTTCGCCAACCGAAATTGTTGCCAGTCCGTAATAGGTAATGGAGTTCATGGACAGGCCACCGGTATAGGGATTGTTGGCGCCAGCCATGTTCATTCCAGCATACCTTCCCTGTGAATAGGCATTCGGCCAAATGGGGCGAACAGTGAACTCTCCGGTCAACAAGTCCCGAGCTTCTGCAACGTCACCTGCAGCAAAGACGTCTTCGTCATTGGTGCCCATGTAATCGTTGACTCTGATTCCCTGATTGGTCTCAATTCCGGCCTGAGTTGCCAGCCCCATATTCGGTCGCACACCTGCTGCAACGATCACGACATCTGCTTCAACTAATCCTTCATCAGTTTCAACACCTTTGATGGTTCCATCACCCAGGCGGACAATTTCCTTTGTACCGCACCCTTGAAGAAAACGAATACCGTTTTTCTCGAGGTGTTCAACGATCAATTCACTGGCAGTATCATCAAAATATGTCCGCATGATACGGGACCGGACCACAATTGTTACGTCGACACCTTTTTCTGCGAAACCTTCAGCAGCCTTCAAAGCAATAAGCCCTGCTCCAATGACCACGACCTTCTGGACCTTATCCACCAACTCACGCAACGCCTCGGCATGTGCAACCGTAGTAAAATTGTGGACTCCAGGCCCTTCAATGCCTGGCAGTGGAGGCTGAACAGGGGACCCCCCTGTAGCAATGAGCAGTTTGCCGTATTGAACCTCTTCCCCGCTGTCCAGGATCAACTTGTTTTCTGCTGAGTTGATCGAGAGGACACGTGAGCCAAGCTTCATTTCTACATTGTTTTTCTTGTAGAATTCTTCTGGGCGGAACGGGAGTGTTTCAAATTTGATCTTGTCAGAAAGATAATAGGAAATGAGAGGACGCCCATATGTTGGCACCTCTTCGTCACTGACAACCAAAATACTCCCCGATGTATCATGTTGGCGAATCCCTTCGATTGCTCCGATAGCGGAAACGCCATTTCCGACAATTACGTAATCCATGTTTTCTCTCCCTCATTAAGTGTTTGAGCTTTTTGCCAAATATGACAAAATTGAAGCTTTTCACTATTGCGAACTGTTTTCCTACCTATTTTTTTGTCAAAAATCCATAATTATAAATTTAAACAGGTGTTTCAGGTTAAACTCTTAAAATATTTAAGATAATGGGTGTTTGCAAGATCATTCAAGACAAGTTATTTAAAGCACCTTCAAAACCGTAACTCCAAAGAGAATTATCCCGTGAGTATAAAAGGTAATAAAGTACTGATAGCAAACAGAGGCGAAATAGCTGTTAGAATCATGGAGGCCTGTCATGAGCTCGGCCTTCCGTTCGTTGCTCTGTATACAAAAGAAGACAAAGAATCCGGACACACTGACGTTGCCCGCAAATTGGGTGGAGAGCAGTCCCTGTACCGCATCAACAATTATCTCGACGCAGGAGACATCCTTTCGGTTGCCGATGAAGCTGGGGCCACAGCCATTCATCCCGGGTATGGATTCTTCTCGGAAAACTACCGCTTTGCACGACGCGTGACAGAGCGAGATCGTCCCATGACCTTCATCGGCCCTTCCTGGCGGGTGATCAGGGACTTGGGTGACAAGATCAATACGAAACGCCTTGCTCGTAAGCTCGGCGTCCCAACAGTTCCCGGCTCAGACCGAGCCATTTACGACGAGTTGGAAGCCGAATCCATTGCTCAGAGTCTTTTCGACTTTCAGGAAAAGATGGGCATTTCCCGCCCGGTCGTTTTGGTCAAGGCATCTGCCGGTGGTGGTGGAATGGGTATTGACGAATGCGAAGACATGGCGCGTTTCAGACAAACGTATCGTCGCATCCGCAACTTCTCACTCCGCACATTCAACGATGAAGGCATACTCATCGAGCAGCGCGTATTCGACTTCAACCACCTGGAAGTTCAGATCGCTTCTGATCGCTCTGGAACCAATCCTGTTCACTTCGGCACCCGTAACTGTTCGGTTCAGTCTCCCGGACTGCAAAAACGTATCGAAGTGGCACCAGGCTTTTGGCCACAGGGCATGAACTACACATTCAACGCTCAGAAACTCCTCGACGACATCACTGAATACTCCCTCTCCATTGCCCGAGAGATCAAATACGACAACGTCGGGACATGGGAATGGATCGTCACTCCACAAGGAGAGCCTTTCCTGATGGAAGTTAACACACGCATCCAGGTTGAGAATGGTGTTTCCGCAGATATTGCTTCTGTTAAAGGAAACAACGACGTTAATCTGATCCGCGAGCAAATCCGCATCGGCCTGGGCGAGCCACTTGGCTACAAGCAGGAAGACGTCACCTTTGACGGGGTCAGCATTGAATACCGACTGATTGCCGAAGACACCGACAACGGATTTGCACCCTGGGTTGGCATGATTCAGGAGTTGGGCTGGCAGAAAAAGGATTGGATCCGTTTCCATACTCACGTCCCCCAAGACAGGCCGTATCAGATTCCCACGGAATACGATCCGAACCTGGCCCTGGCCATCATCTGGGGTAAAGATCTGGCCGAAGCCAAAGAGCGAGGCGTTGCCTTCCTCAAGGATTTGAAGCTCAACGGCGCAGACTCCAGTGGCCTGGACATGAAATCAAATATTCCGTTCCTTATTGAAAAGACGGAAAATCTTCTTGAATTCTAAAAGACAGCACTATGAATATAGACAAAAAACTCAATGAGTTACTAGAACGGGTCAACTATGCCCGCGAGATATTAGGTAATAAACAGCGCCCGGAGCTTGACGCTTTTGCTCAAGAAATCGGCAAGTTTCCTGCCAAATATAATCATGAGGCCGAGGACAAGCGCATCCGAGCAGTCGAAGCACTGGGCAAGCGTCTGGAAGCTGTCGAAGCTGCCATTGACGGTCAACTGACCGCCATGGACAAGGTCCGCATCGTCAGGCATCCCCAGCGTATCTGTCTGAAAGACATCCTGGAAAACGTCTACGACAATTACACTGAAGTCGGTGGAATGGACGAACACTCCATCGACCCCGGCATGGTCATTGCCCGTGCGTACATTACGCGCCGTAAGGGCAAAAAGATCATCAACCAGCCTGTTATGGTTGTTGGGCAGGAAAAAGGCCATGGACAGGAGTTTCGTAACGGAGGCTCCATCAAGCCATGGGGTAACTCCAAGGCCTTGAAGTACATGAAAGTTGCCGCCCGTGAGCAGATTCCCATTCACGCTTATGTCAACACCCCCGGCTCCTACCCTATTGAGGACTACCCGGGAGCGGCACAGCAAATTGCTGAAAACATATATGAAATGGCGGGAATCCCCGTTCCTATCATTGCCATCTTCTCCGAAGGCGGGTCTGGCGGTGCTGAAGCCATCGGAATGGCTGACAAGCGACTCATGCTTTCCCACGGCTACTATTCGGTTATTTCACCTGAGGGAGCCGCAGCAATTGAAGGTCGCATCAAATCGACCGAACGCGCTCCGACCGAACTGATTGAATCCTGCGCCATAGCGCAGCAGATCACCGCTCAGGACAACCTGAAGAACGGTTACATTGATGAGATCATCCAAGAGCCGCCCCTCGGTGCTCGCGCCGATCATTTTGACTTCTATAAGCAGGTACGTGATCAGGTCGTCAGGGCAACCGATGAGGTTACTCTTTCGGTCCGTGGACTTCGACTCTTTCGGGCAATTGCCCTCCGTCACTTCCGTAAACACACGGATATCATTGTCAGATGGACAATGAATGACACTGCTCGCGAGCGATTGATCTCACGCCGTTTCAAAAAATATCGCAAGCTTGCCAAACATGCTTTCAAAGACAACCGATCGATGCTGGAAAAGCTGAACGCTACCAGCAGCGGTATTGTCTCCAGCACCACTTCAATCATCCTGTATGATCTGGTAAAGCCCTTCAAGCAACGCATCAGCCGTGTTTGCGAAGAGACCATGGATGAAATCCATGTCGTAACAGGTAGAGTCGATGCCCTGTATCGCAACATATCCAAAAAACTCGGTATAAAATCCGAGGTAGAACGACAGCAGGAAATTGATCTGACAGGTCTTTCAAAAGCCGAAGGCTCAGAAAGTCTTGTGGTGAACGGAAATGGCTATGTCAGCCCACAAGCCAAGCTCGACAGGGAAATATCTTGCCCTCATTCGGAAAAGCGAGGCTGCCTCGATATCTGGGCGCGAGACCTGTTCACCGATTTTGCCGGAGTGTGTCCGCATTGCGGTTACAACTTCCCCATGGAATACCAATGGTATCTCCACAATATATTTGATGAAGATTCCATCCGGGAATTCAACCGCGACATCTCATGCGGCAACCCAACCGGCTTTCCCAACTTTGAAAAGCGCGTTGAAGCCGCAAAAGAGAAAACCGGACTTGAGAGCGGCTGCATGACCTTCAATGCTTCTCTTGAAGGGATCCATCTGACCTGCGCCACACTGATCGCCAACTTCCGAGGTGGCTCGGTTGGAGCTGCAGAAGGTGAGAAATTCATCCGAGCCCTGGAGCTTGCTCAAACCAAGCACCAGCCTTTCCTGGCGTATGTCCATGGAACAGCCGGAATTCGCATTCAGGAAGGCGTTAACGGCTTGATTCAGATGCCGCGCTGTACCATGGCCGTCAGAAAGTACATTGAAGCCGGTGGGCTCTACATCGTGCTCTATGACACCAACTCCTATGCTGGACCGGTTGCATCCTTCCTTGGCTGTTCCCCCTATCAGTATGCCGTACGCTCTTCGCGACTCGGGTTTGCTGGACCGGGCGTTATCAAGGAAACCACCGGTATCGAGATTCCGCCGGATTATCATAACTGCTTCAAAGCACTCTCCCGAGGACATATCCAGGGAGTCTGGAGCAGAAAAGACATCAGGAAGAACCTGCAGCACACCTTTTTGACCATTGGTGGTAGAAACCTCTACTACCGATAAGTCAGAATAGACATCAAGCACTAAAGGGGCGGTCGCATTAGCGGCCGCCCCTTTTAATTGGTTGCGTATTTTTATCTCAGAGGTTTGATATCCTGATGTGTAACCCAATTAATCGACAACCGTAACTGCGAGGTAACAATAGAGATCAGTTGGCATGTAGGTATGTGTGACTAGGATTCAGGAGAGCCATTCTATTCAATCACATGTGACTTGGATTAGTATCATATGAGCAACTCACTGCTATTTCGATTATTCACCAACCGAAATCCAACCAAACAGGACGAATCTATGCACACGGAACTTCCTCAACTTCTCATGGCAAATGAGTGTTGCGGGACAAGTAGTCACCATGCTTTGATCCTCATTGCAATCAAGGATTACTCCATCCTCAAAGAAATGTACGGGATCAGTTTTATCGAGCAATTGGAGTTTGAACTGAAGCAAATCCTGACAGACTCAGAAAACACTAGCAATGACAATACCCTACAACACGTTGGGCCTGGAGAAATGGCTATCTTAATCCCTCATAAAGGAAATGCCGCCGATCTCGCATATAAATACAAAATACAGGCCCAGAACGGACTGAAGAAAACCATGTATCGCCAAACCGGACTGGGTATTGATTTGGGCATGGGCTATGCTTTGCTCAATAATGAAAGCGGTTTCAACCTTACATCCCAGTACGCAACCGCTCTCGTTGAGGCAAGGCGAATGATACGCATCCCTTTGAACATGAAGGGACTATCCATAGCCAATCGTTTCAATAGTGTGTTGTCCGATCGCCTCATATCAACTGTATTCCAACCTATTCTCGATTTTAAAACCGGCAGCATTTTCGGCTGGGAGGCTTTGACTAGAGGCCCCGCAGGATCATCCTTCGAATCTCCGGTGGTTCTCTTTGAAACAGCCGAACAATTGGGAAGATTGTTCGCCCTGGAGAAACTTTGCAGGGAGTCGGCAGTAGCCAGTATAGGCATGCTGGCACCAGGACAACGGCTTTTTCTTAATATCCACCCTAAAACCATGGCTGACCCGGAATTCACCCCGGGTAAGACCCTTGAATTGATGGAACAAGCCGGATTGACCCCTGACAACATCGTTTTTGAAATTACCGAGCGACACAGTGTTCAGGAGTTTGCACTATTCCACCGCACACTCGATCACTACCGCAATCAGGGATTTAAAGTCGCAGTGGATGATGCAGGAGCTGGGTACGCTGGCCTGACGACTATCGCAGAAATGCAGCCGGATTATATCAAGCTTGATAAGTCGCTGATTTCAGGCATCCACAAAGATCCTGTAAAGCGGGCATTGGTGGAAACGACAGTCACTTTTGCAGATAAAATCGGGTCCAAGATCATAGGAGAAGGAGTCGAATCAAAAGCCCAAGCTGTATGCCTCAAGGATATTGGAGTACATTGCGGCCAGGGGTATTTCATCTCACGTCCCAGCTTACCTAAACCAACATTGACCAAAGAGTGTCTTGACCTCCAATCCGTTAGCGATGTGACTAATAAAAGCATCACCTGCTCTATCCCGGTGGGCGACATAGCCAAAGCGCCCCATGCTCTTCCCCCATCGTTCCTCGTCTCAGACGCACAAAACTTTTTCAAGAAGAACAACAGGTTCAGCAATATCGTCATAGCAGAAAACGATATGCCTATTGGTTTGGTAATGGAATACCACCTCAACCGACAACTTTCTTCCCAGTATGGTGTCGCACTGTATTACAAACGATCCATTGACTCGGTAATGGATTCAAAACCACTGATTGTTGACATCGACATGCCGGTTGAACAGGCAGCTCGAAAAGCAATGAAACGGGAGCCGCTCAAGGCCTATGATGACATCATAATCACCAGAAAAGGCTATTTGTATGGTGTTGTCTCGGTTCAAAGCCTACTCAATGCACTTGCAAAAATTCAGATCGACATGGCCAAAGGGACCAATCCTCTCACTGGTCTGCCCGGGAATGTATCCATTGAACGCGAAGTGGAAAGCCGTATTCAACAAAACAAGCGATTCAGCATCATTTACGCGGATTTGGATCACTTTAAAGTATACAATGATACCTACGGATTCAAAAACGGTGATCAAATCATACGACTCGCAGCAGACATCATGAGTTGGGCCATGAAAAAGCACTCGGACAAGGATTCCCTACTCTGCCATATCGGTGGTGACGACTTCGTTCTTATGACCAACCCACAATCAGTCGAACGAATCTGCAAGTCCATCACACGTTGTTTTGGCCGATTGGTTAGCAACTGCTATTGTACTGAAGACCGAGAGCGAGGCTGGATTCAAGCTGTGGGGCGTGATGGCAAAGAAGGAAAGTTTCCACTTATCACGATCTCTCTTGGAGTCATCGAAATATGTGGTCAATGCTCGTTGATGGAAATTGGCGAGCGAGCAGCCCACATCAAGAAGTTCGCTAAGTCCAAGCCGGGGAACTCCGTAGCGCTGGATAGGCGTCCCCCTTTGGGTACCGAATAAAAAAGGCGCTCTTTGTAAGAAGAGACCTCTGCGCATCCCCTTTTCGCGTCCGTGCCTTGCGCTCCGCACCCAATTTGATGTTCTGACCGCACCCCAGCTTGGGCTCATTCCCGGCCTTTTCCTGCCATTTCTGGCCGAAATGCCGGATTTTGGACGCACCTCTCCCTTCAGGCTCGCGCCAGTCGAACAGCTTTTTTCAAATTGAACGCCATGGCGAGGATGTGGAACTCTCCCTCCACCTTCTCACGACCCACGTATCGGGACCGAAAGAATGCGTAGCCACGTTTGAGTGTGCCGAAGGCCCGCTCGACTATTTGCCGAATGCTGCTGATGTCACGGTTGCGGGTCTTTTCGAAGTCTGTCAGCCTGCCGCCACGAGGCGTCTTGTCCATGGTTCCGTCCTCCAAATCGCGATCAAACAGAATGTCCCGGTTCTTCCCGCTGCAATAGCCCTTGTCCGCATAAACCCGTGCGCCGGGATCAAGGCCGACGCCATTCACGAGCCGCTCGAATTCGCCCGTGTCCGAATGGTTCGCGGGAGTGATGTGACCACAGAGCAGAAACCCGTCTCGACTGTCCGTCGCGGCATGGAGCTTGTAGCCGTAATAGGCCCGATTTCTCTTGCGGAGCCAGGCCGCCTCCTCGTCATCCGAATAGCTGACCCGGCAGTCCACCGGCCCATCCTGTTCTTCGGCGTCCTCGGAACGGTCCTCAGGCATCACGTCGATAACCTTGCGCGGCCGCCGCTGCGACTCGACTACCGAGGCGTCCACCACGGCTCCCTCACGGACAAGAAGCCCTTGTCCTTCAAGCTGGCGGTTAAGCATGTCGAGCAAGGAGTCCAGCACCTTCAGGCGGATCAAACCGTTACGGAAACGGCATATGGTGGTCTCGTCCGGCACGTCGTCCTCGATGGAAAAACCGGTAAATCTGACAAAGGAGAGCCGGTCGAGCAGCGCCTGCTCCACGCCCGGATCACTCAGGTTGTACCAACGCTGCAAGAGCAGAATCTTGAACATCGCCAGAGGCGGATAGGCGGGATTGCCCACGGCGTTGGCCTTGCGCCTGATCTTCTTGCACAGAAAGGCGTTGATGGGCTGCCAGTCGATGAGTTCGTTGATCTCATCCAGAAATGTGGTCTTGGTTCTGCGGTGCCCCAGGAAGTAATCACCCAACCGAGGTCCTTTCTGCCGAATAGCCATGCCTTCCTCCTTTGGATGGAGAAATAATAGCATAATAAATCAAATAGTTAAAGAGTAAAAGTGTGGGATTTGCCGTGCAGAGGTCTCAAGAAACAAAGAGCGCCTTTGTAAGCATGTATTATCGGGTAAGTCGACGGAACTTGATTCTGTGCGGCTGATCAGCATCCACGCCAAGACGCTTTTTGCGATCCTCAACGTAATCACTGTAGTTACCTTCGACAAACTCCACCTTGGAGTCACCCTCAAAGGCAATGATGTGGGTCGCGATTCGATCCAGGAACCAACGATCGTGGCTGATAACCAGTACACAACCGGCAAAGTTCTCCAAACCATCCTCAAGGGCGCGCATAGTGTTCACATCGAGGTCGTTGGTTGGCTCATCCAAGAGCAGAACGTTTGCGCCTGACTTGAGCATCTGGGCCATGTGAACTCTGTTTCGTTCACCACCAGACAGGACTGCAACATCCTTTTGCTGGTCGGAACCGGCAAAATTGAACCGAGAGCAGTAGGCTCTGGCATTGATGTCTCGATCGCCCAGTTTGATGAATTCGGCGCCTTCGCTGATGATCTCATATACCGTTTTACCGGGGACCAGGGATTCACGATTCTGGTCCGCATAAGCCAACTTGACTGTCTGACCCGTCTGCATTTCGCCGGAGTCAGGAGTCTCCTCACCGGTAATCATCTTGAAAAGCGTGGATTTACCCGCACCGTTCGGACCGATGATACCAACAATTGCGTTGGGCGGAAGGATGAAGTTCATGTCCTCCATCAACAACTTGTCGCCCATGGATTTAGTCACATTCTCAGCAACAACAACCTGTTTGCCAAGGTGCGGTCCCGGCGGAATGTAGATCTGCAGATCATCTGCAAGACGTTCACTCTCATGAGAGACCATAGCCTCGTACGCATTGATACGTGCCTTACCTTTGGCTCGACGCCCCTTCGGGGACATCTTGATCCACTCCAATTCGCGAGAAAGTGTTTTCTGGCGCTCGGCGTCCTGTTTGGCTTCCTGCGCAAGACGATTCTGTTTCTGCTCCAACCATGAGGAGTAGTTCCCCTTCCAGGGAATTCCTCGTCCTCTGTCGAGCTCAAGAATCCAGCCCGCAACATTATCAAGGAAGTAGCGATCGTGAGTTACAGCGATGACTGTACCCGGGAAGGTGGAAAGGAATTTTTCCAACCATGCAACCGAGTCGGCATCAAGGTGGTTGGTAGGCTCATCAAGAAGCAGAATATCAGGAGACTGCAAGAGCAGACGGCACAGAGCAACACGACGCTTTTCACCACCGGAAATCACCTCAACCGAAGTGTCCCCGGGAGGGCAACGCAAAGAATCCATGGCCATGTCGAGGCGGGAGTCGATATCCCATGCGCCCTTGGCGTCCATCAACTCCTGAACCTGGCCCTGACGCTCGATAAGAGCATCCATTTCCTCGGGCTCCATCGGCTCGGCAAACTTCTCGTTGATCTCGTTGTATTCACGGATGATATCCATGATTTCCTTGACGCCTTCCTCTACGACTTCACGCACGGTGCGCGTTTCGCCTATCAGAGGTTCCTGCTCAAGGTATCCGACTGTGTACCCGTCCTTAACATGTGTCTCGCCGTCGAACTCGGTATCTACACCGGCAAGGATCTTCAGCAAGGAACTCTTACCCGAGCCGTTCAGACCGAGTACGCCGATCTTGGCGCCATAAAAATATGATAGAGAAATATCCTTCAGTACTTCGCGTTGACCATGACGTTTGGTCACTTTGTACATGGAATAAATAATCTTTTCTGACTCGTTACTCATTTCTACCTCAAAAATGATAGTTTACATCAAGAGCCAGATGAGTCTCAAAGAAGCATGACTTTGTAAAGGGAAAAGGGGAGCTTTCGCTCCCCTTTCGATTTATGCATATGATTGCAGGACTTTTTTCAATTCCTCTTTGTCGTATCGCTTCTTGGCGAGGACCTCGGAGGTTGGATACGGTTCCTTGTCATTTTTATACAAAACCCCCAGGGGAATCTTGTCCGGGAACTCGTCAGCAAGCTTCATTGCTGCAATCCAGTCGCTGGGATCATGATCTTCAAGGATATAACTATGCTCCTTGTACCATCCAAATGTATTAACCTTGTTGAAGGATACGCAGGGCTGCATGATGTCAATCAGGGCAAACCCCTTGTGTTCGATGCCTGCCTTTATCATGGAGGCGAGGTGATCGGTTTCACCCGTAAAGGCACGCGCAACAAAGCTGGCTTTCATGGAGATGGCAACAGCCACAGGGTTGAAAGCCTCGGAAGGCACGCCGTCCGGCTGTGTTTTGGTGACCTGACCACGGGTGGTCGTCGGACTGCCCTGCCCTTTGGTCAAACCATAAATCTGGTTATTGTGAACCAGAAGGGTAATGTCCATATTTCGACGAATGGCAGCCAAAAAGTGGTTTCCACCTTCACCGTAAGAACAACCATCACCTGACTGACAAATGACAGGCATCTCAGGGTTTGCCATCTTCATGCCTTGGGCCACCGGCAGAGAACGCCCATGCAACCCGTTGAACATGTTGCATTTCATGTAATGCGGAGTCTTTGCAGCCTGACCAATGCCCGACGAAACAAGAATTTCATGAGGTTGAAGCCCAAGGCCGACAAGTGCCTCTTTCATGCCTTTGAGCAAGGGAAAGTTACCACATCCCGGGCACCAGCTCGTATCAAATTCACCGTATTGTTCAATGGAGACCATATTCACGCTCCTTAAATTATAGACTTGAGTCCCTTGAGGACATACTGCGGCGACAACGGACGACCATCAAAACGAAGGACGTAGCTTCCAACCCTGAACCCTGTTTCCTGGGCCACCAGCTTGGCGAACTGCCCGGTCGCATTGCCTTCAACGGCAACGACTTCACCAGCAGACTCAAGGTAATCCATGAACTGCTCCTCACGCAGTGGATAAACTTGCTTGAAATGCAGGACACTGACTTTCTTGCCTTCATACTTGTCCGCAGCTTCAAGACAGGCTCCGACAGATGAACCCCAGCACATCAAAAGGACATCTGGGTTCTCTTCACCGTAATAATCGGGACCAATCACATCCTGCCAAATGCCGCACCCTTTCACGAGGCGCTTTGAATTCTGGCGAACGCGATTATCAGGATCTTCAGTCATGGAGCTGTTCTCAGCATGCTCATGCGAATCTGCGCGGACCAGTTGTTCCGAAAAGCCGGGAATAAGTCGCGGAGAGATTCCATCTTCGGTCAGTTCGTAGCGCAGATATGGGTCTGCATCCGTTTCGAGCATGGGGTCCGCCACCTCTGGAAGCGTGTCGACATCAAACATTTCGACATCCCGATAGGAATCAGCCAGATACTGATCAGATAAGACGAACATCGGAGTCTGGTACTGCTCGGCAAGGTCAAACGCCCTATGCGTAAGGTAAAAGCACTCCTCTACGGTTCCGGGAGCAAAAATGGCGCGGGGAAACTCACCATGTCCTGCATAAAGGACTAGGTTGAGATCAGCCTGTTCAGTTCTGGTTGCAAGTCCGGTTGCAGGTCCTGGCCGTTGAACAACAATTGTAACCACCGGCGTTTCCGATACACCGGCAAGGCTTATTCCCTCGGTCATGAGGGCAAAGCCTCCACCGGAGGTTGTCACCATTGCCTTGGCTCCGGCAAAGGATGCGCCAATGGCAATGTTCATAGCAGCAATTTCGTCCTCAACCTGTTCATACTTCATGCCCAGGTGCCGCCCCTTGGTGATCATGGTCGTGGCCACCGAAGTGGATGGTGTCATCGGGTAAAATGAAACAAAATTGCAACCGGCTGCCAACGCCCCCATCGCAATAGCTTCGTTACCATGCATCATCAGCTTGGTCTTACCTTGACTTTCGGGAAGTTCCAAACAAGTGAAGTCCACTTCCTGACTCTTTGCCCATTCATAGGATTTGTGCAGAACTTCGAGATTGGATTTGACGATATCGTCACCCTTTTTCTCGAATCGTTCTTTGAGTAATTTCTCCAGAATAGAGGGATCGACACAAACAGATGCACCCAGCACGCCAAGCGCCACCACATTGTAAAACAACTGCTTGGGAGCCAGTTCCTTGAACGGAATCTTCAGCGCTTTGTGGTCGCCTGTATCAATGTCATCACCGGCAATGATAATGCCATTATCCGTGAGCTCATCGGCATGCAGTTCGACGGTTTCTGCAGTCAGAGCAACCAATATGTCGATATCTTCCGTATGAGACTCTACAGGGGTTGAGCCGAATCGAATGGAGAAAAAGTTATGCCCTCCACGGATACGCGACATGTAGTCCTGATTGACCAGCATGTGGTATCCAGCTCTCGTTACGGCTTTTGCCAACAATTGCCCCACGGTGGCGAGACCTTGTCCCGCTTCACCACCAATGACAACATTCATATTCGCTTCCGACATCGCTACTCCTTTTCAAGGCGTGAATCGTTTGATGGCCGATGGACAACAAAGTCCATCGGCCATCTTGTGAGGTTGCTATTCGGTCGGTTCAGTAAACACCCTTGTGCCCAGATCGCGATCCAACATAAAGAGACCGCCTCCGTCGCCCACGAGTTTGAGCTTGCCGACGATGTCGCCGACACTATCTTCTTCTTCGACCTGCTCAGAGATGAACCACTGCAGGAAGATTCCTACAGCGTGGTTCTTTTCCTCCACAGCCAGGTCGGCAATGGCGTTGATACGTGCAGTCACACCCTGTTCATGCTCCAAAGCATTCTCGAACGCAGCCAGAGGAGTTTCCCAGGACACCTGGGGAGCTTCGATCTGACCAAGTTTAGCATGACCGCCAGCTTCATTGATATAATTGAAGAATTTCATCGCATGGAACATTTCTTCCTGATACTGGGCAAACATCCATTTGGAAAAGCCGCCCAATCCTTCCTGAGCAAAGTGCGATGACATGGAAAGATATATATGTGCGGAGTAGATTTCCCAATTCATTTGATCAATAAGAGCAGCCTCAAGTTTCTGGCTCAGCATGTAAACTCCTTTCTCTTTAATATCAGCCTGTTAAAATAAACGAATAACAAAAAAGGTGATCAATGCAACATCGCATCGTTCACAATGATATAATGCAAATCATAATTCACCACTTTTCCTTACAATTTGCAAGGTGAAGAGGAATAGATTTGCTTATTTCAACGTATTGGACAAAAACATGGTGCGCAATCGATGCGCAAGGTGGGTGCTGCGTTTGCCTGCGGTGGCATTGTTCAATCCAATCTGAAAAGCACGCTCACTGCCTACCATGACAGCCAGTTCTCTGGCTCTGGTAAGTCCTGTGTATAACAGGTTCCGCTGCAACAGCATGTAGTGCTGAGTAACCACCGGCATGACAACGGCAGGATACTCACTTCCCTGAGATTTATGAACGGATACGGCATAGGCAAGGCTCAGTTCATCAAGCTCACTCGACTCAATGACAACCTGATTGCCATCAAATTCGATGAATAGTTCCTGATCGTCCGGATCAACTTCCAGAATCCAGCCGAGGTCCCCATTAAAGACTTCCTTGTCGTAGTTATTCTTCATCTGAATAACACGATCGCCCTCACGAAATGTCGAGAACTTTCGTTTAATCTCCGGCTTATGCGGAGAAGGCGGATTGAGCCGCTCCTGCAAAGCTGCGTTCAACGCCTGGGTCCCGACATCCCCTTTATGCATCGGAGTCAAAACTTGAATGTCACGAAGCGGGTCAAGGCCGTATCGATCCGGGATGCGATCACAAACACTATCAAGGATCAGCTTCTGAACCTTGGCCGAATTCTCTTGCGGAATCCAAAAGAAATCAGCTTCCGGTGCCTGCTGCGGATGCTGCCGGGGGAACTGGCCATTGTTTATTCTATGCGCATTAACAACTATAAAACTTTCCTGCGCCTGTCGAAAAATATGGGTAAGAACAGCGCACGGGACACGTTTGGAATCAATAAGATCACCAAGGATATTTCCCGGGCCAACGCTGGGCAACTGGTTTACATCACCAACCAGAATCAAACGGCATGTATGGGGAAGAGAACGTAGAATGGCTACAAAAAGATGCGCATCCACCATACTGGCCTCATCGATGATAAGCACATCACCTTTGAGCTTCTGATCCTCGCAGTAGTGAAAGCCGCCATCCGGCTGATACTGCAGCATCCGGTGCACTGTTTGCGCGGTATGCCCAGTCGCCTCAGACATGCGCTTGGCTGCTCGACCTGTTGGTGCTGCTTGAAGGATTTTAAGCCCAAGCTCCTTGAGTGTCAGCATGATTGCCTTGGTAATAGTCGTCTTACCTGTTCCAGGCCCACCGGTGATGATAAAGGCCTTGTTGCTACAGGCATCGAAAACCGCTTCTCTCTGCTCATCCGAAAGAGTGAACCCAAGCTTGTCTTCCACACGAGGCAAGGTTTTATCGATCTTTTTACGGCTGACAGACGAAGGATGGCTGACAAGCTGGTAGAGGCGCTGCGTGATCTCGTTTTCGTAGTGAAAGAAATGCATCAGATACACGGCATCGGAAAGATGCTGTTCCGGCAAATCCTCTATTCGGACCCGCTTCTTTTCTTCAAGTGAATACAGAGCAAGTTCCAACTTGTTGAAATCATGGGCGTCCAGCATACGAGCGACTTCGGCCAACAGTTTATCCTTGAGGATGAACATGTGCCCGCCTCGCTCACAATATGTGAACATATAATACACGATGGAAGCTTCCAACCGCTGGGCGCAATCAGGCTCAAACCCGAGCTTCATAGCCATCTGGTCAGCAGTTTTGAACCCAACTCCACGGATTTCATATGCCAGATCATAGGGATTATCGCGGAGCTTTTTCTCAGCCTGCGCGCCATATAAGTGGAAAATTTTACCAGCGAAAGTAGTCGGAACGTTGTGTGTCTGAAGAAACACAAGGAGATTCTTAATCTCCCGTTGCTTCGTCCAGGACTCAATAATGTCTTTCAACTTGTTCTTGGAGATGCCTTTGATGGATAGTAACTCTTCCGGGTTGTCATCAAGAACATCAAGAACACCAACACCATACTCCTCGACCATGATCGAAGCGGTCTTCTCTCCCACGCCCTTGATGGAGGATTGGAGGAACTTTATCACCCCATTTTCCGTTGCCGGGCGCGATTCTTCAAAAGATCGCACTTCCATTTGGCGTCCGAATTTCGGATGAACAGTCCACACACCTGCAATATCAAGAGTAGAGCCAGCCGAAAGCTCTCCCATGGTCCCAACAATGGAAACGGTCCCGGGTTCGTCAGGAACGCGCACCCGAGCAATGGTGTATCCATTTTCCTTGTTGTAATAGACAACGGACTGAACTTCCGCACCGGTAAGGCGCGACAACTGATCTTCATTCATGGCAACTGCACCGCAATTTATACTTTCTGGCGATGAACCAGAGACTGCTTCAAGGTTTCCTTGTCCATGAACTTCACCTCACCGCCAATCGGTATACCCTGAGCAAGGCGACTGACGTTGATGTCGGGATAATCGGACTCAACAAGATTCTTGATGTAGGAAGCTGTTGATTCGGCATCAAGAGTTGCCCCAAGCGCCAAAATCAATTCAGAAATATCTCCAGACGCAAGACGCCTGCGAAGGCGCTCGATCTCAAGTTGGCCCGGGTCGATACCTTCGAGCGGCGAGAGCAAACCACCGAGGACGAGGTATTTCCCCTTGAACACGCCCATCTCTTCCATAGCTAGAAGAGCGTCCCATTCAGGGACAAGGCATAACTGATCAGAGTCGCGTCCGGGATCAGAACAAATCGAACATGGGCTGCTTTCGGCCAGACAAGCACACTCGTCGCACAAGCACAGCTTTTCTCTGAGTTCCAGTATGGACTGACCGACTCCCCCCGCCTTCTCCTTGGGCATTTTCAGCAAAGTAAGCGCAATACGAAGTGCGGACTTGGGTCCAATACCTGGCAAAGATGAGAGTTGTTCAACAACCTCTCTCATCGGACCGGGAAGATTATTCAACGAAATCTCCTTGTACCAATGAACAAAAAATAAGGGGCAGAAAACAAGTCCTTGTACTTACGGCTCAACGTACGCACCGGTACCGTTTCATGCCCCACACCTCAACGGCAGGTTCCAATCTAGAACATGCCAGGTATGTTCAATCCACCAGTGATGGAGGACAATTCCTTTTCCATGTGCTCTTTGGACTTCTTGAGGGCTTCGTTGGCGGCCGTCAAAACGAGATCCTGCAACATGTCTTTATCACCGGACTCCATGACGGAATCTTCAATCAGGACCTCGGTGATTTCCTGACCACAGGTAGCCTTGACTGTCACCATACCGCCACCGCTGGTGGCCTCGACGATGGTGGATTTCAACTCTTCCTGCTTCTCGCTCATTTTGCGCTGCATAACCTGCGCCTGGCGAATCATTTCGTTCATACCTTTCATTATTCTCTCCTGGTCGTTATCGTTACTGACTTATTGTTTTCGATGGCTGACGGAAATCAACTGCGCACTGAACGTGTCCATTATCATTTTCACGCCGGGATGCGCTTCCGCCTCCTCTCGAAGCTGCTTGTCCGTCTTGTGGACGGCAATATCACCTGTTTCAACCTTAACTTCAACCAAAGGGCCGAAATATTCTCTCGTCAAAGAATCCAATGCGTTGAATGTCTGTTTTTCAGAAAGCTGGGCGCACTGCATCCTGGTACCGCATGTAATCACCAATTCGTCGCCGCGCAACTCCCCTTTATTCAAACGAAGTTTGGCGGCTTTAACCGGAATTTTGCCATTCTTTTCATTGACGAACTCAAGAAAACCTTCCCAGTTCCTTGGCCCCTTCGGCGCAAATGTTTTCGAGTCAGAAAGCGGTTGGTTCACTCTGTTTGAGTCCACGGGGGAGCTTGCAGGTGCAGTCTTAGTGTGGCTTTCCTGAACTTCGGAGCCATGAGCAACCTGCTTTCTTACAACTTCAGCTTGCTGCTGCACAGGAGCGGCCTGCTGGCGCGATGCAGTTGGCATTGTGGAGTTAGCAACATGGTTCTGCTGCGCATGGGGAGAGGGAGCGGCAGGCTGGGCCGGGACACTCGATTGTTTAGGTGGAGGAGCAAAACGCTGGCCGGACTGTTGTCCGAATCCGCCTCCCTGCTGACCATATCCTCCGCCTTGAGGGCCTTGCTGACCACCTCCGAAATTACCACCTTGTTGCCCTGGAGGCGGTGGTGGAGTTCCACCAGTTGGAGCAGAGCCTACAGACTCAAGATTAATCAAGTCCGGAAGGCTCGTGAGGTTCAGCAGCAACAACTCAAGAGCCAGAGCAGGCTCAAGGCTAGTCATGACTTTTCGCTGCCCATCGAGGGTCATCTGCCAGCAGGCGTGAATATGGGATGGATCAAACTTGCCAGCCCACTCAAGCCAGGCCCGGGCTTCTTCGCCCGACATACCAAGCAACGGCAAAGCTTTTTCACCGGCCTGTCGCAGTAAAAACATGTTTCGCCAGCAGTTTGTCAGTTCGCGCAGGAAAAAGCCCAGGTCAAGTCCCTGATCAAGCACCTGACGCAAGACCATACCCACTGCCACCAGATCACGGGAGTGCATGGCTTCCATCAACTGGAAAAATACATCCTGTCCGGCAAGACCAAGAAAGTTTCGGACTTCTTCTTCCCGCAGAACATCGGATCCCATGGCAAGGGCCTGCCCCAGCAATGACATGGAGTCGCGCACACTACCAGCGCCGCGCTTGGCAATAATTTCCAAAGCCCCCGGCTCGAACGGAAGCTCTTCCATGTTCATGATACTTTCGAGGTGATTGACCAACTCCTGCTGCGTCAGCATTTTATAGATATAATGCTGACAACGACTGATGATGGTCGGGGGAAATTTATGTGGTTCGGTGGTCGCCATGATGAACGTAGCTCGCGGTGGCGGCTCCTCAAGGGTTTTGAGGAGCGCGTTGAACGCCTCTTTCGTCAACATATGGGCTTCATCAATGATGAACACTTTGTACCGGCACTCAACAGGTGCGTAGCCGATATCCTCTTTCAAGCGCCGGGCATCATCAATTCCGCGGTTGGATGCACCATCAATTTCAATGACGTCAACAGCCACACCAGCTGTGATCTGCTTGCAATTGGAGCACTCGTTACACGGCTCTGCCGTTGGTGCATTCACACAGTTGAGCGCTTTGGCAAAGATACGGGCAATGGTCGTTTTACCAACACCACGCGTTCCGGAAAAAAGATATGCCGGGGCAATCTTATCCGATGCTGCCGCTCTTGAGAGAATGGACTTGATGGCTTCCTGTCCGGCGACATCGCCGAAGGTCTGGGGACGGTATTTTGCAGTCAGGTTCGATGTACTCATGAAACTACCCGGAAGTGTGACGCGGTAACAGGTTACATTCTGGCTTTCCCAAAAAAGGGGAAAAACGACTTCTCGCGTCGAGTTTCCCCTTACCTACCAGATCGCGTACTGGTTTTCTAGACTTTCTATCAACTCTCGATGACGGAACCTCTAGATGGAATAGCGATGCAACCAGTGTTCGTAATCAGAGTTTTCACCCTTGACGATTTTGAAGTATTCAGTCTGCAGCAGCTTGGCTACCGGACCAGCAATGCCGGAACCGATCTGTCGACGGTCAATGGAGCTGATGGGAGTCAACTCTGCGGCAGTACCAGTGAAGAAAACCTCATCCGCGACATAGAGCATGTCACGAGTCAGCGGCTCTTCACGTACTTCATATCCAAGATCATTCGCCAGAGTGATGATGGAATTACGGGTCAAACCGCCGAGCACGCCGTCGGCATGCGGGGTGTAGATGACATCATCCTGAACCATGAAGATATTCTCGCCAGAGCCCTCGGAAACATGACCGGTGGTGTCGAGCAGAATCGCTTCATGATACCCGTCGGCGACAGCTTCGGTTTTGGCCAGAACAGAGTTGACGTAGTTGCCGCAAGCCTTGGACTTGGTCATCATGACATTGACATGGTGACGATTGAATGTGGAACACTTGACGGCAATACCCTTTTCAAGGGCTTCCTCGCCGAGGTAAGCGCCCCAGGGCCATGTGGCGATGATGGTGCGAATGGGGTTGTCGCCGGGATGGACACCCATGGCGCCGTCACCGATGAAAACCAGAGGACGGATATAAGCACCTGCCAGCTTATTGAGCTTGAGGGTCTCAACTGCAGCCTCGGTCAACTCTTCTGCTGTATACGGAACGGTGATTCCGAGAATCTTAGCAGAGTTAATCAGACGAACCATGTGCTCTTCGAGGCGAAACACCTCGGACGAACCATCTGCGCATTCGTATGCACGAATACCTTCAAAAACGCCTGCACCATAATGCAGAGTGTGAGTCAGGACGTGAACATTTGCCTCGTCCCAGGGAACCTGTTTGCCGTCGAACCAGATGGTTTCGGATTTCTGGACCATTAATATCTCCTTAAGGAATTTTTCGTCTCGAGGACGTAGAATACAGCATTGAAATAAGGACGCTATGAAAAAGTCTTTCCGAGGTCAAGATACACCTTGCATTATCAGTGCAATTTCATTTTGACAGCTACAGATTTAAGCGAGTATGTAATCTAACTTGCATTAATAAAATTGAGGAGTTTTTCAACATGTCCAAGTTTGCGAGAGTCGACAGACTGCCCCCCTATGTTTTTGCTCAGGTTAATGAATTAAAGATGAAAATGCGCCACGCGGGCGCGGATATCATCGACCTGGGCATGGGCAATCCCGATGTGCCCACACCAAAGCCCATTCTCGACAAGCTGACAGAGGCGGCGTACAAGCCAGGAAACTCCAAGTACTCAGCGTCCAAAGGTATCAAAGGCCTTCGTAAAGCCATCCGTGATTGGTACTACCGTCGTTACGACGTTTCTTTGGATCGCAATCAGGAAGTGTGTGTCACCATGGGCGCCAAGGAAGGTTTGGCCCACTTGGCGCTGGCCATGCTCAGCCCGGGCGATGTCGTGCTGGCACCGGACCCGGCCTACCCTATCCATCCTTATGCTTCGATCATTGCAGGCGCTGATGTACGACGTGTGCCCATCGGACCGGGTCAGGATTTCTTCGAAAACCTTGAAACAGCCGTCACTCATACTTGGCCCAAGCCCAAGTTGCTGATTATCAACTTCCCGCACAACCCGACAACACAGTGTGTGGAAATTGAGTTCTTTCAGCGTATCGTTGATTTTGCCAAAGAGCATGAACTGTTTGTCATTCACGATCTGGCATATGCAGATTTCGTCTTCGACGGTTATCAGGCCCCCAGCTTCATGCAGGCGGATGGAGCCAAGGAAGTCGGCGTCGAGTTCTTCTCCCTGACCAAGAGTTATTCCATGGCCGGTATGCGCGTAGGCTTCTGCGTAGGCAACCCGGACATGGTGCAGGCACTGACCCGCATCAAAAGTTATCTCGACTACGGCATTTATCAGCCAATCCAGATTGCTGCGACATGTGCACTCAACGGCGATCTGGGCGAGAACCCGCAATTCAGCCGCGAAGACATGGACAAGGCCGTAATAGACATTATGGATGTATACAAGGATCGCCGCGACGCCTTGTGTGCAGGATTGAACCGCATCGGTTGGGAAGTCACCCCGCCAAAGGCTACCATGTTCCTCTGGGCACCGATCCCTGAGCAATTCAAGCACATGGGGTCTGTCGAGTTCTCCAAGTTACTGCTCAAAGAAGCAGAAGTCGCAGTATCTCCAGGTCTCGGATTTGGCCAATATGGCGATGACCACGTACGTTTCAGCTTCGTTGAAAACCGTCATCGCACGAATCAGGCTGTTCGCAACCTGCGTAAATTTTTCTCTAAGGGGTAAATAATGGAAAGTATTAAACTTGGTTTGGGCGGTTTTGGAACCGTAGGTTCCGGCTTGGCCAAAATTCTTGATATGAACGCCGAGCGCATTGAAAAACGCCTGGGCAAACGTATAGAAATCAAAAAGGTTCTTGTTCGCGATCTCAACAAAAAACGCGCCTTTGATCCAGGTCCAGGGGTCTCTTTTACGGATGATCCGCATGCACTGGTCAGTGATCCTGATATCGACATTGTCGTCGAACTCATGGGCGGACTGGATACTGCCAAGAACCTCATCCTTGATGCATTTGAACAAAAGAAACATGTTGTGACAGCCAACAAGCACCTGCTGGCTGAACATGGACTGGAACTTTTTCAGGCAGCCATTGATAACAATGTCGGCCTGATGTTCGAATCCAGTTGCGCTGGCGGTATTCCCATCGTTCAAACTTTGAAAGAAAGCCTCGCCGGTGACGAAATCAACAAGATGCTCGGCATCATGAATGGCACAGCCAACTATATTTTATCTGAAATGACCACCAAGGGTATGGATTTCGAGACTGCCCTTGCCGAGGCCCAGGATCTTGGATACGCCGAAGCAGACCCGTCCTTTGACATCGAAGGATTCGATACTGCTCACAAGCTTTGCGTGCTCATACGCATGGCATACGGCGTGGACTACCCTCTCAATGAAATCCCGGTACAGGGAATCACCAGCGTCACCCCGATGGATATCCAGTTTGCTCGCGAATTCGGTTATCGCATCAAGCTGCTGGCCCATGTAATGGATGTGGAAGGTAAACTGGAGGCAGGCGTACACCCTGCCCTGGTTCCGTACACCTATCTGCTGGCCCGTGTAGGCGGTAATTACAACGCTGTCCGTATCGAAGGCAATGCCGTTGGCCCTGTGATGCTCCACGGTCAGGGAGCTGGCGACCTGCCCACCGGAAGCGCCGTATTGGCAGACATTATGAACCTGACCCGCCAGATGAAGGGCTCCTGCGAGTTGCCTGACAACACCGGGTTCGACAACAAGCCTATTGAGCGTGCAACCATTCTGCCGCCGGAACAGTCCGTATCCAAATACTATTTCCGCTTCACAGTGGCGGACAAGACTGGTGTCATGGCGGCCATAACTCAATCTATGGCGCAACATGGTGTTTCTATTGCGCAGGCCGTTCAGAAAGGTGAAGCAGGAATGGAAGGCGTTCCGCTGGTCATCATCAGCCACGAAACGGCTGCTAAAAACGTAGACGCCGTAATCAATGAAATCGATGCAATGGACTTCACGGTAGAACCGTGTGTGAAGTTCCGAATCCTCTAGTAGGAAGTTATAATGAAAGTACTCTACCTCATCGCCGATGGCATGGGAGGTTGGCCTCTGGAGGAGCTAGGCGGCAAGACGACCATGGAAGCTGCCGATACTCCCAATATGGATGAACTGGCAAAAGACGGTATAGTCGGTGTTGCCCAGACCGTTCCTGAAGGAATGCAGCCTGGATCCGATGTTGCCAACATGGCTCTGCTCGGCTTTGATCCTGCCCGCTACCATACTGGACGCGGCCCCATCGAAGCCGCGGCTCAAGGGCTTGAACTGAGTGAAGACGACCTTGTATGGCGCCTGAACCTCGTGACCGTTTCGCAGCTCAATATTGACGGGTACATGCGTGATTACTCTTCCGGTCACATTGATACGGAAGTTTCGCGCCCTGTAGTTGAAGCGCTTCAGGAAAAGCTTGGTAACGAGACCTATACCTTTATCCCAGGCATTCAGTATCGACATCTGCTGGTTCAGAAAGATGGCGCGAAGAGTGATGATGCTCAGATAGCAATCAATCCCCCGCACGACATCACAGATAAACCAATTAAGCTTGACCTACGGGCTTTTTCCAAGAGCCCACATCTTTGGGACCTTGTTTTTGAGGCTAAGGAAATCCTCGAAAACAGAGATATCAATATGTCGATGGCCAACTCCATTTGGCCGTGGGGACAAGGGCGCCCTCTTTCCCTTCCGAACTTCACTGAAACCTTCGGACTTAAAGGTGGCGTCATCTCAGCAGTTGATCTCATCAAGGGCCTCGGTTTTGCTTCCGGCATGGATGTGATTGAAGTTGAAGGGGCTACAGGACTCCTTGATACCAATTACCAAGGTAAAGTTGATGCAGCACTTGAGTTTCTGAAGGAGAACGATTTTGTTTTCGTTCATCTGGAAGGACCTGATGAATGCGGCCATGGCGGCAATGCACAGGACAAAGTCGAAGCCATCAACCGTTTTGATGCTCAAGTTGTTGCTCCGCTGAGGGAAGCGCTTAAGGATGAAGACGTTGCCTGGATCGTCACATGTGATCACTTCACCCCGATTGCCGAACGGACACACACAATGGATGCTGTGCCCTTCCTCATAAACGGTTCAGGGTGCGCTCCATCCAACGTGCCAAGCTTCTCCGAAGCACAGGCCAACCAGACAGGGGTAAAACTTGAAGAGGGCCACACATTGCTCTCTTACGCACTTGACCAGTTGGGGCTCAAATAATGGCTACGCCGGATTTCCCATCAAATCATAGCTGGTATAAGCACTTTGTTTCTTATGGCGAAACAGACACCATGGGCGTTCTCTATTATGCAGAATATCTGCATATATATGAACGAGCTCGAAGCTTCTTCATACGGGAGCACGGAATGAGTTACGCCGAAGTTGAAAGGCGAGGCATTATCCTTCCGGTACGTGAAGCGCAGAGCCGCTACCGTGCGCCTGTGCGCTTCGATGATGAAATTCATGTTCGGGTCGGTATCAGTCTGTGGAAACGTGCATCCATGAAATTCGCATATGAAGTTTGGGATAAAGACAGGGAAACTTTACACGCTACAGGATTCACGGAGCATGCAGCTGTCAACAAGGAAGGAAAACCCACCAGGGTACCGGAATGGTTGAAATCCTTGTTCGGTTAAAAAATATCCCATAGCACTAAAACAGCCGTTTACATGGCCGCGTTGATCTGGCATCTTCGCGGCCATGCTTATTGATTTCCATACTCACGTATTCCATCCGAAAATTGCCGATAAAGTTCTGCACCAACTGGAAAATCACTATTCAATTCATCCGGTCGGAACGGGCACAGCTGACGATCTACTTCAGCGCATGTCCACTTCAGGCATCGATAAATCCGTGGTCCTGACAGCCGCTACAGCTCCAGCACAAGTCATTCCGGCCAACAACTGGGCCATACAGACCAGCAAGGAATATGATCAATTCATTCCTTTCGGGACTGTACACCCCAGATTCGACCAGATGGAAAGAGAATTGGATCGTCTGGAAAGCAATGGGATAAAAGGATTGAAATTTCACCCGGACTTCCAAGGGTTTCGGATGGATGATCCTGCCTTATTTGATGTCATGGAAATGATTCAGGACAGATTCATCTGTCTTTTTCACGTAGGAGACACACTCCCGCCGGATGAGAATCCATCATGCCCTCGCAAGCTTGCCGCAATCAAAGCAGCTTTCCCTGAAACGACTATTGTTGCTGCTCATATGGGCGGATACCGTCACTGGAAAGAGGCCATAGAACACCTGGCTGGAAAAGGCATCTTAGTTGATACATCGAGTTCGCTCGACTTCATTGATGACAGTATGCTGAAGGAACTATTCGATGCTTTTAGTATCGAGAGCCTGCTTTTCGGCAGCGATTATCCCCTATTTGACGCAGGTATTGAACTTAACCAACTCAAAAAACGCCTCTCGCTCAATGAAGCCGCAATAGACCAAATCATGAGCAATGCATCTACCCTACTCAATTTATAGGAAATCGATACATTGTTGAATGCCATCAAATAAGTGTTGAAATCCGGAATCAATGCGATATAACGTATGGCAACTCTTGATCACAGGGGAGATTCAATGAGACAGCTTTTTTTTCTATTTATTTTCACCAGCACCCTTCTTCTTGCCGGGTGCGGTTCCAAGCAATACGAAGTAACCACCAAAGGTGGAGACATATATACAGCCAAGGGCGCTCTCAATTACGATGTTCAATCAGAGACATACTCTTTTGAGAACGAACAAGGTCTGGGAGTACGCTTGAATCAGGAAGACATAGAAGTCATCCAGGAAAAAAAATAAGGGGCTGTACCAGATAACTAGCCCATATGTCTTCTAACCCACTGTTTCAGTTGTTTAAACTGGCTTCGCGGATTGCTGTTATTAAAACGCCACTCGCATTCCTTTAAAAACAGAGAAAAATGCTTGGTTGGAATGCCGTTGAATTTCCTCATATGGCGTTTGGCCTGGTTCCAAAAATTCTCGATTCCATTGATGTGGTTGTGGCTATCTGCAAACAGCTTCGAGTGGTTGATTCGGAAGTGTTTGAACGCTGACACATCAAGGACATTGTAGCCATACCAGCAGTCCGAGTAAACCACACTGTCTGGCTGGATTCTTTCCTGAATAATGGGAAGCAAGGTTTTACCTTTCGCATCAGGAATCACCTGTGTATAGACCTTCCCGCCCCTTTTAAGGATTCCAAAAACAGGAACCTTACCAGCCGCCCCACGTCCTCTTTTGCCCTTTCGCTTGCCACCGAAGTAGCTCTCATCGACCTCAAATTCGCCAAAATCCATCCCTTCACAGGACTCTTCTACCGCTATGATTTCCCGGAGCCGGTGAAAGTAATAGGCGGCTGTTTTGACGTTCACACCAACCAGATCGGCAGCGCAACGAGCTGTCGTGCCAGCCACAAAATGTTCGATTAAACGAAGCTGCTTGTCCTTGCTCAAACGACTTTTTCGCATTGCCATACCGATAACCCAAAGGAGTTATCTGGTACAGCCCCAAAAATAAAACTTAATTCCCATCTAGATCAGATCGATAATCGATCCAAAATCAGGATCGAACATACGCTTGTATGTTCTGACGACAAATCCATCAGTCATTCCTGAAAGATAATCACACAACAATCTACGCCTATGATGGACATCACCATTGTTCATTGCATTGTGATAATGTGCCGGTAGCAGGTTGTAATTAGCCCTGCCATTCAAATACTCCTGCTCCATCACTTCAAATAATCCCTTCAGGATTCGCCCACCCTTGAACTCCAACTGGTGCACCTGCGGGGTATGAAAAACGAGCGAGATGGCAAGTCGCTTGAGCAGTGTGCATAGCTCAAGGCAATCTTCTGAAATATGTATATCGTAATTATAGCGGTTGGTACTCTCTGAAAGAGGAGTTTCTCTTTCAACCAAAGTCGTGCCATGAATGAAAGTACCTATTAGCCTGGCAAGAAAAGAGCTGAAGGAATCATCAGCAATAGCCAGACATAAGTCATCCAAAAAACCGTGCTGATCCTTCGATAAATCGTCGTTGTGTTCATCCATCCAGTTGCGGATGTTTTTCATTGAGATAAAACCAGCTCGGATTCCATCATCAATATCATGAATGGAATAAGCGATGTCATCCGCCCAATCCATGATCCGACACTCCAGCGACTTGAAACTGTTGCGTTCCTTTTCAGTATCAAAAAGACTGGTAAAGAGCTGATCAGGACTCACGAATTCCAAAATGTCAGATTGAAAATCGTAAATGAAATGGTGCTTTTTCTTCTCTGATTCAGAAAACAAGGTCTTATACTTGAGCATCCCATCAAGAAATGCCCGCGTAGGCTTCATCCCAGACCAACAGGTTTTATCTCGGTAAAACAGGTCCACAAGAATTCGTAAATTTTGCGCGTTTCCCTCAAAACCACCAGACTCCTGCATCATGGTATTCAATACCTGTTCGCCTGCGTGGCCAAAGGAAGGATGCCCAATGTCATGAGCCAAACATATGGATTCAACCAAATCCTGATCGATATGATGGTCATCAGATAGTGCTGTCGAGGTCCGATTCAGGTGGTTCACTATGGAACGCCCGATTTGTGACACCTCCATGGAATGAGTGAGGCGTGTGCGATAGAAATCAAATTCACCGGACAAAAACACCTGGGTTTTATTCTGCAAGCGACGAAATGCTGGAGAATAGATAATGCGATCGCGGTCCTGCTCAAAAGGCGTCCGCCCTTTATCATTCTTAGACTGCCCCCGGCCAATGCATTCCGTATCAAAACTGGTATAAAAACTATTCTTCACAGCAAATCCTTTGGTGAAATCCAATCTATTCCGCCTGCTCTGCTTCGCCAATTTCTGATGAGCGAACTCATTGTAAGCTAATGAATTCCAGAATAAATAGCCAGTAGCTCAACACAGCGATAATATTTATCAGACATAAAAAAGCCCCCTGCAATGAGCAGGAGGCTTTTTTGATTTTTCGGTGTGTTATCCGAGGTCGGGAACAGCTCCAGAGTTTTCTCTGGACCCGCTACCTGCTGATAGCTTTCGCTCCATGAGATTGAAAATACGCGAGAACGTAAACGTCAATATCAGGTAGATACAACCGGCTCCAACAAGGAACGGGACGTACGTGTAGTATTTTGCTCCAAGTACTTTTGCAGAATACATCAATTCAGCAACACCAATAGTTGAGATCAACGATGAATCCTTAAGCAGCACGATCAATTCGTTACCCAGGGGCGGAATCATACGTTTCAAGGCCTGGGGTAGTATGATGTAAATCATGGCCTGTGTGTGACCAAGACCAGTACTGCGAGCAGCTTCCATTTGTCCTCTGTTGATGGACTGGATACCGGCTCGAATGATCTCCGCATTATAGGCGCCACTATTGATTCCAAGGGCAACAATACCAGTAATCAATGGGTCAGGAGATATTCCTTGCCCTGTCACCATCATGTAAATCTGAGGAAAACCGAGGTAGAAGAAGAATATCTGCAACAGCATCGGTGTTCCACGAATAACCTGAATGTAGGTATCCGCAATTATTCTGACGTAGAAACGGCGACTGATACGACAGGTACCTGCGATTACGCCAAGCACAAGGCCCATTGCCAATGCGCCAAAGGTAACCTGTATGGTGGCAGCCGCTCCATTCAGGAGCATGTCAAAATGTTTGAAAACGAGAGAGAAATCCATAGCCAACTCCTGAAATTAATGCCGGAAGGGGTTACTCCCCTTCCGGCTAATCAATGCTAGAGATTCCACTTTTTGACGATAGCGTCGTATGTACCGTCAGCTTTTACAGCTTCAAGGGCTTTGTTCAGGGCGTCCAGAAGCGGCTCGTTGCCTTTCTTGGAGATGATAGCAAACTCCTCAAAAGAAAGCGGCTCGCCGGCGCGCTTGAAGGTACCCTGCTTCATGTACTCATCTGCAACGGACAGATCAGCGATGACAGCATCGGCTGCGCGGTTGTGCAGCATCATGAAAGCGATGTTGTAGCTCTCGGGCTTGACGACTTCAGCACCTTCGATCTTGTCAGCCTGCTGTTCACCGGTGGTGCCCAACTGGACGGCAATCTTTTTGCCTTTCAGGTCAGCAACAGATGCAATGTCGGAATCAGGACGAGTAACGATGACCTGACCGCTTGCAATGTACGGAGCGGAAAAGCTCACCTGCTCTGCGCGCTCGGGAGTGATGCTGAAACCGGACATGCCAACATTGACCTGACCGCTCTGAACAGCAGTTACGATTGCAGCAAATTCCATGGTGACCCATTTGATTTCAAGGTCCATTTTTTTGGCCATTGCGTTAAGCAGGTCAATGTCGAAGCCAATACGCTCACCATTGTCACCAATGGACTCGAACGGAGGATAGTCAGGGCTGTTGCCAACAGTGATAACACCGGCCTTTTTCACATCGTCCAACACGGCACCAGCAAAAGCAGGAACAGCAAGAGCGACAGTCAGTATAGCTGCCACGACAATAGTAAACATCTTATTGCTTTTCATGGTAAACTCCTTTGAGCAGTAAGTATTAATTCAAGCCAGATGACTTGACGTTATCTCAATACAGCGATTCAGGGGAATTATTCTACGACACCGGCCATCAATGGTCCGATCTTACTTGTGGTTTCAGGATCGGAGGTCGGCAAAATACCCAATATTTCACCCCGATAAATAACAGCGATTTTATCAGCAAGCTGGAGGGCTTCATTCAAGTCACCGGTAACCAGCATAATACCAGCCATATCACGAGCCTGAAGCAAACGTCCCCAAACTTCTTCTGTGGCTGAGACATCAAGCCCCTGCGTTGGCTGCTCGGCAACAATCAGCCGTGGCTGCCTGTAAAGTTCACGGGCAAGCACTGCTTTTTGTAGATTGCCACCGGACAACTGCCATGCAAGTGCATGGATTCTTCCGGGCCTGATATCAAATTTTTCTATGAGATCGATGGTATCTTTTTCTGCCTGCTTTTTATCAAGCCACCACCCTTTGGCAAACCCTTTGCGAGTAGTCAGCAACAGGTTGTCCACCAGGTTCTGGTTACGCAAAGTAGCAAGGCCCAGTCGGTCTTCAGGGATGTAGCACATGGATCTGTTCCATGTGGACTCAGCAAAAAACTTGCGCCAGGGCTGTCCCATGATGAACACGGTATCGATGGGCGGTTTGACAAGGCCGGTTACAGCTTCGACGAGGGCTTTTTGTCCATTACCGGCAACGCCGACAATAGCTACAACCTCACCTTTTTTGACCTCAAGATCGATGTTGCGCAGGCCCAGGCCATTCATGTTCCTGATTTCCAGAACCGGCTCACCTATCTCGACTTCACTTCTGTCGACTTCCAGCAGAACATCCTTGCCAACCATTTTTGAAGCGAGGTCGGCTTTCGACTCGATCGCTGCCGGGTCCAACTCGCCCTCAATGCGGCCACGACGGAGAATTGCTATCTCGTCGGCCAAGGCGATGACTTCTTCCAGCTTGTGACTGATGAAAATAATTGATTTTCCCTGCTCAGTCATTCGCCAGAGTGCCTCAAAAAGACTGTTGGTCTCTTCGGGGGTAAGAACGGCTGTCGGCTCATCAAAAATGAGAATCTGGCTCTCGCGATACAGCAGCTTCAAAATCTCGACAACCTGACGCTCTCCCATCGACAAATCAGTGATGTGCGCCGCTGGATCAATAGCCAAACCGTACTGTTTGGCCAACTCTCCAACACGTTTTTCCATCTCGCGTGGATTGACGATAAAGCTGCCTTCCTGACCAAGGAGGACATTTTCGGCAACAGTCATCGAATCAACCAACATGAAATTCTGGTACACCATACCAATGCCAGCAGCGATGGCATCCTTGGAGGTCTGAAAACGAACAGGTTTGCCTTTGACCTCGATATGCCCTTCATCCGGTTGGTAACGCCCAGCAAGCATGGACATCATGGTCGACTTGCCTGCTCCGTTCTCACCGAGCAACGCCTTGATGCGTCCGGGGTATATATCGAGAATGATACCGTCATTCGCGACAACCTTTCCGAAGCGCTTGGTCAATCCCTTAAGACTGACAACAGGTTTGGTGTCTTCGGGTAATTGCCTGAAACCAGCAGGTCGGACGAAATTAAAACCGCTCATACGTCTAGCCTTCCGGTTCGATGTTAGTTCCAAGCGCTGCAGGAGCATCGATACGACGCCCGCGAGCAGCAGAAATGATCAGAACTATAATGGTAAGAAGATATGGGAGCATCAGAAGCAGTGAAGAAGGAAGATTGGTTCCCATTGCCTGAAGACGAAGCTGGAACGCCATGACACCACCGAAAAGATACGCTCCGATAACAGCCCTTCCAGGACGCCAGAAGGCGAAAATGACAAGAGCTACCGCGATCCAACCACGACCGCCTGACAGACCGTTAGTCCACAGGTGGGTATAAGCGAGAGAAAGATAGGCCCCGCCAAGGCCGATCAGGAAGCCACCGACAACAACGGCAAGATACCGTAACTTGATGGGTTTCAAACCAACTGCAGCTGCAGCAGCAGGCATTTCTCCAGTAGCTGACACATGCATTCCGAGGCTGGTTCTTTTCAGGAAAAACCAAAAAATGACAGGGACGACAAAAGAAACATACACCAGCGCGTCATGCTTGAAAAAGATATCTCCGATGATCGGAATCTGGGAAAGGACAGGGAACGGGAACGGATCAAAGCCTGGTGCAGGAAGCCCTACATAGGGAACGCCAATGAAATCGGCAAGGCCAAGTCCGAGTATGGTAATTGCGAGCCCTGACACAACCTGATTGCCCAAGCAGGTAATACACACAAACCCATGAAGAGCAGCCATGGCGAAACCGGCAAATCCGCCAGCAAAGAAAGCCAGCCAAGGCGACCCTGTGTACATGCTCGTAACAAAAGCAGCCAGTGCGGAAACAGCCAGCATGCCTTCCACGCCCAGATTGAGCACACCACCCTTCTCGGTCATCATCTCACCAAGTGTGGCAAAAAGAATAGGAGTGCCAGATTGAACCGTGGCCGCCAAAAGGGGTATCATTAATTCCCACATACTTTTACCCCTGCGAAGATTTCTTACGTTCCAGTTTATACAAAATGAAGAACTGTCCAGCCAAAACCATCAGCAAGATCATACCTTCCATAATCACGCCAAAGGCTGCTGGAATCTGTAACTCCAACTGCATATTTTCAACACCCACACGAAGAGCGGCGAGAAGGAAGGAGGCGAAAGCAATGTTGAGGGGTTCAAGGCGTGCAAGCCAGGCAACTACAATGGCTGTATATCCGTAGCCAACCATCAGGCTGGGCTGCAGCCTGTTAAGGACTGCGGAAGTTTCTATGCAGCCGGCCCATCCAGCAAAACCACCGGAAAGAGCCATTACGAAAACAACCAAAAAGCCATATCGAATCTTGGCATACTTGGCCACGCGAGCACCTTGCCCACTTGCCTTGAGTTCGTAACCAAGACGAGTGAAACTCATGAACGCCCACAATCCAATGCCGACGATCATGCAAAATAAAAGACCCCAGTGCACCCGGCTGTCCCCTATTCCAGAGATAACAGCACCAGAGGTGAATTCCGGGGTCATCGGAAAGCCGAAGCTGGTCGGATCTTTCCAAACGCCGAAAACAAGGTAATCCAATAAGAGGATCGCAATATAGTTCAGCATCAGAGTCGAAATGATTTCATTGACTCTGAGCTTCATTTTAAGAAGAGCCGGAATAACCGCCCACAGACCTCCCAGGATGAATGCCATAATAAACATCATGGGGAGCAGAAGGTAACCTGGCAGATTCGGAAATCCGAGCGCAACCCAAGTGGCTCCAATAGCTCCCAATGCAAACTGACCTTCTGCGCCGATATTCCAGATTTGCATCCGAAAAGCGACGGCAACGCCCAGTGAGCAGAGGAAAAGCGGTATGGCCTTGAGCAGCGCCCCTTCCAGGGCCCACAGATTACCAAAACTGCCCTGCCACAGAATATCCATTCCATAGACGGGGTCTTTGCCCTGCCATGCGAGCAGCAAAGCGCTCACGACAAGGGAAAAGAGCAGGGCGCCCAGGAATACAACCAGGGCGCCCCACTTCCAGGGTTCTTCTCTTTTTCTTACTTTCAGCACGTATTGTCCACGTAGTTACTCGGTAGTACCGACAACACCCTCAACGAACCAGGTCATGCCGAGCAAATCGCCGTCAGCAGCAACTGTGCCTTCGGGAATAGCCACTTCACCCTTCTGGTTCTTGATAGGACCAGCGAAGATGGTGTCATTGCCAGCAACCAGTTCAGCCTTGGCAGCCAGAACTTTGGTCTTCACGTCTTCAGGAACCATCGGTCCCATCGGGGCGATATCAACAACACCGTCAGCCATGGACCACCACATGGACTGGTTGCCCTGCCAGGTGCCGTTCTTCACAGCTTCAACAGTCTTGATGTAAGCCGGACCCCAGTTCCACACAGCAGAAGTGAGGTGCGCCTTGGGAGCGAAAGAGGACATGTCGGAGTTGTAACCGACAGAGTAAACGCCAGCTTCCTGAGCAGCTTCCTGCGGAGCCGGAGAATCCTGATGCTGGGCGATTACGTCGCAACCTGCATCCAGAAGGGACTTGGCAGCGTCTTTTTCCAGAGCCGGATCGTACCAGGTCTTGGTCCAAACAACGCGTACTTCAACCTCGGGGTTCATCAAACGTGCACCCAGGGTGTAGGCGTTGATGCCGCGAATAACTTCAGGAATCGGGAAAGCAGCAACATAGCCGAGCTTGTTGGTCTTGCTCATGGCACCAGCAACCATACCGGTCAGGTAACGGGACTGGTAGATGCGACCGAAGTAGTTGGAAACGTTCTCGGACTTCTTGAAGCCGGAGCAATGCATGAATGCGATTTCGGGGAACTCTTTACCAACCTTGATGGTGGGGTCCATGTATCCGAAGCTGGTGGTGAAAATCAGATCGAAGTCCTTGCGGGCCATGTTGCGGATGACGCGCTCGGAGTCAGCACCTTCAGGAACGGACTCAACATACTTGGTATCAACGTAACCAAGCTCAACAACAGCCTGACGGCCGAGGTCGTGGGAATAGGAGTAACCGGCATCACCGACGGGAGAAACGTAGACGAAACCTACTTTCATCTTTTCGTTCTCAGCAGTCGCTTCAGCCTTTTCCTCTACCTGAGGAGCAGCTTCAGGCTCAGCTTTCTTTTCCTGCGGGGCTTCGCCACAGGCAAACAGGGTAAGCATCATGGCCATAGCAGCCATGACTACAAACATTCTCATTACTTTTTTCATGGGACTTCTCCGTTAGCGTTAAGATCAGAATCCATTATCCCAGCACGCGTTTCAGGGCAAGGCCCTTTGAACTGCGACCACATCCATTACTATTATCAATATATTAATGGATCGACTAATCCACTGTCTGAATGATCGGCTCGACAAACTGTGATCCTGCGTCCCATGGGAACAGAATCCACGTATCCTGACTGACTTCGGTAATGTATGTTTCTACCATTGGGCGTCCCTCTGGCTTGGCATACACTGTAGCAAAGTGAGCGTTTGGAACCATGTCACGAGCTATTTTGGCGGTTTTGCCTGTGTCAACGAGATCATCAATAAGAATCCAGCCTTCTCCATCGTTCTCAATGGGCTTCAGGACTGTGGCATCTCCTTGCTCTTTCCAGTTGTAACTGGACAGACAAATCGTATCAATAAGATGAATATCGAGTTCACGAGCGAGGATGGCAGCAGGGACCAAGCCTCCACGGGTAATTGCGATAATTCCTTTCCAGGGCCCCTTGTCCATCAAGCGCCATGAAAGTGCGCGGCAATCACGCTGCAGTTGTTCCCACGATACCGGAAACATTTTGCGATAACGGCTCTTATCACCCATATGTGCATCTCCTCAATTTAATCTCGCGAAATGAAAGAAGGTGGTCACTTACCCATGTTTGACCGATTAATCAAGAGTACAAGCCCTCCCCTTGTAATCAAAAATGAAACTAAGCGTCTTTCGCACCTTGTCCGAGAAGAGCTTGGAGGACAGAACCTTTCCAGCTACCCGTTTGTTTATCTCGCTTACGGTGGGATATGCATGCATGGCAGAAGCAACTGTTGTAAGATTGGTTTTCGAATTGAGAACAGCCACCCATTCGGCTGCGAGTTCTCCGGCATGAACACCTACCATTTGCACGCCTAGCGGCTTCCCTTTTTTATCAAGTAAGAGTTTAATTTTCCCTTCAGGGTACCCTTCAGCCTGAGCACGGTCGTTAACGGAAAAGGATTCCTCCCAAACAGTATACTCGATTCCCGCGTCTGTGGCTGCCATCTCGTTGAGGCCCAAGCTCGCCAGTTCCGGTTCAGTGTAAGTACACCAGGGCATCCACGTATAATCCACTTTACGAGGGAGCTTGAAGACAGCATTGGAAATAACAATACCGCCTTCATATCCGGCGGCATGAGTGAATTGGTATTTTCCAATGACATCTCCGGCTGCAAAGATATGCTTTTGCGAAGTACGCAAACGGTCATCAACCTTCACTCCTCTAGCGTCATACTCCACACCTGCGTTTTCAAGCTGTAGCGTACTGATACTGGGCTGTCTTCCAACGGCCACCAGTATCTTGTCCGCACTGATTGTGTGCGTTTCGCCGTGAGCTTCATAGGTCAATTCAACACCAGCAGCAGTCTTTCTGACCTCCTGAGTCTCAGCGCACAGGTCCAATCCGATCCCTTCCCGTCGGAAAGCATCCTGAACCATCTCAGCCATATCCTGATCATCGGCGGCTAAAATCTGACAGTTTCGCTGCAGTATCCTGACATCAGTCCCCAAACGAGAAAAAGCCTGAGCCAATTCGCATCCTATAGGCCCACCACCGATGACGATCATTGATTTGGGTAAATCCCGCAGGGAGAAAATATCCATGTTGGTCCAGTACCCAGCCTCTGCAAGCCCGGGGATGGGCAACTCGACCGGTTCCGAGCCTGTTGCCAACACCCAGTATTTGGCAGAGACCCGTTTTCCGTCATACTCAACCTGATGATCATCAACAAAAGAAGCATCGCCAAACACAACCTTGGCGCCCAGTTGGCAAAAACGCTCTTCGGAATCATGAACCTGAATTTTATCGATAATGCCTTGAATCCTGTCGTTGACTTTCCCAAGGTCAACTGGTGGCAAATCTACCGGGGGCAATCCATAGTGCTCTGCTGTTCGCATTTTTTGGTAGACTGATGCTGATTTAATCAGCGCTTTACTTGGCACACACCCATAGTGCAGGCAGTCACCACCCAACTTCGAATCTTTTTCAATCAGAATGGTTTTAACACCAAGCTGGGCAGCACCAGCGGCAACAGTAAGTCCGGCCGCTCCTCCACCGATTATCCCTATGTCATAATCATACTTTGCCATCTGCCCGCCTTTTGCTCTTGTACAAACTCAGAAGTTTTTTCATGACCAGTGGAAAAACACCAATGACTGCAAACGATAGTATCAAACTTGGAGAAAGCAGTCCCGACAATGATTCCAGTTGCCCAAGTTCTTTCCCTGCGTTGATGTAAACAACTGTCGCAGGGAACATGCCAAGCTGTGAAACCCAGTAGAAAGTCCGCAAACGCATTGGGGTCAAAGCAATCACTGTATTGATAACGAAAAATGGGAAGATGGGGATGAGTCGAAGCGTAAACAGATAGAAAGCCCCTTCTTTCTCAATCCCTTCATTAACTTTAGCCAACTTATCGCCAAATCGATCCTGAACCCAGTCCCGCAGGACGTATCTGGAAATCACAAAGGCGACAGCAGCACCTATACTGCTTGCAAAGGATACAACGATAACACCGGTGACCAAGCCAAACATCGCACCACCAGCTAGCGAAATAATAGTCGCTGCGGGAAGAGCGAGCGCTGTGACTGCTACATAAATGCAAAAATATACAGCTATGAAGGTGAACGTGTGCTGATTGTATAGTTCAATAAAACGCTCTTTGGATTCCTTGAAATATTCCAATGAAAAGAAATGCCCCAAATCGAAAACGAAATAAGACGCAATCAGCGCACCAATGACACACAACACCAAAAGACGTTTTGTTGAAGACTGCACAGCTATCACCTGCTCTTACGCAACTGCGAGGCGTAAAAAGCTGCTCCATACAGCCCACTTTCCTCGTTAACATTCAATATCACCGGAACAGTATGGAGAAAGGATTCATAGACATGAGAATTATGAAATTCAGCAAGGAAATCCGGAGAATCGACAAACAGTTTATTCTTTGAAGCAATTCCTCCGGCAATGTAGATTCCCCCATAGCACATGGTGGATAAAGCCCAGTCGCGACAGGCTCTGCCATAAAAACGAGCGTACCATTTGGTGGTCTCGCTTTCCGGGGTTACTACCTCTGAGATTTCTTTGGGAGAAAGGTCGTTGCCCGTCAGGTACTTATGAAGAAGCCGCAACCCAAGGCCGGTTACAACACTGTCGCCCTCGGGCCAGTTCCGCTTACTTTCCCGCCTGTTGAACTCTGCATAGGCGAACTCTTCCTGCCCATTGAACGGGAAAGCCATATGACCGCCTTCTGATGCAAGAGCGGTCCATTCCGACTTGCTCGGCAACAAAGCTGAATACCCCAGACCGGTCCCAGCGCCGATTACTGCAATAACAGAGTCTGGCTCTGCCTCCCCTTTCTGAATTGTGTGGGAATCATTAATGGCTGAAGTTCTGCATGCATACGCCTGCGCTGCGAAATCATTTATCAAGGCAGCATTGGATGTACCAAAATCGACTTCATCCAAATCTATCTCCCATGGAATGTTTGGGAGGTAGCGACTTTTCCTTTCGTGTGAGACTGCTCCCGCAACAGCCAGAGTGATACTGTCAAAAGAGCCTGGAGTCCCAGAGAAGTCACTATCCCAAAGCTGCTCAAGCAACAGGGGAAACGATTCGACGTCATGTGTTTGGAGCCAGATGGAATCTTCCATCTTCAACTCTCCGTCAGTGCTTTCAAATACTGCGAACCGGCTGTTAGTTCCGCCTATATCCGCAGCCAATATTTTTACCATCGTTACGCATCCTCCGTGGGCGGAACGATAGCATATATCATCAAAAAAAAAAGGAGTCATAGGACTCCTTTTTCTCATCAAACTAGATACTAGGCAGCATCTGGAGCCTTTATCTGTGGCTCCTTGTCGACCAAATCGACCGGCTCAACAGGTGCTTTCTTTTTTTCTACATATTTTCGAGTGATTCTACGGAGCGTTTCCGTCTTACCAGCTCGCTCACTGGGGCTCAGGAATGATGCTAGTTTCCGCTCAAGTTTGTAGGAATTCTGCTCCTTACCAATGGCAATAACCCCTTCCAATACCAACTTCTGGTTGAGCAATTCTTCTCGGGTAGAATAATTGATGTTCTCTGCAATCGGGGAAAAAACAAGATTACTTAGTACAAGCCCGTACAGTGTGGAAATAAATGCTACCGGGATGTTCTTCAAGATAACCGCTGTATCATTTATACCCATCAACAATCCGATGAGGCCAATTACACTGCCTGCGACACCAAAAGCAGGAGACATTCTGGCCATGGTTTGGAAAAAACGCTCACTTTGCTGACGGCGAAGGTTGAAGAAAGCCATTTCAGTGTTCAAGGTATCCCTGATTTCATCCTCCTTGTAATTATCAACAAGCAAGGCCAGGGCAGTCTTCAAGAATGAACAGGTATCCTTAGCTTCAGCACGTTCAAGGGAAAGAACGCCATCTACTTTTGACTTCACTGACAGATCAAGCAGTGTCGTTACGATCTCGCCTGATGTGGCTCGACCATTGCGATACGCATTTCTGGCTACCATGAACGCATTTTTGACATGCTCAACCGGATAGCTGATCAACATGGCAGCCGTCAGTCCTGAGACAACCACCAGTAGCGCGGCGAGGTTCCAATATGCAGCCGCTGCGCCAGTCAGCAAAAAGCTTCCAACAAATATCAACAGGCTCACAATGACGCCAAGCAGATTTTTTTTATTCATAACAACCTCGTATAATCATTTGGCGTTGGTAATGACGATTTCAACACGTCTGTTCAGCGAGTTATTGGTCGCGGATGTTTCCGGCAATTCGGGCTGGTAAGGTCCACGGCCCGTAATGACCATTCGTTTTTCTGAAACATCAAAACGTGTCATGAGTAACTCGGCAACCTCGGCGGCACGATCTGTGGAAAGAGTGAATGCACCTTTTCCTGTAGCCTCATCTTCAGATGAAAAGCCTATTACGTGCACGGTACCAATTCGAAGCTGCACGATTTCGGCTATTTCTCGGATATACTGACCTGCATCAGGGTTCAGAGCGGCACTGCCCGGCTGAAAGAACAAAGCTCCACGCAATGTGATTCGTATTTGATCACCATTTTCGCGGACAACGGTTACGCCATCTGCCCGAGAGCGATACAGCACATCCTTGTCTCCCACTTGAACGACATCGCCATTACCATTGATATCCGCCCTACTGGAAAGCTGACCAATAAGACCAATGAGTGGATCGAGCGTACTTGTCGATCGTGCTTCATCTGCGCTCTGCTGGCTAAACAGAATCTTAACATCCTGGTGAGTGCTGGCGTAAATAAACAGAACAACAAACAGGACAAACATCACCATCATCAAATCTGCCCAGGGTACAGCCCAGTCATTCATGCCACGAGCAGGCGAGCTGCTTTCAAATTGATTGAAAGAAGTAAAGTTCATATTTGGTCCTTGCCTATTATCCTGCATTATCGCTCCATGAGATTTCGATACTTCGTTCGAAGCAATAACTCTGCCAACACGACAAGAATCTGTAATAATTGAGTATTTTAATCATAAAACATAGATATAGATCAATGCGACAAAAAACCGTCACCATTTGACGCTTCATTACTTTTGAGCCATGAATCGAAACCATGAACAATACAGCTACCGGACCATTTCAATCAGAAAAAGAAATCGTTTTGGCCTCTGGGTCACCCAGACGAAAAGAACTGCTCCAAGGGCTTGGGCTGGATTTAACAATTCAGCCAAGCACATTGGATGAGCCATTGCCTGAAGATGATGAGTCCCCACAAGAATATGCTTTGCGTATGGCGGAGATGAAAACCCGTGATGTGGCAAACCAGCATCCAGATGCAACAGTAATTGGTGCCGATACCATCGTTGTTTTGAATGACAGGATAATGGGCAAGCCACACAATGAAGAAGATGCGTTGAACATGCTCAAGGCATTAGCGGGTGAAAAACATCAGGTAATTACAGCATTCTGCATTATTCTCGACAACAGCAAGGCCGTAACACAGGCTGTGGTGACAGATGTTTACATGCGGGAATCAAGTGATAAGGAGTTGCTCGGATATATCGCCACAGGGGAACCCGTGGATAAAGCCGGAGCATATGCCATTCAGGGGATTGGAACCTTTCTCGTTAAGGATATCAAAGGATCCTATACGAATGTTGTTGGATTACCTCTTACAGAGGTGATTGAGACCCTGGTTCAGTGGAGAGTGATTGCAGCCAGATAGCTCCCGGCTTCTATTATACGTATTCCAAAGGTAGTGACATGACTCTTGATGACCCAATCCTCGAAACCTGGTCATCCGTAACAGACACCGATCAAGTTTTTCCCATCATGCCTGATGGTTGCCGAGACTTGATCATCAAGCAGGCTCCCGGAAAACCACAGCACCTATTCATCTCAAGCCTCATGTCCTCACCCAAGAAAGTATTTGCGCAAGAAGGTACGACATTCATTGGGGTTCGACTCAAGCCTGGAGCGACGATTTGTCCTCAGGTACTCGAAAGTCACCCCTTGCCTGACTCCATGGATGCCCTGACCCAATTGACATATAATGCTGCCTCGTTGTCATCAAGAGTCTCGGACATGATGCACTGCTTGGCATTTGCAGCGTCCCCCTCTGAGGCAGCCAACAATTTGGGCGTAAGTCTGCGAACGCTCCAGCGCCATACCCTGAAAACCACAGGGAGAAATCCAGGCTTTTGGCGCCGATTGGCCAGAGCGAGAAAGGCTGTCCGCTGTATCTTGTCTGGATGCAAACTACATGAAGCAGCCCATGAATGTAATTTTTCTGACCAAGCCCATATGACACGAGAGTTAAAAAACTGGTTCGCCATGACTCCCGGAGAACTCGCCTCCAGCCGGATAGATTCTCACCATCCGGCATGGAGTATTTGCGACAGTGGCTATGACGCGCCTTGGACCGGCGAACATATTTCGACCAGATAACCGTTGTTGTCGAGAACATAGGCTGTGGTCTGCCCCCACTCTTCCTCACGCACTTCTTGCACCACCTTAGCTCCAGCAGATCGAGCCTTCTCAAGGGCGGCAGGCACATCATCCGTTTCAAAAGCGATTTCAAAAATGGGAGATGTCGGGTCGGGAACTCCAGGTGACTTACCGAGCTCAGTCATTAGGCGACGTGATGAAAAAGACAGTGTCGTGGCCCCGGTATCCAACTCACCATAGTCACCAGACTCATGGATCATGGTACGTTTCAGACCAAAGACCTGCTCATAAAACTCAATACTCCGGGCGACATCTTCAACGTAGAAAATGGCATATTTTAAATGCACAACTTGCTCCTTTGATGTTTTTTAGAATGTAATAGCACCCTAAGAGCCAGTCTTGAATAATCACGACAAGATCAAAACAACATACTCTTATGACACTTGATGACTCACCGGGACGCGTCTAAGAGTAGCTCCAACCCATCATCATTCATACACTAATCAGACTGGTAGCCGATACCCAAATCAACCCTCAACCTGTTTTATTTCTTCATGTACTTAATCAGATAAGTAAACTCTCCCAAATCCACGACGTTCTTTTTCGTAAATCCGTGAGGAAGAACTAGTTCATCTGCATCTGATTCTCCAATGCGCTCATCTATGTCCGGGCCAGGGCCATAATTGACCTTTTTGAACTCGATCAGAATAAAAAAGCCACCAGGAGAGATAACTCGTGATACTTCTTCAACAACCCCACTTCTCGTTGATTCTGGCAAATCGTGTAGAGCAGTTGCCATCAGGCACACATCAATAGTTGAGTCCTGCAAAGGGAGTTGTGCCGTTATATCGACAAGCTTGGCCTTTATCGATTTCAAATCATGCTGCTTTGCATAATTCGTCAATTCAGCAATGCCTTCTTCCCATAAATCAAAGGCATGTACCGTGGCATCGGCATTGAGTTGCCCTGCAAGCTCCACAGTATACCTACCGACACCACAAGCCATATCCAAATATGTTCCGTCAGGATCGACAATGACTTCACTAAAAACCAAATCGTTATCAACGAGGTCCAGGCTGCTCTTCCCGGCGGCAACAGGCTTTTCATTCATACGTTCCCCTAAAATTATTATTTGGAATTTATGTGTCCAACTACACTGGCAAAACCAAACCAACTGCAAGCCAACCGTACGCAATCATGGACAACGTAAACAAGATTTTTTCACCAATTGATTTTGATCCGTGATCCATATGATCGTGTCCGCCCATTCTTTTCCAAATGACGAATACGCCTGAAAGAATGATGAAAACAAGATTAAGGCCAAACGTATGATCCACCGCAAAAAAGCTTCTATCCGTGAGCACCCGTGCCGATTCGCTTGTGGGCAGCATGTCGAGTGCGGCAAATCCATAATGCATGGCTACTGCTGCAGCTACGAGTACGGTCAACAATATGCCCAACAAATAGAAGGCCATTTTCCTGCCGTAGTATTGAGCCTGAATCCTTAGAACCGGGAAGACGACCAAGTCACTGAAAATAAAGGCCATGACTCCAGCAAAACTGACCCCGTTACTAAAGAGAACAGCAGCCAACGGGATATTGCCCATCGAGCCTATGAAGGTGAAAAAAGCGGCAACCGGGCCGATGACAGCCTGCGACAAGACCTGCCAAAAAGTCGGATCCGCAACATCCGAACTGATGAAGAGCGCCTGAAAAAATGACCGGGGTACAAAGGCTGCAATAATACCAGCAACGGTGAAACCGATGGTCACATCTTTCCAGACCATCGACCACTCCATTGCATAGCGTTGCGCTACTTTGAACCATCCCTCTCGTGAAACAATCAATTCCCGCCAGTCTTGGCTGCCGTCACCATCATTGTCATCTGTTTGCTCTCTCGCATGTTTGAGGGCTTCTTTCTCCAGACCGGCAGGAAGAGTTACTCGGACCAGAGCCCACATGAAGAGGATCAGAAGAATACCTCCAACATACTCACCTACTACAAACTGCCATGACAAGAACACGGCAATGATAATTCCAAGCTCAACAACAAGGTTGGTCGAGGCGAGCATAAAGGCCAAGGCTGGAATCAGCCCCGCCCCTTTTGCAAACAGAGACCGAGTGGTAGAAAGTGCCGCAAAGCTGCACGAGCTAGAAATAAAGCCGAAAAATGTAGCTAGAAAGACACTCCGGCCAGAGCTGCCTCCCATCCCTTTTTTCATTCGTTCTCGAGTAACGAAAACCTGGATCATGCTGCTGATAAGATATCCCAAGCCAAAGGCCCAGAAAGCCATCCAAAACAATCCAACAGTCGTTATTGCCGCTTCGTTCCAAAGTTGAAAGAATGATTGCATGCTACTCCTGTAAATCAGGTTACTCAAAAATCATCAAATACAACCTCAAACTGTACCTGAAAAACATGTTGAGAACAACTCAACGAACTAATTATGCATATGGTATGGTGTAGGAAATAAGAAAGGACCATCTCTGGACGAGTCTAAAAATAAAGATGGTTCAATAAATTGGGCAGATAAAAAGCACACCGACAGCCATCTATGGATTATCCCGCGAACCATGCACCAGAGGCTTTGACATAGTCACGGTGCGAAGCGTATCAAGTGCATCCAATATCTATTAAGTGAGACATGATTGCATATGAAAACGACCTTACCTTCTGACAAGCTGGCCCTAGCAGTAGCAACACTTGGCCCTGTTGGTCACTTCCCCAAAGCACCGGGGACATGGGGATCACTGGCTGCAACCGTTGCCGCTCCATGGCTCTTTCTCCCTTTTCCATTGTGGGGACGAATCGCCATTCTCGCCTTTGTGTTCTTTGTCGGCGTCTGGGCATGTAATCGTGCAGAAGCCGTTATGGGCCGTAAAGACCCCGGTTGCGTCATCGTGGATGAACTGTTCGGCCAATGGCTTGCCCTTCTCTTCTTTACGGCAATGCCGCTGTGGAGCCTTGGCCTCGCTTTCCTGTTCTTTCGCCTGTTCGACATTGCCAAGCCATGGCCCGTCAAATGGGCTGAGACAGCTTTTCCCGGCGGTTACGGTGTAATGATAGATGATGGTGTTGCAGGAATTTACGCATTAATCTGCTTACATCTGCTCATGGCGCTATTGTAAAAACTGGCACGCCAACCAATAGAATAACCAACAACTTCTGCACCCAAAAAAACGCCGTTTCCAATTTGGGAACGGCGTTTTTTTATTCTCTGGAAGATACCTTATTGAACAACAAACTCGGCGCGTCGATTCTTGGCCCACGCTGTTTCATTGTGCCCGGGATCGACCGGCTGTTCTTCACCGAAGCTCACCAGAGACATACGCTCCGGAGCAACGCCAAGAATGACGAGATGCTCGTAAGCTGCACGAGCACGTCGTTCGCCAAGAGCCAGGTTGTATTCTTCTGTGCCGCGTTCGTCGCAATGCCCTTCGATTACAACACGAACGTCATCATACTGACGCATGATGTTAGCTTTCAGGGCAAGCATTGAACGAGCTTCTTCGCTCAATTCATACGAATCAAAATCGAAAAGGATCGTCACACTGGTCAATTCTTCAACAGCTTCAGCCTTTGCACGGGCTTCACGCTCTGCGGCCTCTGCTGCAAGAGCAGCCTCATCCACCTTTTTTTCTTCAGGAGCAGGAGGTGGTGTCCAGGATGAATCATCTGTCACCTCAACCTGAGAATCAGGCGGTGTGCTTGAGGTTGTTTTCTTGGCACAACCAGCGCCTACCATCAGCGCCATTGCCAGAACGACCAATACAGCAAGGTTCCATCTCGATTTCATGCCAACTCCTTAGCTAGAGCCGTTGCCCGGCCTTCATGTTTCATGCTTTTCACGCACTTAGTCCGACTACCCATTACGTGTACCCTTTCTCAAACAAAAATCAACCCTATAAACGTAACAAATCACCACTGTAACGAAGTATCCCAAGCAGGAGCGTACGCCTGTCCGTTCCCGGTCAGAATCTTACGCGGCATGTCTCCATGCCGTGTCGTCAGGTATAACTGATAGTTACCTGTACGACTTGAAGCAAAGGCAATGAAATACCCATCCGGTCCAAAAGCAGGATATTCATCATTGCCCGGACCAAACGTCAATTGCTTTTCACGACCTGTGGTCAGGTCATGCAGGAATATACGGTGTCCGTTCGCAGTCCGATGGGTGTATGCGACATACCGTCCATCAGGACTGAGACATGGATGTGTATTGTATTTACCCGCAACAGTTACCCGTCGTACCTGCCCACTCTTCATATCCATCAAGAAAATATGCGGATTACCAGCACGCCCGGAGGTAAAAACCATCTTTGATCCAGTACGGTCAAAGCTGGGAGAAACATCAATATACGCGCTTCGAGCCAACGTCTTTGTCGGTTTGAACGAAGGATCAAGCTCGTGGATATTGGTAGCACCATTACGGTTCAAGGACAAAATGAGCTGCCCATTAGGCCCAAACACCGGACTGATAACAGTGTTACCCAATCCTTTGGTGTACATTCTGATATTCCCAGCCTTACCATCATATATACCCAACTCGTGACGCGTCTTTCCAATGTGGGTAAATGCTATCTTTTCACCGTTCTCCGACCATGCGGGGCTCAGATTGTACCCGCCCAGTTTGGTGATCTGCTTCAAATTCCGGCCCTGAGGCAAAACCGTAAAGATTTCTTTTGCTTCACCAGTCTGCTTGACGAAAGCAATCGGAGAATCAAAGAACCCCTTCTTGCCAGTCAACGCTTCAAGAAATGCGGAGCAGAACCGGTCTGCAGCTTGAGCAAGGGTGTCTTCATCCACATCCTTGTAAAGCTTGCCCACGACTCGTCTTCCGCTGAACGTTTCAAAGACACGCGCCTCAATATAATTTCCATTCCAGCCAGTGGTCATGCACAGGTCAATCCTGGCAAGCTGCATGGGTTTGAAGTCGACTTCACTTCCCTTCACCCCTGTGCTCGGGTCGCCGCCCAGAATACTGTTCACAGGGATGATCTTTAAAAATGGAATGTAGCTCAGGTTATTAACGACCAAGTCCTGAAAAGCCTTGGAAGCTGCCTCAGGAACAGGCTTGCCATCCAAACCCTTTGGCGGCAACAGCGTGATATTGACCAAGCGCTGCCCTGGACCATGGATATCAACGGTGAGGGGGCCTGCCGCCTCAGCTTGTGGGGTGAAGGACAATGCGAAAACTAAGCAAATACAAATGAATAATAATCTTTTCATACCGTTACTCTGAGAGTTCCTGGCTGTTGAAATTGATCCGTAATAATTGGTCTCGCTCCGTTCGGGGACGTTCCACATATTCTGTTTCCTTGATAGCTCTAAGCGTCGAATTGTCAAACTCTGGATTTCCAGACGTCACCAGTATTTTCGATGACAAAATTTTACCTTGCATATCCAGTGTGATCTCAACAGTTGCCATCAGATTGGCTTCTCCAGCAAAGCTGGGATAACGCCAGTTTTTCTTGATGGCAGTCCCAACAATCAGCGCATACACTTCAGACAGACCGGACCCGACACCACCACGCGTTCCTCCGGCAACACCGCCCTCTTCGCCGCCTTCCTGTCCACCATGGGCATAAACCTGCTCACCCTCACGCTTCTTGAGTGCGGCCAATTCGTCTTTAAGCGCCTGCACCTTCTTGGCTTCCTGTTTTTTGACAGAAGCCTTGGCTGCAGCCAATGCTTCGGAGCGAAGTTGCGCAGCAGTTTTCTTGGGTTTTGGTTTGGGCTTAGGTTGAGGTTTGGGTTTCGGTTCTGGTTTTTTCTTTTTTACAACGGTCTTTTTTTCAACCTTTTTAGGGCTGATCTCTTCCGGTTTTGGCTCTGGTTCCGGTTTTGGTTTAGGTGTTGGCTTAACCTCGGGCTTCGCCTCAACAACAGGTGCAGCCTCAACCTCAACAGCCGGTTCCTGAGCAGCCTCTACGACAGGCACCTCAGGCTCAGGAGTGGACGCAGCCTCTACTTCCACCACCGGCTTTGGAGCAGGCGGCGGAGGCGGCGCTAATGAGAGCAGATCAACGGTATACACCGGACGATCCATATTCACACGCACATCAGTGCCCCCTGTCCAAAACAAAGCGTAGGCAAGGAAACCAACGTGGAATATAACGGATAAGGCTAGGCCCAGACTCAGTCGCATATTGTATTAATCCTTACGGATTACTTCTTATCATCTTTTGTTTGCTCGGCAACGATACCAAGCCGATCAATTCCGGCACTCTTGATTTCCCCCATCACCTGCACAACCTTTCCGTATGCGACTTCTTTGTCTGCGCGGAGGAAAAGCTGCTTTTTCTGTTTGGAAACAAGTCGCTTCAAGTGATCTTCAAGCTCTTCAATTCCGACCTCATACTCATCCAAAAATAATTTCCCATCTTTCTTGATGGAAAGCACAAGATGCTCGGAATCCTGAGGAAGATTCGTGACGGTCTTCGTCGTGGGAAGATCAACCTCAACTCCCTGAGTCATGAGTGGTGCCGTGACCATAAAAATGATCAGCAACACCAACATGACATCAACAAAGGGCGTCACGTTGATTTCGTTTAGGAAACCGCCTCCGGTTTTAATAGCCATACCTGACTCCTAGTTGGACTTTTCGCCCTTGGAGGACCATGCGATTTCCCGTTCTGCACGGTTGAGGAATGCACCGGCAAAATCGACCATTCCAGATTCAACCTCGTTCAATTTCCCAAGAAAATAGTTGTAGAAAATAGTTGCCGGGATAGCCACGAGGAGCCCAATAGCTGTAGCAATCAAGGCTTCTGAAATACCAGGAGCGACAGTTGCCAGCGCGGCAGACTGTGCCAGCCCAATTGAATGGAACGAGTGCATGATTCCCCATACCGTCCCGAAAAGGCCGATGAACGGTGCTGCATTGGCGCATGTGGCGAGGAAAGGCAGGTTGCGGGTCATGAGGCGCATTTCCTTGGAAATACCTTGCTTGAGAACACGTCGCAGGGTGTCTTTCACCAATAACCGCTTGCGTTCGCGATTGACATCAGCCTTTTCCAGAAGGCGGAATTCCTTGACTGCCAGATTGGACACTCTCCCCAGGGGCGAATCATCTTTTCTACCCAAAGCTTTCAGCCCGTTGGTCAAATCTTCGGCTTCAACAAAGGCTTCGTATCCCTTTATGACTTTCTTTCGAGCCGCACCGATGGTGATGAATTTATAGAATATGATTGTCCAACTCCAAATGGACATGAGAGCGAGAAAAATCATGACCATCTTTACGGCCAACGTGGCTCCCATCAACAACGTGAGGATATCGCTTTCCGGCATAACACCCATACTGCCACCTATTCTTTATTTGAACTCATTCGAGTCCGCTTCATGCGAAGAAAGCCGTGCCATACAGGGCTACGGCTTTCTGATTCAACTTAGTAATATAACGAAAAACCATTAATTATTTCATACATCGCTGTACGATCTCCCAGGCGTTGGATTCCGTTTGACGATATTCATCCAAAGTCAAACCAGCACCAAGCGCGATGGTTTTGCGAAGAGCTTCATCAACCAGATCTCGGGGAGCATGTGCATCATTATTGATAACCAGCTTGGCCCCATGCTTTCTGGCCATGGCAGCCACGTGCCCGTTTGTGTAGCTATGTCCCCCGCGGGTGGTAATCTCCAAGGCAACACCGTTTTCGGCAGCGAGCTCAACTTCCTGATCAGTGATCAATCCCGGGTGAGCCAGTACATCGACTTTCGCCTCGATCGCAGCCAGGTTCGTACCCTGAGCCACCGGCTCGACCGGTGTCTCCCCGTGCATAACGACAATCTGTGCGCCTGCGGCACGGGCTTTCTCCACCATCTCGCTGATCAGCGCAGGTGGGATGTGGGTCAACTCAACTCCGGCCATCACATTGATATCGTAGAAATGCCCATGCTTCTTTACGAAACGGAGAACATTTTCCAAGGTGGCATACATATTGGACTCATCGGCATGATCGGTCATGCACAATGCTTTGTAGCCTGCCACCTCGGCTCGTCGAACCAGCTCTGCCGGGATAAGCTCTCCATCACTGAAAACCGTATGGGTATGTAAATCGATCACAACAACCTACATCTTGTATTTTGTTTCATCTTCGGAAAATTGTTCCAACTCATCCAGCCACTTATCTGAATCCTGAGTGCGTAACACCTTGTCGCTCCCCTCTTCAGGAATGGGGGCGCCAGCTGTTGTGATAACTTCTTCATCAACGTAAATATTGCACTCGGCCCGAACTGCAAGGGCGATGGCATCAGAGGGGCGGCTGTCGATTTTCACCAAACCATCAGCAGTATCGACAATGATATCAGCGTAAAAGGTGCCCTCTTCAACTTTCGTCACCTCTATCCGGTTAATGGTTCCTTTCAGTTCGGTAATGACGTTCAGTAACAGGTCGTGAGTCATTGGACGGGGAAATGGAACTTTGTTCAACGCCATGGAGATGGCCATGGCTTCCATGGCACCGATCCAAATAGGTACTGCAAGCCCTTCCTCATTCTTCAGGACAAGAATGGGAGACTTGCTGTGCTCATCAAGCGCTAAACCGAAAATTTCCATTTTTACCATGGATCGCCAATCCTTTCGCCAACCAGAGAATGCTTCTTGGCCTCGATCAAACGTACCGGGACCATCTTCCCAATGAGACCTTCTGATACAGGCATGGGGAAATTTACAATCCTGCCAGCAGGATCACGTCCTTTCCACCATGTTTGTGAACCGTCTTGCATGCGGCTTTTGCCTTCGACAAAAGCCACGGTCTCTTGAGACTCCAGTTTCTTTAGACAATTTCTAGTAATATTATTTTGCAATGTCTGCAACCGCATCAACCGCTCTGAAGCTTCTACCGGATCAACTTTCGGCTCCATATTAACGGCAGCAACTCCCGGCCTATCGGAATATTTGAACGAAAAACTGGATTCAAAGCCGACTCTTTCGACCATTTCCAATGTCTGCTGGAAGTCTTCCTCGGTTTCGCCGGGGAAACCGACAATTAAATCTGTAGTCAATGCGATGTCAGGACGGGCTGCTTTCAATTGCTCGACAATAGACAAATACCGCTCTCGATCATACTTGCGCTTCATAGCCTTCAGCACAGAGTCAGAGCCAGCCTGTAAGGGCAAATGAAGCGACGGACAAAGATTCTCAAGTTCTCCAAATGCTTGAATAACCTCTGGCGCGATATCTTTGGGATGTGAGGTGGTAAAGCGGAGTCGCTCCAAGCCTTCCAATGCAGAGACACGGTACAGCAAATCGGCAAAGCTGACACCGACGCCACCTTTGTCCATTCCAAAGCTGTTCACGTTCTGACCGAGCAGAGTTACTTCTCGAACACCGGACTCGGTCAGAGCGAGACATTCCTCCAAAACAGCGTCGGGGTGGCGAGATTTTTGCCTGCCACGAGTGTAGGGAACAATGCAATACGAGCAGAAATTGTCGCACCCCTGCATGATGTTGACGAAGGCCTGCCTGTTTTCGGGCAACGTCACGGTCCGCTCTTCGGCATTCTCGCGCTCTTCGTATATTGAAACGAAGTCCAGCAGAGCCACACGCTCTTCGTTACCTTCAGCAATTCTCTCCAGCGCATTGGGCGCATTGGCGATGCCGTCAGAGCCAAACACCAGCTTGACGAATGGGAAGCGCTCAAAGAAACCTCTGCCCACCTGCTGAGCGACACAGCCTCCGACCGCAGCAAAAACGGATTCATCACGCTTCAAATGGCTGGCAATACGCCCCAGCTCGCTATATACCTTCTGTTCAGGCTTATCTCGCACGCTGCAAGTGTTGAGTATGTAGACCTGCGCTTCATCCTCGTCAGCGGCAACCCAGCCGCGACTCTCCAAAGCACGAGTCAACCACTCGGAATCATGGACGTTCATCTGACAGCCAAACGTAGTGATATGAAATTTCATGTATGTATCCTACCCTATCACAGGTAGTTTGAAGTTATCTGCAAATAATTAATCGCTGTTGCCATGTAAGTATTATCAACACAGGTGTCCAGATTGTGCAACGCGCTTTCACAAATCCCCAAAAAAAGCCGCACCACCAACCAGGATGGTACGGCTATCAACACTTTGTAGAGCCGGGATTAGCTGTTCAAATCACCGAAGCTGGACTCGAAGCGCTGCGTGAACTCTTCCATGGTGAAGCTGTGCTCCTGCGTTCCGCTATGTTCAACAGCGTATGCTGCACAGACAGAGCCCAGTTTGCATGCATCAACAACGGTCTTGTCCATGGACAGTCCTTTCAGCAAACCGGAACGGAAAGCATCACCGGCACCAGTCGGATCGACAACCTTTTCTACCGGAACAGCATCAACGCGAGTTTCCTCGCCCTTGCAGTTCACGACCGAGCCTTTCTCACCAAGCGTGGTGATAAGGTAGGAGACTTTATCCACAACCTGCTCTTTCGTCAGGCCGGTTGAGTTCAGAATCATCTCCAACTCATAGTCATTGGTGATCAGGATTTCTGCACCATCAAAAGCATCCACGAGCTGCTCACCGGAAAAAGCAGGAATCTGCTGGCCCGGATCAAAAATGAACGGGATATTATTTTCGCGGTAGTATTTCGGATGATCCATCATGTCATTCAGGTTGCCGGGAGAAATAATTCCAAGCGCTTCCTTGGGATCGATGGTTTTCATATCGAACTGAGAAGGATGCTTCATTGCCCCGGGATTGAAACCGGTAATCTGGTTATCCGACATGTCAGTGGTGATGTAGGCACCCGCTGTAAATTCCGAATCAATAGTGCAAATGCCTTCAATCGAGATTCCATACTTTTGCAACCATTCGGCGTACTTGTCGAAGTCTTTACCCACCTGACTGAGAATCGTGGGCTTCTCACCCAACAGAGCGAGGCTGTACGCAATGTTTCCACCGGTACCGCCGAAACGTTCATCAAGTCCATCAACGAGGAAGCAAACGTTCAAGATATGGATCTTGTCGGGTAAAATATGATTGGAAAATTTGTCTGGGAAGGTCATAATCCTGTCAAAGGCAAGTGACCCGGTGATATAAATCTGCATTCTTCCTCCTGAAGTTCCGTTTGAATGGGCGGAAGAGTAAAGAGTTGTTGAAGAGGAGTCAAATCACCCTTCAGACTGTGTCTCCTCATGAATCCATCGAAGGAAATCCGTATTTCCGCCAGTTATAGGTAAAGTGACGACACATGGGACATCGTATTCGTGCAGACGCTTGACTTCTTCAGTCAGTTCTTCCACCAAATTCGCTGTCGTTTTCGCAAGCAGAACGACTTCACTCCCTTGCTCCACCTTGCCTTCCCACCAATACAGGGAGCGCATCCCGTCAAACATATTTATACAGGCAGCCAGCCGCTTCTCAACCAAAGCCCGTCCAATTTTTTCGGCTTCTTCAGTGGAGCCGCAGGTCATGTACACCAATGTTTCCGACATAAATCCTCCAGATAAATTTATGGTCACATTACACGCTTCATATTCCAATGCAACCGCCACTACATTTCTTGCTTGAGCCGATGTAAGACTGGTGCTAACCAATGACGCTCAACATCTATGGAGATTATCAATGAGAAAGGCAGAACGCGCCAAAGTAATATATGACCGACTGGCCAAACGTTACCCTTCGCCGGAACCGGCACTGGACTGGACCAATCCATGGGAACTGCTGGTAGCCACAGCGCTTTCCGCCCAGTGTACCGATGAACGGGTCAACAAGGTTACCCCGGTCTTTTTTGAACGCTGGCCTGAAATCAAGGACGCGGCAGCAGCCGACGTTACTGAAATCGAAGCAGTGGTACGATCCACAGGTTTTTTTCGAAACAAGGCGAAGAACATCAAAGCAGCGGCCAACCGCATCCTTGATGTCTATAACGGCGAAGTGCCCAAAAGCATGGCTGAGCTTATCACCCTTGGTGGTGTTGCCAGAAAGACGGCCAGCATCGTCTTGTCCAACGCATTTGGAATCAACGAAGGCATCGCGGTGGACACCCATGTCAAACGACTTGCCTTTCGGCTGGGCCTGACAACCAAAACAGATCCTAACCAAGTCGAAAAAGACCTCATGCCGCTGTACCCCAAAGATCAATGGGGTGAAATCAATCATTTTCTGGTCTTTTTCGGTCGGGAAGTCTGCCCTGCCAGAAAGCCCAAGTGTGACATTTGCGAACTAAACGATATCTGCCCGAAAAAGGGAGTTAAATAATGAGTACCCCCGGTGATTTCAAAGTACACGCCACAGACGGAGAAGCTCGCAGAGCAACCCTTTCCACCGCACATGGCGAGATCCAGACACCCATTTTCATGCCTGTCGGCACTCAGGGAACAGTCAAATCGCTGACCCCGCTTGATTTGGAAGAGATGGACGCCCAGATTATCCTTGGCAATACCTATCACCTCTATCTCAGGCCCGGAGATGATCTCGTCGCCCGCAGAGGCGGATTGCATAAATTTGCGAACTGGAAGCGTCCCATCCTGACGGATAGTGGCGGCTTTCAGGTTTTCAGCTTGCAGGAAATACGCAAACTGACCGAGGAAGGAGTCGAGTTCCGCTCGTACATTGATGGCTCCAAACACTTCTTCTCCCCAGAAAAAGCCATCGACATTCAAAAGAACCTTGGCTCCGATATCATGATGGTTCTGGATGAATGTGTCGGGTACGGCGAAGACAAGGACTACACCAACAAATCTCTTGAGATGACCACCCGTTGGGCCAAACGCTGCCGTGAACATTACCCCAAGGGAAGCGGTGACCAACTCATGTTCGGCATTGTCCAGGGTGGATTCTTCAAGGACTTGCGCGAAAAGAGCCTGGAGCAGCTTCGCAAAATCGACTTTGAAGGCTTCGCCATTGGCGGTTTGTCTGTGGGTGAATCAACAGAAGAAATGTACGACATTCTTCACCACATCGCTCCATTGATGCCCAAGGAAAAGCCGCGCTATCTCATGGGAGTAGGCACTCCGCTGGATATTCTTGAGGGAGTCGCTTCTGGTGTGGATATGTTCGATTGTGTTTTGCCATCGCGCAATGCGCGAAACGGCACCCTGTTCACCTCACAGGGCAAGGTCAACATCAAACGGGCTGAGTATGCGGAAGATGACTCTCCGCTTGATCCTGAGTGCGGTTGCTACACCTGCCGCAACTTCACAAAGGCATATCTTCGTCATTTGTACCAGGCCAAGGAGCTTCTGTCCTACCGCCTCAACACCTATCATAACCTGTACTTCTATTTGGACATGATGAAGCAAGTCAGAGCAGCTATTGAAAATGGAACTTTCCAGGAACTCAAGCAGCGCTACGAAGCGGCATATGCCCCGAAATAGCAAGTTTACCAATCCCAAGAAAGAACAGGAAAAGGGGGGCGCCATCACAATGGCACCCCCCTTTCGTTCATTCTCTGCTTATTTATCGTCAGAATCCGAGTGACATACATGTTGTTCGAGTGTTTCACCGAGGTCCAGAACGTACGATGGATACTTCTCGGCACATTCCAACAACGTCATATTGGCATCACTTGCCTTGGTTGCTTCACCAAGCTGAACAAACAACGTATCAAGAAAACTGAATTTCTTTGCAAAATCCTGATAAATCCGATTCTGCCCATCCATGTTGATGACTTTAATAACATCAAGCACACGCACGTTATCCAGCGCTCGGGCCGGCGCATACACCTCACATCCTTCCATATCAACCAGGACAGTATAACCGGCATCCTGCAGCCGTTTGAACAAATCCGAGATCAGGTCCACTGGCGCCATAAGCGAGTCGGATAGAGCATTCACTGAAGGCAACGGTTGACCATCATGAAATCGCTTAGCCAGGAAGATCATGATCAACACTGCCAGTTTTTGTCGCTCAAAAGGCGTAGCATCACCAAAAAAACGTTGCTTGAGAAATGAATTCATATTCTGCCATGCATAACTCACTTCTCCGCCAATAAGCACGATGATCCAGCTAATGTAAATCCATATAAGCAAAACGGGAAACTGAGCAAAGCTGCCATAAATGGCATTGTATTTCGATGCCCCGATTTGCCAATTGATGTAACCCCATTGAGCCAACTGCCATAGGATTCCTCCCATGACACCACCGGCCACGGCCGCACTCGTCTTCACCCGAATGTTGGGAATAAATGCATACATCATCGTGAAGGCGATAATAATGAGCATGTACGGGGTCATTTTCAGAAAGACGCTTTCCAGCCACCCAATAGCTTGCAGACTCAACAACGTTGTCACAATTTCCTGTTTTTGCAGGCTGACATTAAAGCTGGATGCGACAAGCAGAATTATCGGACCGAAAACAATCACCGGGAAGAAGTCTGTCACCTTTCGCCATGTGGTCCGCCCTTTTCGGACATTCCATATGGTATTGAAGGCCTTCTCAATGGTTCCAACCAAAGACAAAACCGTTATCAGCAAGGTAGCGACACCGACCCAACCAAGAGCCTGGACGTTTGTCCGGTCAATATACTCAATGATTTTATCTGCAACCTCTGGCCTCCCCGTAGTCAGGCGAAGAACCCAATCTCGCATGACTTCCGAGTTCTGAAGCCCGAAACCTTTGGAAATGGAAAATGCTACTGCCAGGAATGGCACAAAAGAAAGGATCGTGGTGAAGGTCAATGCTGCTGCACGGATAATGCATTGATCCTTAATAACTCCTTGCCCAATAAGATACATCAATCGGGAAAAGGATCTCCAAAGCCGTATGTAGGAAGGGGTGTCAGGAGAATTGCGAACCCAAATCGACTGAGAGAAATGGTTCTTAACCCTTTTAGACGTTCGCTCAATACGCGGTGTCATATTAACTCCAGGCGAATCTCGTCCTTCATGAGGACGGTAGCCGTTTGTTATTCAACAGAGTAACTATTTAAAAATATCAAGCAAAAAATTGAAAGACTTTTCAGGTAACCCCAGTACGTTGCGGACTGTATCGTTGACAATATTTCCCTTGGGAAAACTTATCTGGGGATTGGACAACGCACCTTTAATGCTAACAGTAACACTTGGAACAGCCACAAAGTCGTTACGAATGGAAACATCAATTTTGTTCGAAGCCAGACTGATCCACCCCTGCCCGTATGCCTGAAGAATGGGAGGCGCTTCCATCCGGAACCGGTCCAGGTTGATAACACCTTTTTTAATGGTCATCTCTGAAGTCGTTTTACTAAATGATGTTCTCTGATCGTTTTTATTGTTTTTATAAAAATCAAAATCCGAGGACTTGGTCTTTTGCTTGCTCGCGCTATCATCATAGCCAATGAACTTGTACGAACCATTGGTCATTCGAATCCATGCAGTACCTGCAAGATTATCAACGATATCCTCATCTGTCTTACCCGTACTGGTCAAATCGAACATGGCATCTGTCTGGCCTCTCAAGTATTGACGCTGGAATTGATTATCCATGAATCCGCCCATGTCCATACCACTCAACCGTACCTTCAAACGTGTCAACAGTTCAGATTGACCTATTTTCCCGCTCCAGTGACCTGTGGCAGTCCCTTTGTTTACGACAGCCTCCAGGCTGGAAATCAAAATTTTGCCTTTATCAGCTTCAATGGAACCATTCAGATTTTCCAAATACACATCAAACATTTTAAATAAATCAAAATGGGCTTTACCACTGACATTCAGCATTCGAAGGAATGTCAAAGGCAAGTCCACAGCATCATCTGCACCGGATGATGCTGTTTCATCATCAGAGGGAGGGAGGTATCTATCCAAATCAAACTCACCAGCAGAGAGAGAAAAATTGATCTTTGGATCTACATAGCTGTTACCGGAAGCCTCTCCTTTGATAGGCATACCATCAAGATTTCCTTTCAAAGCCCTCAAGGTAAATCCTTTGGAGTTGAAAGTTATGTTCCCTTGCAGGCTGGCTTTGGTCAACGCTTCAGGATCTTCAGATTGGTAGGAAAATTTGGTTAGCTCATAGATGATATGCCGAACGTTTGCATTTGGAATATTGAATGAGCCCTTGCCCGAAAAAGACTTATTGAGGTCCTTGATATTCAAGTCAGCATTCAATGTAGTCCCAAGAGTACGAAGACTGAGTTTTCTTACGTTGAGGGTTCCTTTGTTTGAATCAAATGCGATAGTGCCAGACGATTGTACCCGTGCGGCTACATCTTGGATCGTGCCATTGGCTCCAACCTTCACATTAAGTCCCGGACTCTTCACAGCCCCCTCTTTCAAATTCAGACCAACCTCACCAGCAGCGGCTAATGACATTGAATGAATAGTCCCAATCTTTTTTAGGTGGAGATTGCCATCAATGCCAAATCGATAATCATCATTGGCCACCTCGTTAAACTGGAGGCTGGATTGCAATTGTGCTTCAGCAAAAGCAAAGGCTTGCTTGTCTTTGGACTGGCTAATTCGTAATTGTCCCTCACGCGCCTTCCAAAAAATATTTCCCTTTATCGCACTCAGCAATGAGGTGATAGGATCCACAGGATTACAAACGAATGGCCCACCATCAAAAGAGATGGATATGGTCTGTTGGCCGGTGACCCCGGCATCAGCAGTCTGAATAAAGCTGAATCCGTCTGATGAACTGGATGCATCTACTTTCCCATTCAACGATAAAACCGGGAGCCGTGTATCATTTTCATTAATCAACACCTTGGCACTTGCTGCGAAGCTACTCTCATTAACCACAGTCGAAGTAGCCAGAGTCAAAGCTCCTTTATCCGCGTTCAACCCAATACTTACTTTGGAAAAAGAATGCCCCTCAATCTGGGCGCTTCCAACATTGAGCGTCAAGTCTCCAGAGAGCTTTCCAAACAGCTCCAGAGGGATATCACCCCACTTAACGATGTCATGACTCTTTGAGCCTGAAGAAATGATATAATTATCCAAAACAATTGAATCGACATCAAGCGCCGCAGAAACAACCGGTGAGGAGAAGCCGGTTATGGACCCACGGCCGGAGAATTGAGTTTGATCAATACGGCCAATCAAATTCGAAAAAGCGAAACCAGACTGGTCAACGTTGAACGAAGTAGACAGTTGCCCACTATGCAGTGCATTTTCTCCAGAGTCATATTCCGGATTAAACCGACGGATGATTTTGAGGGGAGAGAAAGGCTTTATTGTTATTTTACCGGTTGCGGCAGTGGACTCAGTCAAGTTCCCACTTTTCAGGTGGCCTTCTGCCCGCAATCCGAGAAATCCCAAACGTAAATTATCTAAAGATATTGATTTACCTTCCCAATCCAATGAAATTGCAGAAGTCAACTCACCCGGCGCTGCACCTTCAGGCAAAAAGGAGCCGCCAACAGAGGCGTTCAAAGAAGCATCATGAACTTGGAGTGCCCCTGATTCGGCATTGAATTGCACCATCCCTTTAAAGACGATACTTGACTCCACTTCTCCTTCATTCCAGGCAAAAGCACTGTCTGCGGTAAATGACACCGGTTTTCCTGACTGTATTGCTCCAGTCCTGATGTCTATGCCATCAAAACTCATCGAATTACCACCTGCAAGATCATTGTATGTGATGTTTGCATTGGATATTTCAATTCCGTTCAATGTCATGATCTGAAAAGCATCAGAAACAGCAGGTTCCGAGGATGCAGAGTCATCAGAAAAGGATGAAAACCTTTGGATGAGTTGGGTCAGGTTGTTCTCATCACTGGTGCGCTGAATGATATTGACACGCATTCCTTCGACATCGATACGATGCAGCTCTACTCGTTTAGAATATAATGGCAACAGCCGAACACCAACGCCAACGGTCTCGAATGAAACCAATACGTCGTTCTCGTACTCAGGAGGGTTGTGTAAAATAAGGCCAACGACCTCAAGCGATGGATTGGGGAATAAGGCAATATTCAGTTCACCCTCAAGTGAGACAGGCAAACCAACAAATTGTTCAAGAGTATGAGTAAAATCGTGACGAAATTCATCGGTATCGACATAAAACGATGCCCATAGCAAAACACCAGTCACTATTACGATAATAGCAAACAGTATCTCCACTACTATGACCGTTGAACGCCTAATCATATCTTCCTTTTACAATTGTCACCGTATTCTAATCAGACATTTTGGTAATGACAAACGCTGAACTTCCCAAAGGGAGTCCTGAATCACGAGCGACTCGTTTGCATTTAACCTTAAAAGCACAGAAAACTCCTGCTTTCCGCCCTTCAAGTGATTCAAAATTTCCTTGCCCTTTACTGAGAATAACATCAGCCCTCTCGAGTTGCCCAATAAAATCAGCAGAACATCTCTCAAGCACGGTTCCTGGCGTATCGACCCCGCTTTCAACTACACGACAAAGCTGTGTCATGCCCACATACTCTGCATCGTCCATGGTGGCATCATTAATAACAGGGAACGATCGGACTGCATACGTCACATCCTTCCCCAAACGCTGCAACTCTTTGACCAACAAAGTATCAAGGACGATTTCTCCCGTATTATCGCCAAGAACGAGGATTTGAGTTGTGTCCCTGATCTGCTGACGGAACACATCGAGGACAGCTTCATCGATTCCAAGTGAAACATTGTGCAGTTCGGTTTCCCAATCCACTTCAATATCTACACCCCGATCTATATAATTACCGATGATGGCCAACTCCAATGCAAGTGCTAAAGGATCTCCATGCTTTTTGGCACGCTCTTCCTCCAGCATATCCTGAAGTCTGGGCAGGATCTGCATTACTTTATCATTGGCTTGTCGCTTATCCGCTGCATACAGATCACCACACCCTGTTTTAGCACGGATTAACTCGGCAAGATGTCTTGCTATTTCTGGTGGGGGAACTTGTAAATCGAGATTGCCAATTTTATGGCCCCAAGCCATTACAATTTCATTTTGCAAGGCTTCATTATCCGGGCATGCCAAGCGCGCCTCACGAATAACCATTTTCATGAAACACGGCATACAATCCAAAGAAGTATTCATTTCTTACACCTTAGAGCAAGATAAATGTCAGGTTATTATGGATATTACCACAATCAAATGACACATAGCCCCTCTTAAAGCAAGGCGCTGAAAAGGAACATTTAGAAAAAAATATCTTTATGATGTGAACTGATCGGAAGAAAGACCTACTATGGCGATATTATGCTTATCAGCCAAGGCGATGGCGGTATCCCTGTCAAAAAAAAGACTTTTCCCAGCTTCGACTCCAAGACAGGAAGCTTTGCCATCAATCATCTTCTGGATGGTTTCAGCGCCCAAACTGGGTAGGTCAATCTGTTCTTGTTGACCAGGCTTGAATATCTTCACGACGACACACCCTTCGCCGCCCAGCTGACAACCGCGTTCGATGGCGACATCTGTCCCTTCCAACGCTTCGACTGCTGAGACAATGCCTTCTCTCACTACAAGGCATTGTCCGATGTCCATTCGGCCTAATTCCTTGGCTATATTCCAACCAAAACGGAGGTCGCTCCACTCTCGTTCGTCTGGCTCGCGACGAGTAAGCACACCTGTAGGAGTTACAAGATCAGGAAGATAGGAATGAGCAGGGATTACGGGCATCCCCTCTTTCTCAAGTTCTTTCGCAAGAATACCGAGAATCGCGGAGTCACCTTTATTCTTCTGTGTGAACAACAACTTGACGGCACGCATATCGAGATGTCTGAGGTCCATGGCTTTGGGCTTGTTGATCGTGCCAGCCATGATGATTTTCTCAACACCATTCGACTTGAAAAAACTGATAAGCTTATTGAGCTTACCAAGTTTCAACTCGGCCCAAACATCGGCATACGGGACAACATCCATATTGGTGTGCCCCGTAAAACCGGCTACAACTAGTTTATCCCCTTTCTCTTTAGCGCCTTTTGCCACGAGAACGGGAAACTGCATGCCGCCTGAAATCAGGCCGATAGTAGTTGGTGTATCAGACATTATTGAAGATTAGGATTCGGAGTTGCCGTTACGCTGCTTATGATCGGGAGTAACTCCGTTTTTACTTTCACGTATGAAACGGACCAGATTATCTACTTCAGGAATTCCTTGAATTTCCTGTTCGACCTGATCAAGTCCAGCTTCCCGCTTCAAGCCGGAACGGAAAATGATTTTATAGGCTTTCTTCAGTCCTTTGCAGGCCTCAGTAGTAAAGCCATTTCTGCGCAATCCGATGAGATTCGGACCAAACAGCATCCCTCGTACGCCATGGGCCAACATATACGGAGGAACATCAAGCTTGTAACCGCTCGCTCCTCCCAGGAAAGCATAGTCACCAATACGGATGAACTGCTGGACAGCAGAAAGCCCGCTAATGATGACATTACGACCGATCTCGACATGACCAGCAAGCTGCACTGCATTGGCAAGTATTACATTATCTGAAACGCGACAATCGTGGGCTACGTGCGCATATGCCATCAGCATACAGTTCGAGCCAAGAACAGTCTCCCCTTCCCCTTGAATGGTCCCTCTGTGAATAGTGACACATTCACGAATATGATTATTGTCGCCGAGTCGGGTAAAGGTTTTTTCACCTTTGTATGCGAGGTGCTGAGGTTCTCCACCAATAACTGCCTGGGGATGTATATGGTTGTTGCATCCCAGTTCAGTATAGTCCTTCAGGACAACATGGGATTCAAGAATGGTCCCATCACCGACTTTACATTCGGCACCGACAACCACAAATGGTCCAACTGTGACGTTATCACCCAATTCTGCTGTCGGATCAATAACAGCACTGGGATGAATCATATTTGCCACTACATATCCCCTTTATTCGCTACAGCAGCGGAAAACTCACCCTGCGCAGTGACCTGTCCATCGACTTCGGCAACACCGCGCATTTTATAAATATTCAACTTACTTTTCTCAAAGAAAACATTGAGTACCAACTGGTCTCCGGGAACTACCGGACGACGAAATTTGACTTTATTCAAGCCGGTGAAAAGAAACACCTTATCACCTAACGGCTCTTTGAGAGAGTTCATGACCATGATCCCGCCAGCTTGAGCAAGAGCCTCCAATTGGAGCACTCCGGGCATAACAGGCAATCCCGGGAAGTGACCCTGGAAAAAGTTCTCATTCATGGTCACGTTTTTCATGGCTTTGAGTCGTTGTCCAGGTTCAAACTCAAGGACACGATCCACGAGAAGGAAAGGGTACCTATGCGGTAACATTTCCATTATTCGGCGAATGTCGAGGATTTGATCATCATGCATCATTGTCACCATTCTCAGCGGCCAACTTCACAGCCGCGAGTTCTTTCTCTAATTTTTTAACCCGCTTGAACAAATCCGGAAGTTTGGGCAAGCAGACAGACGAAGCACGCAGGAACGTTCCCGCAGGCATGGCAGGGCTACCGGCAAGCTTGCTTCCAGGCTCGACATTGCCAGCAATACCACTTTGCGCGCCGATCATTGCACCGTCACCAATTTCGGCATTGTCAGCTACGCCAACCTGCCCGGCAAGAACAACACCATTGCCAACCTTGGTGCTTCCACCAATGCCGACCTGCCCAATGATAAGGCAATGTTCTCCAACCTCAACATTATGGCCAATCTGTACCAAGTTGTCGATTTTGGTACCATTTCCAATCTTGGTTGTATCAAGAGCCGCTCTATCAATCGCGGTATTTGATCCAATTTCGACATTATCGCCTATTGCCACATTACCGATCTGAGGGATTTTTTGATGTCCCATGGGAGTTTGAGCATAGCCGTAGCCATCCCCACCAATTACGGCACCAGGCTGGAGAATGGCGTTATCTCCAATTGAAAGGCCCCCCATTACGACTGCATTGGGATAAAAAAGGCAATTGGAGCCAATGGAAGTCTTTTCTCCGATATAAACACCCGGGAAAAGAACAGTACCTTCGCCTATTGTTGCATTGGCACCAATAAAAACGAACGGATACACGGTGACGGAATCTGGTACAACGGCTTCAGGATGAACAAAAGCCATGTCACTGATGCCGGTGAGACACCCTTGTGGCTCAGCAAACATCTCAACGATCTTTGCCAGGTCCATGTACACATTGGAGCTGATCAAGGCCCGTTTGGTCTTATCGGCGTGCGGGCCGGAAGTGAGAACACATCCGGCCCGGGTCGATTCCATTAAATCTGCGTACTTGGGGTTTACAAGAAAGGAAATTTGATCATTTCCGGCCTTCTCCAGAGTGTTGACGCCAGTAATTTCAATATCATCACCGGTGTACTCCAGCCCAAGCTTCTCGGCCAAAGCCGATAACAGAATTTTCATTTGTCTTACTTGCCTGCTTTCTTCATCTTGTTCAATTCAGCAATGATTGCATCAGTCAAATCGATTTTCTCACCAACATACACAGCGATATTGGTACCTTCGAGGATGAGAGAATAGCCATTCTTTTTGCCGTATTCACCGAGCACAACAGAAACTTTTTCAATGATGGGCTTCTGCAGCTTTTGAGTTTCACTCTGCAGCTTCTGACGGTAAGCAGCTACGCTATCCTGGTGATCACGAACTTTACGACGAAAATCGCGCTGGCGATCCTGTTGAGCCTCGAGCTTCAATGCGAGATCCTGATTCTTGATCTCACTTTCCAGCTGTCTGATCTCTTCGGCTTCCCGTTCGATGTCATTCTGCAAGGGCTCGAATTTGGCCTTTAACTTAGTCGCCACCTCTTTACCGTAATCACATGTCTTTACAATGCGCTGAAGGCTAACGACTCCAATTTTGGTCTCAGCAAAAGCTGATACCTGAAAAGCCAAAGAGAAAACCAGAACAAGAAACAATACTTTCTTCATATCAAAACTCCTTGAGATTGCTTCGCTAAACATTAGAACTGTTGGCCCATGGTGAACTCAAACTTATGACGTCCACTGGAGCCGATCTGGTCGAGACCGTATCCGTAAACGAGAGCAAGTGGTCCCATGGGGGAATACCAGTTGATACCGGCGCCAACACTTTTGTACAAGCCCCCTACAGGACTTTCACCGTGTCTGGTCGGAGATGAGAACATTGTTTCTTCCTCTTTCCAGACGTTACCAGCATCGAAGAAAACGAGTCCGCTGATCCCGTATTCCTTATTGATTACCCTCGTCAACTCAAGGTTGGTGTAAAAAGCCTTGGTACCACCAAGTTCATCACCAGAACTGTCAAGCGGAGTAATCTTGTCTCGGGAGTAGCCGCGCACATCTCCGATGCCACCCAAATCAAAACGCTGGTCAGTGGGAATTTCATCCCCGTTGAAGTTCTTGTGAACAAATCCTGCCCAGAATTTTGAATGGAAAACCACCTCTTCGAATACCGGAGTCCACCAGTTATACTCGCCCATGTACTTTACAAAGTTATCTGTACCACCAATGGCACCACCACCGTAAAGAACGGTCAGAGCGGTCCTGGTGCCTGTGCGAGTGGCCCTGTTTGAATCTCGGGTATCACGGACAAATCGACCGTTCAGCTGACTGAGGAAGTGAGAACCTTCATCTTCCTTAACGTCATCTGAGGCTTCAGAGTCAACGTTTTTGATTTCATAAGATTCTGCCAGATATCCCCAGGAAAGATTGGTGTATTCGCCTATGGGATAAGAGAAGTTGATACTTCCACCGGTCGAATCCTTGTCATAACGGTTATATTCATCTTCTCGATTATGGATTTCAGCGGTAAAACCAACATCCGTATCGTTAATATGCGGGTTGCGGAAAGTTAAAGCATACTTGGTACTTACTCCACTGAATGAAGCATTTAAAGCCAGGTGATACCCTTTACCAAACAAGTTGGTCTCCGTGATATTACCGCCAATATATACATTCTCGTATGTGGAATAACCGATACCACCACCGATGTTGCCGGTTGGTTTATCCTTAACCTTAACAATAAGGTCCATTTCTTCAGGATTACCTGTCGGTGCGGGGGTGATGTCAACCTTTTCGAAATAGTTCAAATTCCCCAGACGAGCGTAAGAGCGTTTGAGCTTCTTACCGCTGAAAAGGTCACCATCAGCAAGTCGCATCTCACGAAGAATAACGTTGTCACGGGTTCGAGTATTACCTTCGATCAGTACGCGGCGAATATGCACACGCTGGTGCTTGCTGATCGTATAAACGACCCCAACCGATTTGGTTGCAGCATCGTCTTGGAGATGCACTTTTACATCGGCGTAGGCGTAGCCATAATCATTATAATAAGAAGTGAGTTTCGCCACGTCGCCCTGAATCACGGAACGGTCAAAGTACTCGTCTTCCGTCTGCAACTCATCAATGGAAACAACTTCAAGCAATTTGGAAGTATCTTCAATCAGATCGCCCTTGAAGGCAGTCGCCCCCATTTTGTAGCGATCACCTTCCCAGACTCGGTAGATGACTGTAATTCCGTCTTCTTTGATCTCTACTTCAGGACGGCCAACCTTGATATTCAGGAAGCCTTTACTCTGATAGAAAGCCTGAATGGCAGAAGTATCACGCTCAAGCAGCTCTTCTTTCAAGACGCCAGTATCAGTAATGAAAGAGAACATGCCTCTTTCCTGCAAAGCAAGAACGTCCTTTACGTCATCCGGGTCGACCTGCTCTGCACCGTCAATGACAACATTTTCAATATAAAGCTTGCGTCCTTCATCGACAATCAGTGTCAATCTGGCCGTACCGTTTCCGGCATCCTCAATCTCATGAGTGACTTTGGCTTTATAGTATCCGTCTTTCCTGTACATCTCGCGGATCACGCGAATATCTTCAGCCAAGACTTTCGGGTTAACTACACCACCCTTCTTGGTGGACATGGCTTCAACAATATCTTCCGAATCGATATTGTCTGAGCCTGTTACTCCGACTGCAAGAATTCGTGGCTTTTCTTCGACTACAAACGTAACACGTTTGCCTTCGTCAGCAGGTGTAACCTTGACGCGAACATCGTCAAAGTACCCCAAATCATAAATATTCTTCAACGCCGTGTTGACGGTTTTCGCAGTCAGCAGATCACCTTTCTGCAAAGTCAACCGCATCAGCACAACATCTTTATCCAGAACTTTGGTGCCTTCTACATCGACTTCGCCAATGACGTCCAAACGCAACAAATCCATGCGCATGCGTTCAACAAGAGCATCTACGGCAGGCAGAAGGTTGATTAACCCTTCTTTTGTAACAGATATCTTTTTTGCCGGATCATCGGAATAAGCATCGATCAAGCGTGCATCAAGTGACAGGTTTTCACCGATTTGGTTGAGGTCACCATAAATTGAAAATGCGGCTCCAGATTGCAAGGCCAACTCCTTTGCAATGCCGGAATCAATACTGGTAATTCCTTTGTCGGCGATGAGCTTGTCAACAACATCACTGCTCACGACTTGAAAGCCAGCTTCACCGAGCCGATCAGCTATCAGCTCCGGCAGACTGTCCTGAAGATAAGCTAAATCTTCACCTGCATTAATAGTAAAAGGCAGGACAGCAACCTTGACGTCCTGGGAGACATTTTGAGCAGCTTGCGAAGTACTGGCAGTAAACAGTAATACAGCGGCTAAGAATCCGATCAAATAGCTGCGAAAAAGACTAAAGCGCATAGAGTTCTCCTAAACGCAATTCAACCCGACGGTGCATCATACCCGCGAGTTCAGGATTATGCGTAACAACGACAAATGTCATTCCCAATTCTTTATTCAAGGAAACCAAAAGATTACCAATCATAGCACCGTTTTCCTCATCAAGGTTTCCTGTCGGCTCATCAGCGAGAAGCACTTTTGGCTTCAACAATATCGCCCTGGCAATAGCTGCTCTTTGTCGCTCACCACCGGACAACGTGGTGACTTTATGGTCCAGCCTGTGTCCTAGCCCGACCATTTCCAGGGCTTCTTTGGCTAAACGAATCCCTTCAGAGCGCCCCATCTTTCCAATGAAAGCAGGCATGGCAACATTCTCCAGCGTGGAGAATTCAGGCAAAAGGTGGTGAAATTGAAATACAAAACCAATATCTCGGTTTCGTAACCGAGCCTTTTGCCTATTGTCCAACGTGGTTAAATCAACCCCATCCAAAAAAACCTGCCCACTTGAGGCTGTATCCAATGTGCCAAGCAAGTGCAATAGGGTTGTCTTACCTGAGCCGGAAGCACCAACAACCGCCAAGGACTCTCCTTGCGGTATATCCAAATCGATTTTGCGCAAAATTCGAAGGGTTTCAGAAGGCCCTTCAAATTCCTTTTCGACGGCAACCAAGCGATATAATAGTTCTCTACTCATAACGCAAGGCATCGCTCGGACTTAGTGCGGCAGCACGTCGAGCCGGATATATGGTTGCCAAAAAACACAACATGAACGCTGCAACACCAATAGCAGCCATATCCATGAATTCAAGCCTGACCGGCAGGTAGTCAACTGGGTACACGTTGCTTGGTAATTTTATAAACTGATACTTCTTCAAAAGCAGACTCAAAGGAACCCCTATGAGGAATCCGATGGCTGTACCCGTCGCACCAATAAAGGTTCCCTGGAGCATGAATATTCTGCGAATACTGGCAGTATCTGCTCCAACCGACATCAGCACAGCGATATCTTTCGTCTTCTGAATCACCAGCATCACCAGGGTCGTCACGATGGAAAAGGAACCAACAAGGACTATCATCGCCAGGATGATAAACATGGCTGTTTTTTCCAGCTCCAATGCAGCGAAAAGATTCGCATTCATTTCCTGCCAATGGCGAACATAGACAGTAAAAGAACCGACCTTTTGCTTTATCGCCTCAGAAATAGCGCTAACATTGTAGACATCATCAACACTTATTTCCAACCCGGAAACAATGTCGCCCTTGAATCCCAACAACTTCCTTGCAGCGGGTATGGTCACGTATCCTAACGTCGAGTCATACTCGAACATACCTGTTCGGAATACGCCTGCCACAACGAAGCGACGAATTTTAGGAGTAAATCCCGCAGAACCGGATCGCCCTGAAGGTGAAAGCAGATTTACCTCTGATCCTTGCGAGAGACCAAGCCGTCGTGCGAGCTCAGCTCCAACAATAATACCCGGCACATCGCCATTAACCTCAAGATTCGCGACATCCCCGCTGATCATGTCTTTCGAAAGACTTAAAACGGAATCAGATGTTCCAGGGTCGATCCCTCTCAGAACAACGCCTTTCACCCCATTTCGAGTGGAAAGCATGACCTCGGAATAAATGAAGGGAGTAACACCAGTTACTCCTTTCACACTACTGGCAGCGCCAGCCATTTCTCTGTAATCGTTGATTCCACCACGAATGGAGGTCACAAGTATATGGGAGTTCACACCAAGAATCTTTTCTCGAAGATCATGGGAAAAACCATTCATTACGCCAATGACGACAATGAGTGCTCCGACTCCAATTGCAACGCCGCAAATTGCGAATAAGGAAATGATAGAGATGAACGACTGCTTTCGCAGTGCGAACAAATACCTTAATGCTACAAAAGTCTCGAATCGCATATACGGATTCTACCTGGGTGACCCCGTGGCCTTACCCAACCTCCGGCCTGAGCAGCGGAAACAGAATGACTTCCCTGATGGAAGCACTATCTGTTAACAGCATAACCAGGCGATCAATTCCGACACCCTGCCCTGCAGCCGGTGGCATTCCGTATTCCAGGGCACGTACATAGTCATCATCCATGAAGTGGGCTTCTTCGTCGCCAGCTTCCTTTTCCGCAACCTGATCTTCAAATCGACCACGCTGATCCACTGGATCGTTCAACTCGGAAAAGGCATTTGCCATCTCGCGCCCCGTCATGAACAGCTCAAAGCGGTCAGTGATATCAGGATTATCCTCATTGCGACGAGAAAGCGGAGAGATATCTGTCGGGTAATGATAGATGAAGTGCGGCTGAACCAACTTAGGCTCTACGAGAACGTCAAACAGCTTGGCCTGAAGCTTACCGAGTTTTTCTCCCTCGATAACCTTTTCGCCCTTCTCCTTAACGAAGTCTCTACACTTATCATAATCAGCATAAATTTCGGGAGGCACACCACCGATCTTTTCCAGAGACTCATGGAATGCCATGCGAGTCCAGGCACCGACGGAAAGATCGACATCCACGCCCTGATAAGGGACTACGGAAGAGCCGGTGACCTTTTTGGCGATACGAGAAAACATCTCTTCAGTAAGATCCATGAGATCTTCGAAGTTTGCATACGCCCAGTAGAACTCCAGCATGGTGAACTCTGGATTGTGCTGTGTTGAAATACCTTCGTTTCGGAAATTTCGGTTGATTTCGTATACTCGCTCAAAGCCACCAACCAGCAGACGCTTGAGGTAAAGCTCGGGAGCAATACGCATGTACAACTTCATGTCGAGAGCGTTATGATGCGTTTCAAAAGGCTTGGCAGTAGCTCCACCTGGAATGGCCTGCATCATAGGGGTTTCAACTTCCATGAACCCTTTCTCGTCAAGAAAATCACGCAATTCACGAACAATTGCAGTTCGCATTTCAAAGATTTCCTTGGTCCGAGGAGTAACGATAAGATCGACATATCGTTGACGATACCGTGTCTCAACATCTTTAAGCCCATGGTATTTCTCCGGTAACGGACGCATGGACTTGCTGACAAGCTGGAACGATTTGGTTTTGAGGGTGAGTTCACCAGTTTTAGTGCGGAACAACCCACCGACGACGCCTACTATATCTCCGACATCTGTCTTCTTGAAGAGCTTGTACGGATCGGCGCCGAGTTCATCACGGGCAGCATAAACCTGAATCTTCGAGCTGCGGTCCTGCACATGAAAGAATGTCACCTTACCAAAGGAACGATAGGAAACGACGCGACCCGCGATAGCGAATTCACGGTCGACGGCTTCCAACTCCTCTCCTTCAACTTCAATATACTGATCCCAGATTTCCTGAATCTCAGTATCACGCTTGAAGTCATTAGGATAAAGATGAACATTTTCATCCAACAGGCCACATGCCTTCTCGACACGGGTCTTGATAACAGGATTGAGCTCGTCCCTGGACTGCAGGGCTTCGAGCATGGGCATAAACCGTTCCGCGTGAGCGGACTTGGTCGCAAGCTTGATTTTCTTTGCTTTTTTCTTATTCTTTGACAATTTATTTATCCCTAACTCTTGCTAAGTCTAGAAAAATACAAGAGACGTCAAATGCGTATGCCAAATAACGCTTCCCGTCAAGAAAATGGACCCTTTAACATGTAACTGGACATTTAAACTTTTTTTAAAAAAATTTAAATTTATGCTTGACGCCCTGCGCTGATTTATTTAAACCCTCTTTCGCTTCGACGGCAAATGTTCCCCAGTAGCTCAATCGGCAGAGCGGGTGACTGTTAATCACTAGGTTCGCGGTTCAAGTCCGTGCTGGGGAGCCACCGAAAGACCAAGCCCTTACGAGAAATCGTAAGGGCTTTTTTTTTTATTAAATAAAACAGTACGATTGGTAGCGGCTTGCTCCACCTACGATCTAATTTTTATAAAAAAAGGGAGCAGCAAGCTCTACTCCCCACACACCAGTAACAATCAATTGGCTTGTGCCAAAGTTGGTTACTAACTTTTTATAATTACCTAAACATACCTACAAGTCCTTCCAAAAATCCCTAATTCACAAAAAAAGAAGGGCAAGAGTTGGCATAGGAGGTGCCTTCGGAATACTTAACTCCTCAACAATTTCTAAGACAACTTTGTCGATGTGGCATCCTGACGCTGGATAGCCCGCTAGTAATGTTAATTCAACAAAGCTCGACAGGCATAGCATAGTGGGAAGTCAATGTTGTCCGCTTCTATTAGCCCACAAGTGGATGTGAGAGCCTATGTGTCCAAGAGAAAGTCCAACCAATAACATTTCGCAGAATCGAAAGCCAACTCGCCCTGCAAACACCTTTTATCTCCGGCATATTAAGTGCCTACTTGGAGTACAGCACAATAATAGGACTACCCCTTCCGTATACTTTCTCAATCCTTTGAACGTGCTTACGAATGATTGGAGAGTGCTCGCGCTGATTCTTAGCTCACAACACCAAACACAATTGATTAAGTGGGTAACAATTTATATTCAATAAGTAATCTTACCGCCCCCTCCACCGCTTGCACACTCTATCTTAATGTTTTTTATGGAATAAACATACTAAGATATAATAATTACTGGCATCATTCATACGTTTAACCATTTCATGATTTAGCCCCCCTTGCTTACAGTTAAATCTTAACGGACAATCAAGACTCCATTTGACAAGAACATTATTCACCCTTAATTAAATTATTAAAGGTGCTTATAAAGATAAAGCTCCGTCCTAAAAACTATCAAGCCTACTAATTGAGGAAGCAATGGGGAAAAGTTCTGATTTAGATTTTGAAGAATTCTTTTCAAGAATCCAAGAAACTTCAGGCATTACTCAACAAACTGAGTTAGCTGATCTACTTGGACTGTCGAGGGCAGCTGTTTCTTATGTCAAGAGAACTGGCAAAGTCCCTCACTCATGGCTTCGCACCCTTGAGGAGCAACATAAAATTAGCAAGGAGTTCCTTAAGACAGGTAAGGGGGCTATCTACCCAAGGCTTGTGAGGAAAAACTCAAAAACGTCACCACGTTCACGAATAGGTATTGAATTGCCGGTTGTATCTCATGAGGATAATGAGATAGTTGATTACATTGTCTTAAGTCCTGACTGGTTGGAAAGGTACGGGAAGCTTGAAAACTTAGTAGGTATGTATGCTCCTGACAACTCAATATACAAGTCTATAAGACAGGGTGATCTAGTCATTTTTAATAAGCAAGACAGGCCCCCTGTTCCTGATAAGATTTATGCTATTGAACTTGGTGGATGTATATGTTTTAAACGCTGCAGTTATGGCCCCCATGGATTAATATTTATGGACAATCAAAGCTGGCAAAGTCCTGCTAAACTTATAAAGGTCATTGGACAGGCGGTATGGGTAAGCCGAGACTTATAGACTCACCAAACACTGTATAACAAAAGACTGAAATTGTATAATTTTGGTTTTTTATACCGCTGAGTTAGATGGGGCCTAAGCTCTCTTCCTGGCAAAATATCAGACATATTTGCTTTAATTGTAAGACTTTACCTTGCCATACCTAATGCTGTTTGGGAGTGCAGCTATCCTTAACAGGCATCCTCTTTGACTACTTAACCAAGCTGGTTGTCTCCATCTCGATTGTCACGTTTGGGGATATCCGTCCCCTTTCGTAAATCTGGTCCATGTAGACACAGCCCAGAGGAAACGACATAGACTTTAGTATCGCTAGACTGAATGGATGGTTATTTTCAAATGCGCTATATTTTCTCCTTCTGCTGCTCCTATTAACTTCTAACTTCGCCGACACTCTCACCTCCTGTAGCAATCACTTGACGTAGTACATTCCTTAGAGATTTCCGTAATAGGGATATAAATTTACTAAGGGGCTGTACCAGATAACTAGCCCATATGTCTTCTAACCCACTGTTTCAGTTGTTTAAACTGGCTTCGCGGATTGCTGTTATTAAAACGCCACTCGCATTCCTTTAAAAACAGAGAAAAATGCTTGGTTGGAATGCCGTTGAATTTCCTCATATGGCGTTTGGCCTGGTTCCAAAAATTCTCGATTCCATTGATGTGGTTGTGGCTATCTGCAAACAGCTTCGAGTGGTTGATTCGGAAGTGTTTGAACGCTGACACATCAAGGACATTGTAGCCATACCAGCAGTCCGAGTAAACCACACTGTCTGGCTGGATTCTTTCCTGAATAATGGGAAGCAAGGTTTTACCTTTCGCATCAGGAATCACCTGTGTATAGACCTTCCCGCCCCTTTTAAGGATTCCAAAAACAGGAACCTTACCAGCCGCCCCACGTCCTCTTTTGCCCTTTCGCTTGCCACCGAAGTAGCTCTCATCGACCTCAAATTCGCCAAAATCCATCCCTTCACAGGACTCTTCTACCGCTATGATTTCCCGGAGCCGGTGAAAGTAATAGGCGGCTGTTTTGACGTTCACACCAACCAGATCGGCAGCGCAACGAGCTGTCGTGCCAGCCACAAAATGTTCGATTAAACGAAGCTGCTTGTCCTTGCTCAAACGACTTTTTCGCATTGCCATACCGATAACCCAAAGGAGTTATCTGGTACAGCCCCTTTACTAAAACAATATCTCGGGTTGACCTATTGTAGAAATACTCAAGCGCCATGCCGTATTTGAAAACCCACTAAGGTAAATTTATACATGTACAACCATTGATATTGAGCCACGTTCACATCCCCCAAGTAGTGCGCTTTTTAACATCTTAACTTATGATATCCACAGCCTGCGATTGCCCCCCCAAATCGTCCACCACGGTGGATTGTTAGTAATACAGACTCTATCACTTAATATGCCCCCCTCCACATACATCTTAAATCATCAATATATCTTGACAAAGCTGCCCTATGACGCCGCATTCTGACCGCATTTGCTCTTGAACTTTAAGCTCGAGCAATCCTCATAAGCTATTGTTAGGCTCCAAATTAATTTGTAACGCTTCCAGATGAGGAACCCATTTAAATCAGACTTCTACGAGTGACAATCGCCCTGTCCCAATTGATAAAAATAATCCTATGAAAGCATTCATAGATGGTCAAAGCCAACAAAAGGCACAAGATCATGACTGTTAATCACTAGGTTCGCGGTTCAAGTCCGTGCTGGGGAGCCACCGAATGACCAAGCCCTTACGAGAAATCGTAAGGGCTTTTTCTTTACCCGTTCATTTTTTTGATTTATCGAAGCCGCAGTTGATGGTTCAGGAACATTCAATCTACCAACAAATACAACAGAGGCCAGCTCAAAACCGCTTGCCTGAGAGTAGTGATTGGGATAAAAGTGATCATATGGAAACAATTCTCATTTCATCGATTATCGTTGGAGCAGTAGCTGTTTTCGGCGTAATACTCTATGCAGTAAAAGCCAAAAACAAGCCAAATGAACGTCCTGGGATTAATATTGATTTTGATACAGCAAAAGAACGCGAGGACAAAAATCGCTACTTTAGTTAGCATGAACTCTTTACCGCCAAAAGACCGCGCCCAAGCGCGGTTTTTTTTTTGCTGAATACGGCGCCTGCTCCGCGCTGTCGCTATGCTTTCCAAGAACGTATGACATATGATTCATTTTCCATGATAATTACTTTTTTCGAATCATATATTATTGTGTTAACAGTAAAAGCAAAGACTAACGATTAACGTAAACTCCTTTGAAATGTGTTTACTTTGTAATTCTGGCTCCTTACAGTGAATACAAATAAAACAAGGAAACACTGTAGAAATGACTGTTGAACTTATATCCGGATTAATTGGAGGCGTGGGCCTCTTTCTATTGGGCATGCGCCTGATGACGAACGGCCTCCGAAATGCCGCAGGCCCTGCACTGAGAAGTATACTGGGAAAGTGGACAAAAACGCCTATTCGCGGGCTGTTTTCCGGCTTCATGATAACAGCACTGGTTCAGTCTTCCAGCGCCATCACTGTCGCAGTCATTGGATTTGTAAATGCCGGGCTGATGTCCCTTGCGCAATCAATTGGTGTCATTTACGGCAGTAACGTAGGAACCACAGTAACAGGTTGGATTGTTGCTGCCGTCGGCATGAGTGTAAAAGTCAAGGCTCTTGCTCTCCCACTCATCGGACTAGGTGCGGCACTCCGATTAACAACCGGAACTTCGCGCCGAAAGCATCTTGGCGATGCTTTTGCCGGATTCGGTATCTTTTTCCTTGGAATTGAAACGCTGCAATCATCTTTTCACATTATTCAGGGCAGTATAGACCTATCCACTTTCAATGTTGCGGGTATCCCCGGGATACTTTTGTTCGTTGGTATTGGAACAATGCTTACGCTCGTCATGCAAAGCTCCAGCGCAGCCATGGCCCTTGTCCTAACGGCAGCGATGTCCAATGTCATCACCCTTGAAAGCGCAGCGGCAGCCGTCATTGGAACCAACATCGGCACTACTACCACAGCCGCCCTCTCAGTTATTGGCGCCACCTATAATGCCAAAAAGGTTGCTGCGGCACATATTGTTTTCAACTTTGCGACAGGGGTTGTCGCATTGATGCTGATCCCTTTTTTCATACATGCAATTTCACTCATCCCCATTGCAGGCCAAGCAGCCAACGTCGCAGCGACGCTTGCTGTTTTTCATACGTTTTTCAACGTATTGGGTGTAATACTCTTTCTCCCCTTCACAAAACGATTTGTCACACTTCTTAACAAACACATCGGGAAAGAATTCGCCGATCTTGGTAAACCCAAGTACATTGACAGCAACGTCCTATCCACACCTTCCTTGGCTATGGATGCACTTTTCATGGAGCTTGGGCGGCTGGGGGAACTGACACGATCCATGGGACAGAAGGCACTGACCTCGAAATTTCGAGATAAAGACTTCATCAAAGACCGGGCTCAATTCGACGGGCTTGTCAGAGCCATCAGAAAGTTCTGCGTAAAACTCCAACATGTGAATCTACCGGAGACAGTCGCCTCAAGACTCCCACTGAGCTTACGCGTAATTCAATATTTTAGAAAATCCGTAAACATCATTGATGAAGTTTCACAGGAACACGCCCTGTTGAACCACCAACTGCCAGACTACTCGCATGAGTGTGCCAGAAACTTTCAACACGAAGTCAAAAACATTTTGAATATTGCGCACACTCCATGCTCATCGGAGTTCAACCAATTAAAGCAGTCCGTTCACGAACTGCATGATCAGTATCAAGAATTAAAAGAAGCACTTCTTGAAGATGGGGCCAACGGAAAGATCGAACTCGACCGTATGGTTGCCCTGCTCGATTATTACTCGCACATGCGCATGATGTGCGATCAAGCCATCAAGGGGACAGATTACTGGGCAGACTTGCGAAACAGGGATATCACCTGCGCAAACGCTGACAAGGAAAATGATTTCACCTGGAAACCATCAGAATAACCTGATATTCAATGCCCAATGGAGGCATACTTATGAACCGTCAGAAACTTGCGATTATATTGATTGGGTGCGCGTTGGTTCTGGCCCTCGGCGCTTATCTGCTGATTCCCAAGCAGGAAGAAAACAGTACATCACTACGTCAGGAAGTTTCCCCTCCTGAAGAGACTGCTCAGGCTCCTGCCTGGGTTGAAAAAGGTCAGGAGGCTGAACCTGACTACACTCCTCCCCAAAAAAAAGAACAGGAAGAAGAGTCTCCGTCTGAACAAACGGATACAACTGCGAAAGTTGAAAAGGAAGACAAACAGCCTGCCCCTCAAGTAACTGAAGTGGAAGAAGACAGCATCGTCACTTTCAGCTTTGTCGAATCCCTTGCAGAGTATCTTCTTAAAAATTTCCAACCTCAGGATGTAAACGGCAAGCCTGCAACAAAGGTTTCTCCGAAATCCCTGAATATGTATTTCGGTTTGGAACTCAAGGGATTTGCTGTTCAAGTTCAAAATATCAGGACTGCTCGTTCGAGTGTTCTCGACTATGCGTTCACTCCCGATATGGTGAGAACACTTCATCAAATCTACGCACCGGCCTTTTTAGCGCACCTCAAAGAGACTGCGACCAATGAACAGCGAGAGTATTTGGTTTCCGGCGAAAAACAGCTTCGGATTCTGGAAAACATTGAAGTGGCTTCGATGCTCCGACTCAATGCTGTTCGACTGGACCAGACCGCCAGTGTCTTTCGCACTCTTGCAAGCGACCCTTCATTGATGGATGACGCAGCTTCTTACTTACAGGCAGCTAAAGCGGTTGAGCGCTATAACAGCCAACTGCAGATGGCCATTGCTGACAACAAGGACGTTTCCAATGCAAGCGATCGCTTGAAGTCTGCCATCATTCAGCGCGAAAGGATCAAAAACTCCATTATTACCAAGCTTGGTAATACATGCGGAGGCTGTTCTCCCTCCGACCTTTTCTACCTTGCTCAGTGGAGTTACCGACGCACACTGCCGCAACAGTCTGACAAAACAGCAACCTTTGATGCTGTGGCAGAGACACTTGAAGACATGGCAGAAAGATTTCGCCAGGAGGCCAAAAAACTGGCTGCAAGTTAAATGCTGACGGACGATTGAAACATACATGATTGCATCGTACCCTGAACGGTAATTTGTTCTACTCATTTCATTAGGAGTTACTATGTATTTTAAGCAAATAACGACCCCGGGACTTGGCTGCTTTTCATATATTATCGGCTGTCCAGCCGCTCGGGAGATGATAGTTATCGACCCTAAACGAGATGTTCAGGATTATCTTGATATCTCTCGTGAAGAAGGCATGAAGATCGTGCACACCATCGATACGCACGTACATGCAGATCACATCTCCGGCACCCAGGAGCTTAAATCCCACACAGGGTGCGATATCATGATGTACGAGAGTTCACCGGTTAATTATGATTTTACTCCCCTTATCGAGAACCAGGAACTGACTGTCGGCGATACGGTTCTGAAAGTCATTCACAGCCCGGGACATACACCTGATGCTCTCTCCCTACTGGTCACCGACCGATCACGAGGTGATGAGCCTTGGATGCTTCTTACCGGAGATGTGCTTTTCGTCGGCGATATAGGCAGACCAGACCTGGTTGGAGACGCTAAACTGGATGAGCAGATAGACAACCTCTACAACACGCTCTACGTCAAATTCAAAGAAAACCCCGACAGCCTGGAAGTTTTCCCGGCACATGGAGCTGGTTCATTGTGCGGTCGCGGCATGAGTTCCAAACCGAACTCCACTCTGGGGTTTGAAAGACGGCATAATCCGATGCTCGGCTTTGATTCCTATGAATCATTTCATCTAGCCATGAGCCAGGACTTCCCTGCTCGACCGAAGAGTTTTACTCATATCATCTCGACAAACGCCAACGGCACCCCGCTACTGGAACGGTGCCCGGTGGACCTGGCTATGGAGCCCATGCGCTTTGAAGAAAAAATGATCGACGGCGCAACAGTCATCGACGTCAGAGATGCAGCATCCTACGCCGGATACCATGTCCCGGGATCGCTCAACATCGGGTTTGAACCCAGCTTGGCCAACTGGGTAGGTATGGTGGTTGAACCGAATGCCGATCTCCTGCTTATTGTGGATTCCAAAAACGACTATGACCGGATGCGGACCGAACTGCACCGAATCGGTTACGACAATATTCTCGGCTACCTTTCCGGTGGGATCCAATCCTGGGTCTACAGTGGCAAACCTGTGGACAAACTCTCCATCGAGTCTGCTCAGGACATCCAGCATAACCTTGAAAGCAATACTCCGCTCAGCCTTATCGACGTGCGAACACCTGGTGAGGTCGGCAAAGGCATCATCCCCGGTGCCAAAACCATTCCGCTGGCCGATATCCTTGATGGCAAATTCGGACTGGCAGAAGATGAACACCATATCCTCTACTGCGCCTCGGGATATCGCTCCAATATCGCAGCATCCTATCTGCAACGACACGGATACTGGGATGTAAAAGCGCTTGCAGGCGGCTTTCTGGCCTGGTCACGAGCAGGATACAACATCGAAAAATAGCACACACATGCAGGGCCTTGAATTTCAAGGCCCTGTCTTTTTGGACTCCACCAAGAGTTTGCCCCCTTCTTTCCTCCGCCGTCTTTACTGTCTAACTGTTGAAACGATCATCAGTTATTATACGGCTATAAAAGTATTACGCACAAAGTTATCCCCATGCGGAAGTGCAGCTTGTGCAACCTCTCTCTCCCGTCCTTAACAGAACATCAAATTGCCTAAAATTCGGCCAGCGGCACACATCGCTCGGCCAACGGTATTCAAACCGCTTGACCCTCTTTCTTGAAAAAGGGACAAATTCATACAGGAATGAATAGCCTCCTCATGCGGTCCAACCGACGATAGCCAACAATGATTTCATTCAAAGGCTTTTTCGAGAGGGAGAGGAGGCGTTCATTCCGTTGCTGAATACGGAACCGGAAATTATTTCTAGTTCAAGATCTAATCCGTAACTCTTGGAGTATCAGACATGCCCAAAAAGATGAAAACCATGGACGGCAACACCGCCGCAGCTCACGTGGCTTACGCCATGTCGGAAACTGCCGCCATCTACCCCATCACACCTTCAACTCCCATGGGTGAAATAGCAGATGAATGGGCGGCCCAGGGACGAAAGAACATTTTCGGCCAAACCGTACAAATCCGCCAGATGCAATCCGAAGCGGGCGCAGCCGGAGCTGTGCACGGCTCTTTGGCCGGTGGCGCCTTGACCACGACCTTCACGGCATCCCAAGGCCTGCTGTTGATGATCCCGAACATGTACAAGATTTCCGGAGAACTTCTCCCCGGGGTATTCCATGTATCTGCGCGTGCAGTGGCAGCTCACGCCCTTTCCATTTTTGGCGACCATCAGGATGTCATGGCCTGTCGCCAAACCGGATTCGCCATGCTGTTTTCCAACTCCGTACAGGAAGTCATGGACCTATCGCTGGTTGCCCACCTAGCCAGCATAGAATCCTCCATACCGTTTGTATCCTCTTTTGACGGTTTCAGGACATCCCATGAAATCCAGAAAATCGAAGTGATCGACTACGATGACATGAAGCCTCTCTTGAATAAAGAGAAGCTGGCACAGTTCAGAGCCAAGGCGATGAACCCGGAGCACCCGGACATTCGTGGCACAGCACAAAACCCTGATATCTACTTCCAGGGAAGAGAGACAATCAACAAGTACTACGATGCCATTCCCGACATCGTTGAACAGTACATGAAGAAGGTAAGTGATCTCACAGGCCGTCAGTACAACCTTTTCGACTACGTTGGTCATCCAGAAGCGGAACGCTTGATCATCGCCATGGGTTCCTCCTGCGAATGCATCGAGGAAACAGTCAACTATCTCAACACTACCGGCGAGAAGGTCGGCCTGCTGAAAGTCCGGCTTTACCGCCCGTTTTCCGTCAAGCACATGGTCCAGGCCATCCCCAAAACAGTTCAGTCCATAGCCGTTCTTGATCGAACCAAAGAGCCAGGGTCACTAGGAGAACCTCTGTATCTGGATGTGTGCGCTGCGTATTCCGGTGTGGATAATGCTCCTGTCATAGTTGGCGGCCGATACGGCCTCGGTTCCAAGGAGTTTACACCGGCCATGACAAAATCGGTGTTCGACTCACTGAACAATCCCAAGCACAACTTCACGGTCGGCATCACTGATGATGTATCCAACCTGTCTCTGTTTGATTGTGACTGTGTCGACACGACACCGGAAGGCACTGTGCAGTGTAAATTCTGGGGACTCGGCTCAGATGGCACGGTCGGAGCCAACAAACAGGCCATTAAGATTATCGGCGACAATACAGATATGTATGCTCAGGGCTATTTTGCCTACGACTCGAAAAAATCGGGTGGTATCACCATCTCCCACCTTCGTTTCGGCAACAAGCCATTGCAGTCGACCTATCTTGTCAAAGACGCCGACTACATTGCCTGTCACAACCCAAGCTACGTCAATCTCTATGACGTTCTGGAAGGTATCAAAGAAGGCGGCACGTTTGTCCTGAACAGCCCGTGGACAGCTGAAGAAATGGATGAAAAACTCCCAGCGGAGATGAGACAGACGCTGGCAGAGAAAAACATCAAATTCTACACGGTGGATGCCGTGAAGATTGCCAGTGAAGTTGGCCTTGGTGGTCGTATCAATATGGTGATGCAGACTGCATTCTTCAAACTTGCCGATGTCATTCCCTTTGACCAGGCAGTTTCTCTTCTCAAGGAAGGCATCGAAGCTGCGTATGGCAAGAAAGGACCCAAGATTGTCGAAATGAACAATGCTGCGGTGGACCAAGCCACTGATGCCATTGTTGAAATCCCTGTTCTGGAAGCATGGAAAGACCTAGAGCCGACCTCTGCCGACCAATCTGATGAACCGGACTACGTTAAAAATGTCATGCGCCCGGTACTCGCTCAAAAAGGCGACACGCTTCCTGTTTCTGCATTCACTCCAGACGGAACCATGCCGGCAGCCACCTCAAAATATGAAAAACGCGGTGTGGCGATACTGGTCCCTCAATGGATCAAGGACAACTGCATCCAATGCAACCAATGCGCCTTCGTGTGCCCCCACTCGGCCTTGCGCCCGGTACTCGCAACCGAAGAGGAGCTTTCAGGCGCTCCTGATACATTTGAAATGCTTGATGCGATCGGTAAAGACGTCAAGGGCATGAAGTACAGAATGCAGGTGAACAGCTTGGACTGTCTCGGATGTGGCAACTGCGCCGACATTTGTCCTGCCAAGGAAAAAGCACTCGTCATGCATCCCATCGCGACACAAAAGCCCGAGCAGATTCCCAACTTCAACTTCTCGGACACCATCAGCTACAAAGACGCCTTTGGCCGTGACACCCTCAAGGGCAGCCAGTTCCGTCAATCTCTGATGGAATTCTCCGGTGCGTGTGCCGGTTGCGGTGAAACGCCCTATGTAAAGGTCATTACCCAACTCTTTGGCGAGCGCATGGTCATAGCCAATGCGACCGGTTGTTCATCAATCTGGGGGGCCTCGGCACCAACTACACCTTATACTGTCAACAAGGATGGTCATGGGCCAGCCTGGGGCAACTCTCTCTTTGAAGATGCTGCCGAGTTCGGCTTCGGCATTGAGATGGCTACTGACCAACGCAGAGCCCATTTGACGCAGTTGATCACAGATTACGCACAATCAGCCACGGGAGAACTCAAGGAAAGCATGCAACAATGGTTGGATGTTAAAGATGACGCCGAAGCATCCAAACCAGCAGGCAATGCACTGAAGGCACAACTTGCTGGTGCAACAGATGAAACACTGCAGGAAATAGCATCCATGTCCGACCTGTTAACCAAGCAATCCATATGGGTGTTTGGTGGCGATGGATGGGCCTATGATATTGGTTTCGGTGGCTTGGATCACGTCATCGCCTCGGGCAAGGATATCAACCTGCTCGTAATGGATACTGAAGTGTATTCCAACACAGGCGGACAATCCTCGAAGGCAACACCTCTGGGGTCGATCGCCAAGTTCGCTGCGGCTGGTAAAGGAACCGGCAAAAAGGACCTTGGCCGAATCGCCATGACCTACGGATATGTGTACGTCGCATCTGTAGCCATGGGAGCCAACAAGCAGCAGTTCCTCAAGGCCATCAAAGAAGCTGAAGCATACGATGGCCCTTCTGTGATTATTGCCTATGCTCCTTGCATCAACCAGGGAATTAAAAAAGGCATGGGCAAAACACAGTATGAGCAAAAACTCGCAGTGGAATCAGGATACTGGCCGCTTTACCGCTATAACCCGTCCCTGATTGATGAAGGGAAGAATCCCCTGACCCTGGACTCCAAGGCACCAGATGGTACTTTGCAGGACTTCCTTTCAGGTGAAAACCGCTATGCAATGCTCGAAAGATTCCATCCGGAACTCTCCAAGGCGTTCAGAGAGAGTATCGAAAAAGACTACCAGCGCCGCTACGACATTCTTGAGCGTATGGCCTCCGATGCCTGTGGCGACAAATAAAACACCCTAACTCGCAATAAAAAAGCCCGCATTCAATGCGGGCTTTTTTAGGGGCTGTACCAGATAACTAGCCCATATGTCTTCTAACCCACTGTTTCAGTTGTTTAAACTGGCTTCGCGGATTGCTGTTATTAAAACGCCACTCGCATTCCTTTAAAAACAGAGAAAAATGCTTGGTTGGAATGCCGTTGAATTTCCTCATATGGCGTTTGGCCTGGTTCCAAAAATTCTCGATTCCATTGATGTGGTTGTGGCTATCTGCAAACAGCTTCGAGTGGTTGATTCGGAAGTGTTTGAACGCTGACACATCAAGGACATTGTAGCCATACCAGCAGTCCGAGTAAACCACACTGTCTGGCTGGATTCTTTCCTGAATAATGGGAAGCAAGGTTTTACCTTTCGCATCAGGAATCACCTGTGTATAGACCTTCCCGCCCCTTTTAAGGATTCCAAAAACAGGAACCTTACCAGCCGCCCCACGTCCTCTTTTGCCCTTTCGCTTGCCACCGAAGTAGCTCTCATCGACCTCAAATTCGCCAAAATCCATCCCTTCACAGGACTCTTCTACCGCTATGATTTCCCGGAGCCGGTGAAAGTAATAGGCGGCTGTTTTGACGTTCACACCAACCAGATCGGCAGCGCAACGAGCTGTCGTGCCAGCCACAAAATGTTCGATTAAACGAAGCTGCTTGTCCTTGCTCAAACGACTTTTTCGCATTGCCATACCGATAACCCAAAGGAGTTATCTGGTACAGCCCCCTTTTTTATTGCTGATCAATCTTGTGCCAAATCAAACTATACTCTTTAACGACATTAGATGAGAGTAAACTACATTTTACTCCCACATGACACTACCTCTGTCCCAGGCTATAAACAGTAACGACCTGCGTCTAATGCAACAGGACTAGTGTTATATCATGGAATAGCAGACTTTAGATTTACCATTGAATTACCCTCTGCTAATATCCCTGATGCGAGCTTTTTCTCAGCAGAGAAAAGCCATCTTTAATGAACTCAATGGAGAGATAAGAATGAATAATTGGAATGCACAAAAAGAAAAAGCCCGGCTTGAACCGGGCTTTGAGTTTCAGAGTGGTGGGTCACCAAGGAATCGAACCTTGAACCTCCGGATTAAGAGTCCGCTGCTCTGCCAATTGAGCTAGTGACCCACTCAGTGCCGCGGGTTGCCCTCGCGACGGAGTGAATAACTATAAGTAAGGCTTTCATTTGTCAACAAACTTTTTCATTTTTTTTCTCGTAAGGATGACATGCAGCTAAACAAATCGATTCGCACGCTGTTTCTCGCTTTTTTATTCCTGACACTTACTACCTTTGCATATGCTCAGGATGCAGCCGCCCCTGCCCAACTGGAAACGTCCATTGAGGCTTACGAAACCGAGAATGGAAAACTTGTACTGACTCTTACCATCGACATGGATGAAGAGTGGTACACGTATGGAAATGACCCTGGAGGCATGGGAAAACCCACACAATTGATAGCGACAGCTGCTGACGGCACTGTAGCGACAGTGTTCTATCCCAAAGGGGTAAGCAAGCCTGACGCTTTTGACCCAACCGTCATGGTCAACAAGTACTTTGGCGGCACCAAAATCTATGCTGTCTTCCCTAAAGGAACACCGCTCCCCATACAACTCAGATTGGACTTGCTGCTTTGCCATCCAACCAAATGCGTACCGGCTAGAAAGGACCTCAGCTACACGAGCGATACACCTTTCCCATCCGCTGAAGCGCAGGAGTGGTGGAAGTCCTTTTCAGCGCTTGCCCCAGGAGAAAAAGGTGCAGAGAAATCTCTCAGTGCCTCTAACGATTTTTCTGAGTGGGACTTTTCCCCCAGATACCTTCAGCCATCACTGGAAGTCACCAGTCTGTTCAAAGCCATTGCCATGGGACTGTTGGCAGGTCTCATTCTCAACATCATGCCTTGTGTGCTCCCTGTGGTCAGTCTGAAACTGACTGCGCTGCTCAACTCATCCCACATGAAAGACGAGAAGGAACGTATTTCGGCATTTCGAGAGCACAATATTTATTTCGCACTTGGCGCCATTTGCTTTTTCGTTTTTCTCGCGATCATTCTTGGTGCAACAGGTCAAGCCTGGGGAGCGTTGTTCCAAAAGCAATGGCTTGTCATGGGCATTGCCATGGTAATCCTTGCCTTATCGCTCAGCCTGTTTGGATTTTTCCATCTCCCCATAGTTGATCTCAAGTTCGGCTCGGAAAGCGACAGCCCGCGTGTACAGGCATTTTTTACAGGTAACCTAACCACATTACTGGCAACGCCATGTAGTGGGCCATTCCTTGGCGGAGTTCTAAGCTGGGCACTGGTACAAGGGCCTGTGGTTATTGCTACCGTGTTCATATCAATTGGCGTGGGCATGTCATCGCCTTACCTGCTTATGGCTATCAATCCCCGCCTGTCCCGCTTTCTGCCCAAATCCGGCCCATGGATCGCATACGTGGAAAAAGGGATTGCCTTCTTCCTTGTCGCTACTTCATTTTATCTTATCTCAATCGCGCTGGGGAGTGAAACGCTGCGCATACTCGCACCCCTGTGGGCGATCCTTTTCGGCGTATGGGTATGGAAGCAGACCAAAACATCAATCTTCATTCGACAGTGGTCAGCGCGACTTGTTTGCATACTCATACTAATAGGCGCGATCATCTGGACTACCCCACCCAAGGTAGATGAACAGCTGTGGGTGGAATTCTCCCCCGCAGTATTTAATCAGCGCGTGGGTAAGGAAGCACTGCTTCTCGATTTCACTGCTGACTGGTGTCCGACATGCAAAGTACTTGAAGCAACAGTTCTTACTCCTGAAAATATTACTCGTTGGAAAAATGACTACAATGTGACATTCGTTCGTGTCGATATGACTGAACGGAATGTAGAAGCAGAAACACTGCTCAAAAAGCTCGGTTCAGTTTCTCTGCCAACCGCTGCATTCTTCATCCCCGGAGATGAAGCGTCACGACCATGGGTATTGCGTGATTTATTCACGGAATCTCAGCTTGAAAACTTACTGCAATCATGGAAAAAGTAGCAAAAAATAAGGAGCCGACATGTTGAATTTCCAATATTTCATGCCCACCAGAGTCCTATTCGGTCCTGATATGATCGACCAACTGGGCGAGACATCACACCTTCCCAAAGGAAGCAAAGCCATGATCGTCATTGGCGAATCAGGAGCTATGATAAAGCACGGGTACCTTTCCAAAGTACAAAGCCAGCTCGCCAAACAGGATGTTCAAAGCATCGTATTTGATAAAGTCATGCCCAACCCTGAGTCAGCTCAGGTTGACGAAGCTGCTGCCATATGCCGCGAAAAAGAAGTCGAATTCATTGTCGGTCTTGGCGGAGGATCAACTATTGATTCTGCAAAGGCCATCGCTTTGATGGCAACCAACAGTGGCAACTACTGGGATTATATGCAGTCCGGCTCTGGCGGCGGTGTAGAACCTGAAAATGACGCCTTGCCCATTGTGGCAATTCCCACAACTGCAGGAACCGGGACCGAAGCTGACCCGTGGACGGTCATCACCAAGAGTGATTCTGCTGAGAAGATCGGCTGGGGCAACGACTCCACTTTCCCAGTGCTTTCCATCGTTGATCCCAAACTCATGCTTTCCGTTCCTCCCAAACAGACGGCTTACACCGGCATGGATGCCTTTTTCCACGCAGTTGAAGCATATCTGGCAACATGCAGGCAGCCGGCCAGTGACATGCTCGCATTGGAAGCTGTCCACCTCATTGCGCACACGCTGCCTGAGGCCGTAGCCAATGGTGACGACCTTGAAGCACGGACCGTGATGGCCTGGGCAAGTACCGCTGCCGGGATGTGCGAGTCATATTCCTCATGCATCTCCCACCACTCGCTTGAGCATGCCCTTTCAGCATTCCATCCGGACCTGCCCCACGGCGCTGGACTGGTAATGCTATCCAAGGCCTATTTCGGATTTCTTGCCTCTCGCGGTGAGGAGCGACTCGGAGACCTCGCCCTTGCAATGGGTGACACATTGCAAGAGGACCTTGAAGAAGAAGTCCCGGGAGTTGCCTTCCTTGATGCTCTTGACCGGCTTATTACCCAAGTCGGCCTAGCCGATGAAAAGCTGTCCGACTACGGGGTCACGCGAGAAGAAATTCCCGATTTGGCAGAAAACGCCCTGACCACCATGGGAGCACTCTTCGACATTACTCCCGTGCCCATGTCTCAAGACGATGTTATTGCCATCTTTGAGGCGGCATACGAATAAAAAAAGAAAAGGCGCACGATGGATCGTGCGCCTTTTTTCATAGCTATGAATCAAACTAAAATAAAAGATCATCCTGAACTTTTAAATCTGTATACTGGTGCTGACTACACCGAAAGCAAATCAACCGAATCAACGAATACTCTTCGTCGGTTCATGGTCGGTTTTCTCTTCTACTCTCCCCGCTGGTTGACCTATCTCTTCAGGCTACGCTCCGTTGTAGCCAAGGTGTTGCGCATCGATGACGTCAAATTCGACACAAAACCACAGGATGAAGAATCCATCTGCTTTGCTCCGGGAGACAAATGCTCCGTCTTCACCGTATTACATGGCAAGGAAGACGACTACCTAGCCCTGAGATATGAAGCAAACCATCTTCGAGCCGACATACTTACCATGATGACACCGCTCCCCAATGGCATGAACCACTTTGAAATAGACACAATAGTCAATTACAAACACTGGACCGGCCGTTTCTACTTCTTCCTGGTCAGACCGTTTCACCATCTGATTTTTTCCCGAATGATCCATGCCGGGAAAACGAGATAGCTACTCAACCGGCACCATTTCGTAAGAATCGCCAGTAATACACCGGCAACCATCTGCGGTGATCTCAAAGGTGTTTTCAACGCCAACCATACCAACACCACGAATCCCTTGCTTTGGTTCGATGGCGATGACCATTCCCTGTTGAAGCGGCGAATCAAACCCTTTGGCAATGGGAGGGAATTCATCGATGGTCAACCCGATTCCATGACCTATGAAGGGTACCTGATTCTCATCAAGTCCCATGAACCCTTCTGCATATCCACGCTTTTCGGCCTGCTCTATGCAATACGCATACAAGTCGCTGGGCAGCACGCCGGGTGCAGCATTTTCACAGACCCAATCCTGCATTTCGATACAGAAATCATGCGCCTGTCTGACTTCATCCGGTATGGATGATTCCTCTCCTGCGAAATATGCCTGCGTTTTATCTGTATGGTACCCTTCAATCTGGAAACCAATATCAAGCATGAGCGGTTCACCCGGCTCCCATACCTTGCTTGCGCTCCCCATGAGCGCCGACCCCGGATGCTCTCCGCGCAAACCAAGTGGGCCATTGAAAGAACTGGGGTAATTGCCCGAGTCACCTGCGGCCACATGTCCTAAAAAGGCTTCTTCGCCGTGGGCCTGCATCCGTAGTATGCCCATGTGTCCTTCAGCAAAGAACACCTCCCACGCCAAATGGGATATCTCGCGTTCCGTCATGCCAGGCTGAATTTTTTCAGGCAGGATGTCGTACAAACACTTGTGATGAATGGCGCCGCATCGGCGCATGATGTCCAGTTCGTATTCGGACTTTACCATTTTAGCCAATGCTATTGCATGGTCACCAGAGACAATTGTATGCTCTTTCAGCTTTGAGGCGAGCATATTTCCAAGCTGCCATGTCAACCCACTCATCACGGCCGCAACCACCTTGGTCAGCGGGCTGTTTACATTGGCGCAAAGAGGACCAAGCTCAGAGTAGGACTTGAACTGATAGATGTGTTTCAGAGGTGATTCGAGTCGGGCCCTGTTGACACCCTTGCGAATCATCAGTACCGGTTCGCCTTCCATGGGAAGCCACAGGACGCCCTGGCCAAATGTTCCTGTTAAATAATAGATATTGAGACGCGAAAAAACCAGAATCCCGCCAGCCTTTTCTGCTACGGTTTTCAAATGAGAACGAACACTGTCGTGTCGCAACCTGAGTTCATCTGCCGAAATATGTCGAGTGGGTTCAAACAAAACCTTCTCCTTGCTATATAAGGCCTAGGCAACCAAAATGGATTCCTGTAAGAGAATCCCCTTAATTAACGAGGTGAATAATGCTGTACAACGATAAAGAGCTAGCTGCCATGCTGGCTGAGGTCAAGACAATAGCCGTAATCGGTGCTGTCGATAAGCCAGGACGCCCTGTAGATGGTGTTGGCAGGGAAATGATTGATATGGGTTTTGATGTCATTCCCGTCCACCCTATTCGCAAAGACGTATGGGGACTGGAAACGTATGCTTCCGTAAAAGATATCGACCGCCCTGTTGACGTTGTTGATCTGTTTCGAAACGCCCAGTTTTGTCCGGATCATGCCCGTGAAGTGCTTGCCATGGAACACAAGCCCAAGTGTTTTTGGATGCAGTCCGGTATTATCAGCCCGGAAGCACGTGAAATCCTGGCTGACAGCGGTATCGTCGTCATTGAAGACCGCTGCCTGAAGGTTGAACTCCAGCGCTTTGGAATCACTCGATGACCGTATCCGCATTTGATTGCCGCATGTGCGGTCACTGTTGCCATGGCGAAGGCGGTATTGTCATGACCGCCAAGGACAGACAACGCCTTTCCGCCTTTCTAGGAATCACCGAAGCTGAGCTTGTAGAAAAGTATACGGAAGAACGAGGTGGAAAACTGCACCTCATCACTAAAGAAGACGGATACTGCTTCTTTTTCAAAGAAGGCTGTGGTGTTCATCCCGGCAGGCCCGATATATGTCGTGCCTGGCCGTACTTCCGCGGCAACCTTATTGATTCAATGAGTTGGGAGATGATTCAGGAGTACTGTCCGGGAGTTAATCCAGAGGCGGGACATGCTGAATTTGTGAAACAGGGAAAGCAGTATTTGCGCGACGAAGACCTTTTGCGCTATGATCCCGACTCTCCCAATGCCCTGATTTCAGACGACTAAACAAATAAAGGACAATGATATGACCCTCCAAGAGTGCTACCGGATACTACAGCTTGATTCTGGAGCTAGTCTGGATGAGGTCAAATCCGCCTTTCGCAAGCTCGCTTTCAAATATCACCCGGATCTGAATTCAGATCCGGGTGCCAGTTCCCGATTTCGGGAAGTGAATGAAGCGTATGTCTTTGCCAAAGAACAGTTGCAAGACACCCAGGGCAAGCAAAAGCAATCTCCACGGGCAGACAAAGGGCCCAAGGCCAGCCGAAACGAGGGAGCAAAGGCGTATCAACGTCAACAACCCGGCCCCGGCGCCCAAAAGAAAGCTCAACGCAAAGCGCACAGCACAGCCCGTTCCCGCCAGCAAAATTTCTACTACAAAGAAGAAGAGGTTCTCAAAACCATCCTTGGGGACCCGTTCGCCAAAAAGGTTTTTGAAGACATATACAGCCAGATTCGTAAAGAGCAACCGGGCTACAAAGGTCCGCTTGAACTGAAAAAACGAAGTCTGCAACTGCACTGGGGTGAGCGCACACTCAACCTTGATTTCTCCAAGGGTATTCGCGGCTCAATCAAATCATGGTTGAAACATCAGATGGACCATGAACAGACTGTTTACTTTCCCGCGATACATCTGGTTCCCGGACGCAAGATACGAATCTCGGTTGAGCAAAAATTCACGGACGGACCCAAGTCTATCGAAGTCACACTCCCCAGAGACTTTGTAGTTGGAAGACCTATCCGACTGAAAGGACTAGGAAAAAAACTTGGCCCTATCAAAGGGGATCTGCTGCTGAAGATCTTGGCAAAGTGACAAATTTCTCTGCTTCCCATACTCACGGAATACAATAGACCTTTGCAGTCAAGGAGCGAGCAAACGCAATTCTGAAAGTACTACAGAGAGGCGTTTTTCGTCCCATGTCTCACCCAAACGGCACTCAACCATGCTCATTTTAATTCAAGAACGGATCAGTCAAAAATGAACTAGTTACATTATGGTTCAGACCCGTTCTGGATTTAACCATTTTTGACAAATCAAAAAAACCCCTTGTTTTCCCCCATTTTTTTTACTAGTTGGCTAATTATAAAGAAATCCATAGCGGAGGGACCATGCTCGCCATATTCGATTACAAAGCGGGAAATCAGACAAGTGTTCACAGAGCATTGGAGCACTTAGGTGTTCCAAATAAAATAACTAATGCTCCAGAAGACCTGGACAATGCCGTCGGTATCATCTTTCCCGGTGTCGGCGCAGCCGGTCAAGCCATGGAAGAGCTCCATTCAGCCGGCCTCGACGATGTCATTAAAGAACTCATCAAAAAGAAAAAACCCGTCCTGGGCATCTGTGTAGGGTGTCAAATACTACTGGACTATAGTGAAGAAAACGACACCAAGGCACTGGAAGTCATCCCTGGAGAATGTCGACTCTTCAATCCTTCATGGGTCGATTACGAGAACATTCCAATTCGTGTCCCTCACATGGGCTGGAATCAGGTTGCAGTCAAAAAAGAATGCGAACTTTTCAAGAATATTGATGAAAAAGCCGACTTCTATTTTGTGCACAGTTACTACCCTGCCCCCTCGGACGAATTTGTAATCGCCACGACCCGATATGGAATCGACTTTTGCTCCGTGCATGGAAAGCAAGGTTTGTGGGCTGTACAGTTCCACCCGGAAAAAAGCGGCAGGCCTGGACTTCAACTTCTTCAAAATTTCTACAACTACTGTCAGGAGGCCGCCGATGCTGAGTAAGCGCATTATCCCCTGCCTCGACGTGCGGAATGGACGTCTGACCAAGGGGATCAAGTTCAAAGGCAACGTGGATATCGGCGACCCGGTTGAAACGGCTAAAAAATACTATGAAGAAGGTGCAGACGAGATCGTCTTTTACGACATCACCGCCTCGCATGAAGATCGTGGTATTTTCCTTGATGTCGTAGAACAGGTTGCCTCACAAATATTCATCCCATTCTCTGTTGGTGGCGGAATCAATTCCGTAGACGACATGCGAGATGTTCTCCTTGCCGGAGCCGAAAAAGTTTCAGTCAACTCCGGAGCAGTTAAAAATCCCGACATCATCAGCGAGGGAGCTGCCCGTTTTGGCTCACAATGTGTCGTCCTCGGCATGGACGTCAAACGTGTAGACAAGTCTGAAGACATTCCCTCCGGATTTGAAATCGTCATTCACGGCGGTCGAAAATACATGGGTCTAGATGCCTTGGAGTGGGCAAAGACTGGCGAAGCCCTTGGCGCAGGTGAAATTTGCCTGAACTCAATTGACGCGGACGGCGTTAAAAATGGATATGATATCGAGTTAACCCGTCTTGTTTCTGAGTCCGTCACCATTCCAGTAATTGCATCTGGTGGTGCAGGAAACCCGCAGCACATGGTAGAAGCCGTAACCGATGGTCGGGCAACAGCAGCGCTTATCGCATCTATTGTCCATTATGGAGAGTATACGATACCGGAGCTGAAAAAATACATGAAGGATGCAGGAGTGCAGATACGATCTGTTTGGTAGCAGTCTTCCTTGTTAGCAATAAAGAAGGCCACAATCGATTGTGGCCTTCTTTATTGCCTTGCAGACAGTCCTGTTTTGTTTGAGACTCCATAGACCAACTGGTTTATAAGCCTTCAGTACCAGAATAAGAACTCGAGCTTCTTTGACAAAGCCTCTTTTTCATGTACCCTTACAGTAATGTTATCGAATGCTGGAAATTGATAATAGCAAACATGAAGGAGTACACTCATGTCGAACCGTGAAGAAATTGTACAGAAGATAAAAGCTAAGGTGGACGAACTCAATGCCGAGGTCTCTCGCCTGGAAGCCAAAGCAAAAGGAACTGAAGCCGATCTTCGAATCAAGTACAAAGACGAAATTGCCAAGTTGAAAGAGCGTCGGGAAGAGGCCAAAGCCAAAATCGAAGAGTTCCAACAGGCTGGAGATAGCGCTTGGCAAGATTTGAAAGTTGGACTCCAGGGAGCTTGGGACTACCTTGATGAGGCCATCAAATCAGCCAAATCTCGTTTCTAACAAACGCGATACAAGCAGAACCATAACAAAACAAGACCAGTACCCATGATCATGGGTACTGGTCTTTCATTCTCTTCGCGGAGTACCAAAGCACCCCAGCAAGAATCAGACAGTGGCAGGCAGTCTATTCGCTAACGAATGTACCGCTTTTACCGCCACTTTTGTATACTAGGCGACAAGCATCAATAACAATGTCCTTTTGAACGGCTTTGCACATATCGTAGATGGTTGCAGCAGCCATCTGGGCAGCAACCAAAGCCTCCATTTCTACACCCGTCTTGTAACTGGTGCGAACCTCGGCCTCCAACTCAATGACAGACTCGCTATCAACCACATTAAAGCGAATATCTACATAAGAGATTGGCAACGGATGGCACATGGGAATCAAATCAGACGTGCGTTTCGCAGCCTGAATCCCGGCAATTTTGGCAGTTGTCAATACATCACCTTTGGGCAATGCATTTTCCTTGAGCAATTGCAAAGTTTCTGGAGCAAGACGTATCAAACACCGGACAATGGCAGTACGTGCGCTGTCCTTTTTGCTTGAAACGTCAACCATCCTGGCATTGCCATCATCATCCATGTGCGAAAAGCCGTCAGACACGTTATTCACCCATTACCTTGTCTTTCGCTTTCTTGAAAAAGCCTTTGGCCTTGTTGGTCAGTTTACCGGCCTCGATCTCCGCAAACTCTTTGAGCAACTCTTCCTGACGACTATTGATGCTCGTCGGGGTCTTAACCGTGACCTCTACAAGCAGATCGCCTTTATGCGTGCTCCCCAAGTGTGGCAGCCCAAGACCGCGCAAACGGAAAACCTCACCGCTTTGCGTTCCCTTGGGAATATCGAGATCAACAGGCTCTTCCAACGTGGGAACTTCCAATCGATGCCCAAGGGCTGCTTCAACAAAAGTTATTTCGCGGCTGATAATAAGGTTCTGGCCTTGTCGCTGAAACACCTTATCCGGTTCAACATGTATCACAACATAAAGATCACCGGGAGGGCCACCATTGAAGCCAGCCTCACCTTCGCCTCGAAGACGAAGTCGGGAATTGTTATCCACACCAGCCGGAATACGAACTTTGAGGTCCTTTTCCCGTATAACCGAGCCACGTCCCATACAATCGTCACATGGATCAGTTATGATCTGACCTGCTCCACGACAGTTGGGACAGGTTACAGAAATACGGAAGAAACCTTGAGCCTGCTGAACACTACCTGCCCCACCACATTGCGGGCATGTATCAGGCTGTGTACCCGGTGAAGAACCTGAGCCATCACAGGTGTCACATTTCTGCTCGACAGGAAGCTGGATATCAACTTCAGCACCCTGTGCAGCTTCGCGGAAAGTAATGTCCAGATTGTACCGCAAATCCGCCCCGGGACGCGGCCTGTTTGCACCACCTCGTCCACCTGCAGCGGAAAACCCAAACATTTCCCCAAAGATGTCACTGAAAGCACCGAAAACATCTTCATTACTGGAAAATCCGGAGAAACCGTTGCCACTGACCCCTTCATGTCCGAAGCGGTCGTATGTCTGACGCTTTTCCGCATTCCCCAAGACTTCATATGCTTCCGCAGCTTCTTTGAACTTGGCTTCAGCCTCGGGATCATCCTGATTGCGATCAGGGTGATATTTAAAGGCAAGCTTACGGTACGCTGTCTTTATTTCAGACTCTGAAGCATCCTGAGAAACACCGAGAAGCTCGTAGTAATCGCGTTTTGCCATGACTACTTGTCAGCATCCTCAGAAGGAATATCAATGTTGGCCTCAGCAATGGGACGATCCGGAAGGATTTTGCCCGCAGCAATTTCACGCAAGGAGCTTACGATCTCCTTGTTCTTGCTTTCAACAAGAGGCTCGTAACCTTCGCGATACTGCTTGACGCGTTTAATGCCCATCTGCGTAATGAGAAAGCGGTTGCTGACCTGAGCCAGACAATCTTCAACTGTAATGCGTGCCATAATTATTCTCCTTAAGAATAGATCCTTTACAGGCGTTTCTCAACCGTCGGCCGATGAAACGTTGGCAGGAAACATTCCCTGCAAATCCTTGAGTAGTCTACTTGAGACAGGATAATACATCCCGTCACCGTTTTTCATCCAACATTGCCCCTGGGGCAACTTGGGGTCAGCATAAAACGTAATCTCCGCCAATGCTCCACCCTTTTCGTCAACCAGCTTGCAGTAAAGCAAGGGCATGGCTGTAGCGGGAAGATTGTTGAGCGGTAATGCTTCAAACTGTAACTCTGTAAATCGCCAGAGGAACATGTCAATGCCGGGTATATCTTTTTCTACCCCGAGAAGCCGCCAACTCTTTTCACCACGCTGCATTTCATATTCAGCTCTACCATGCATGACAATAAAACGTGCGACCTTTCCGATATCCAGCTTGAGAACGGAACGTCCCTGAATATCAAAAGCACTACGGGTTAACTGTGCAACACTTTGTCCGTCCAAGATAAACGGCACCGTTAGCCATGAGGATTTCCCCATGTAAATATCAGGTGCTCCTTCAACGGCATAAAAAGCAACCGTCGAAGGCGCTTCTTTTTCGCCGGACCATACACGAAGGGTCAGCGACGGTATTTTATTATCAAAACTAACCGGCTCCATCACAAGACTATTTGCCCTGAGCAAAGCCAGCGAGTGAATATAAAGATTCAATTGGGAGTTTGATGCAGGCTCGTCTTTCAGGTAGCCCGGCAAATTGAAAAAGTATCCATCTTTGCGCTTTTCTACCAACCAACTGGAACCAAAAGGCTGAAGAAGTTGCAACCGTGTTATTGCCTTCTCGTCAAACTGGAAAACACGCTTATCTAAAAACCAACCAGTTTCAACATCCAACAATCCCAAAACGTCTTTATCGAACTCATACACAAGTGAGGGGCTTCGAGAACTCCAAGCATATACGCTGCCGTTATCCGCCGGAGCCATTTTAATAGTCAGATTCTCGCTATTGGCCTTGGCAAAAGACAACGTCACAACCAACTGTGGCGACTCCAGCCCATACGCTTCAGGGCCACCTCGATCAAAGCCAACAACGGAACGATATGGTGCGATCTCCGTTATACGCTGCACATATTCAGCAACCCTGTCCGGCAGGGCGTGAGCAGTAATATCATCCGAGGTACTTGGGACTCGCGCCTTCCACCCGCCCTTGACAGTTTCAAGCAGAATTGAACCCTTTGCGCCTTGGACTTGAATTGAACGCACATCATCGCCAGGACTCGACAACCAGGAAGAATTGTCAAAATCCCTTTTTTCTATTGTATTGAACCAATACCCCACACCGGCGACAACCGCCAGGATGACTATACTGACCACAAACGAAATCCGTTTCAAATCATCCCTCCGACGGAAAAGCAGAAACTCTTTGGCCTATTAGCCAAGTGACGTTGAGGAAGCTTGATAAAATGCCTCAAAGAGCGCTTGCAAGTCAAGCGGGAATAATCTATCTGGCTCCACTGGCGGGTATCACAGACGACAAGCACCATCGGGGAGGAAGAAAACTAATGGCATCTTGGGGCAAACTTACCTTTGCGCAGAAGAAGTGTGTTTCGGCAACCGGCAAACTCATGCAACAAACCGAAATGGTTAATCATGGGGCGAGAATTGGCGTAGCCGCGTCCGGAGGTGTCGACAGCTTTCTCATGCTCAAGGTCTTAACTATTCGTAAAGCCATAATGCCGTTCCCGGTAGAGTTGATGGCGCTGCACATCAATGCAGGCTTTGACAACGAATCACATGCTCCATTGGTGGATTGGTGCGCTGACCACGGTGTATCGCTCCACGTAGAGCTTACGGATTATGGCCCCCGTGCTCACTCTGAAGAGAATCGCAAGAACTCCCCCTGCTTTTACTGCAGCATGCTTCGAAGGAAGCGACTGTTCGAACTATGCAGAGACTATGGCCTTACCCACTTGGCCTTCGGTCACAATGCCGACGACAATGTTGTCACGTTCTTCATGAATATCCTGCAAAATGGACGGGCCGACGGCATGTCGGCAAGTGAATCGTTCTTTGGCGGCAACCTGCAGGTCATTCGCCCCACCATGCTTCTGGATAAAAAAACGGTAATCAAAGCTGCCAATCAGTGGGAACTTCCCGTCTGGGAAAACACCTGCCCTTCCAATGGCGTTACAAAACGCGACGAAGTACATGACTGGCTCCGGTCAGCGTGGAAAAACGACAAGCGAATAAAGAACAATATCTTCAATGCCATAACGCGACAACAGGTTGACTTGACACGTGAAAAACCCTAGATTAGGTTTGTTTCAGCCTTGCTCCTGGCTGGCCACAACTCTATAACCAACTGCAAAGGCTATGCTTTTCAGAAAATACCAAATAGTTGTCTTCAAAGACAAACAGGGTACTTGTAAGAAATTTCAAGTGCGTGGATGGTTTATTGCCTCCTTATTCCTCCTCATGATTGGGCTTACCGCAGGCAATGTTTTGCTGTGGGAGAAGTACTCCAACCATGCAAGACTGGAGAAAGGACTCACTCTGGCCGAAAAGACTGTACAAGAACAAAAGACACAACTTCTCAGCCTGTCACAAAAAATATCTTCCCTCCAAAGCAACCTGGACAGAATCAGAGACTTTGATTCCAAGTTGCGTGTCATGATCAACTTGGATCAGGACGGCAGCCAGGCCACCGCTCCTCAGGGCGGCCCAGCCAATGAAAACTTTTCCAAAGGATATCTGCCTCTGTACAGACAAGAACTGCTTGCCCGAAAGATGCATGAATTCCTTCGTCAACTAAATGTTGAAGCTCGACTGGAAGAAGTAAAGCAACAAGAAATCATGCACACCTTGAGGAGCAACCAGAACATCCTTGAGGCGACTCCTTCCATCTGGCCAACATCCGGCTGGGTTACTTCCGGCTTTGCATGGAGAACCTCACCTTTCACCGGCAAACGTGAGTTCCACAAAGGCATAGACATTTCCTCCCCACGCGGAACACCCGTCTATGCTCCAGCCCGGGGTAGCGTCAGCTTCACCGGTCGGGATGGTGCTTACGGCTTGAGTATCCGACTCAAGCACAACACAAGCCTCACAACCCGTTTTGCTCACCTGCATAGAATTGCCGTAAAATCCGGAAAAACAGTGACTCGTGGCGAGCTCATTGGCTACGTCGGCAATACAGGACGAAGCACTGGACCTCACCTGCACTATGAAGTCCGACTTAACGGCGTTCCGGTGAACCCCAAACGATACATACTGAACTAACCTGTTTATACATGTTCAATACAGTAACCCTCTTGGATTACATCCTTCCAAGAGGGTTATTTATTTGACGAGAGATTATTTCCTGTTACGCTTCGACCAACCGAAACGGTAAGAGTACCAGGCTCTGGTTCAGCTTTTGCAGAGATCGACACTATGGACATATTTGGATTTAGCCCCGGGGATATGCTCAGCTACATGCTAACCCTATTCAGAATTAGCATCGTGCTTTTTCTGATGCCTTTTTTTGGTGGTAAATCCATTCCAAAGCCAGTTAAGGCGGCACTTGTCCTTGTGTTGTCTGCCGCACTTTGGCCTCAATTATCTTTCCCTGGTGAAATGTTCCCTTCTACGGGGCTCGGCATCCTGCTCATGGTACTTGGAGAATTCATCCTTGGCTTGATGCTTGGCATGCTGGTTCATTTTCTTTTCTCTGCCGTTCAGTTTGGTGGCCAGATAATCGGTTTCCAAATGGGATTTGCCATGGTCAACGTTGTTGATCCAATTACAGGTGTATCCAATGCGATCACTGCTCATTTTCTGTATATGTGCACCATGCTCACCTTCCTGGTGCTCAACGGCCATCTGGCATTATTGAATGCCCTGGGTCTCAGCTTTGAGTACATTCCCCCAGGTGGCCTATTGCTTACGCCTGCTGTCTCAAACAGCGTTCTGGAATTCTCAAACCTCATGTTTGTTCTTGCCATTAAGATCGCAGCCCCCATTATGGCCGCCTTATTTCTGGTTGACCTTTCGCTGGCCTTAATATCAAGAGCAGCTCCTCAAATGCATGTTTTGGTACTTGGATTTCCTATCAAAATTTCTGTCGGATTCTTTTTTCTCGCGTTCATTTTCACGATCATGTCTATCTATGTAACGGACTTCCTCAGGGAGATCGAACTCCTCTTCCGCACAATCATGAAAGCCGGATCCCCTGGAGACTTTTAGGAACTCGTCATGGCGCAAAAAGATCCGAGTAAAACAGAAAAAGCCACTGACAAAAGGCGAAACAAACAGCGCAAGGAAGGCAGTGTTCCCAAAAGTCAGGAGCTTTCAAAAACGATCATCCTGCTGGCAGGAATATTGGCACTACGCTTTCTGATTGGCTTTTATTACGAACAGTTTACTGAAATCTATGAGTGGACATTCCGAGAAGCCATCGATCTGGAAGTCAACAAACAGGTTGCCTACAACCTCTTTACGTGGGGACTACAGAAGATATCCATCATGACTCTTCCATTCCTGTTGGTCCTCTTTGTTGTCTCCTTCGTTACAATGCGCATGCAGGTCGGAAAACTTTGGACCCTGAAACCCCTGAAACCTAAATTTAGCAAACTCTTCAATATTATCGGAGGGCTTAAACGCCTGTTCCTCAGCCCGAAAACGTTGGTCAATCTAGGAAAAAGCCTCGGGCAGGCGATTGCCGTTGGCATTGCTCCATATATTGTAATCAAGCAGGAGCTTCCGAACCTCCTTCCGCTATTTTATGCTAACGCTCATGGCATAGCCACCTACCTGCTGGCTGTCGGTTATAAAATGGCCTACTACGCCCTCATTCCCATGATGATTATCGCATTGTTTGACCTGTGGTATACGCGCTGGAATTACGAGGAAGAGTTGAAAATGACCAAAGATGAGATCAAGGACGAACGCAAACAGGCAGAAGGTAACCCAGAAATAAAGCAACGCCAAAAGCAGAAAATGATGGAGATGATGACAAGCAGGATGTTCCAGGACATCCCCAAGGCCGACGTTGTTATCACCAACCCCACTCACTTTGCAGTTGCCTTGCAATACGATGCCATGGTTGCTCCTGCCCCGTTGATTCTCGCCAAAGGTGTAAACCGAGTTGCTGAGCGAATTAAAGAAGTTGCAAAAGAAAACAACATTCCAATTGAAGCCAACCCACCCTTGGCACGCGCTTTGTATAAACAAGTGGAAATCGGGGAAACAATCCCGGAGGAACTCTTTCAGGCAGTAGCCGCCATCCTAGCGAAACTGGAAAAATTCAAAAGACGCTAAGGACTTACAGACAAGACACTTCCTCCAGGCAACGATAATCTACAGTGCCCAAGAGGTGTCAAAAACATGTCTCAATCTTCCAACGCTCCTCTGTCATCAAAAATCGACTACTCCAAGTTCGCCAAGCAAGGCGACTTACTTCTCGCTGGCGGTGTTGTGGTCATCCTGTTTGTGATGCTCATTCCACTACCAACGTTTTTTATCGATTTCATGCTGACTGTCAGTATTTCGCTGGGACTCGTTGTTCTGGTCACATCAATGTTCATGGAATCCCCTCTTGAGTTCTCGATTTTCCCCACACTCCTCTTGGTCACCACCTTGCTGAGACTGGCTTTGAACGTTGCAACGACACGAGCTATCCTGCTCCATGGTGACGAAGGTACTGACGCAGCCGGTTCCGTCATTCAAAGTTTCGGTGAATTTGTTGTTGGTGGTAACTATGTCATCGGTATCGTCATTTTCCTGATCCTTTTTCTGTTGAATAAGCAGGTCATTGTTACTGGTACGACACGAATCGCAGAGGTCGCAGCCCGATTCACCTTGGATGCCATGCCCGGTAAGCAGATGGCCGTTGAGGCCGATCTTAACGCAGGGCTGATCACTGAGGAAGAGGCCAACGAGAAGCGCCAGTACATGCGCAGAGAAGCAGACTTCTACGGTGCAATGGACGGTGCTGGTAAGTTCGTTTCTGGAGATGTTAATGCCGGCTTCATGATTACCTGCATCAATATCATTGGTGGATTCCTTATTGGAATTATCCAAAAAGACATGGAGTGGATGGATGCAGCGCAAACATACACATTGCTGACTATCGGTGATGGTCTTGTTGCCACGATCCCTTCACTGATCATTTCCACATCAGCAGGTATCATCGTATCTCGCGCTGCTGCCGAAGCAAAGATGGGTGAGGAATTCATCGGGCAGCTGTCCTTCCACTACCGCGCACTCAAGCTTGTCTCCGGCATCCTTCTTATTTTCGCAATAGTACCTGGAATGCCCACTCTGCCTTTCTTGTTGCTTGCTGCTATCACCTTCGGTGTTGGACATCTTTCTCAAAAGCGATTTGCTCACCTTGAAGTCCAGGCAGATGACTCAGCTTCATCCGGGTCAGAACAGGCAACTCTCGACACTCCTGAAGAAGTACAGGCTCTCCTGCCTCTGGATCAGCTGGAACTGGAAGTCGGATATGGACTTATTCCCCTCGTCGACGAAGAACAAAGCGGCAACCTGCTGTCTCGCATTCGCTCCATACGCCGTCAGTTCGCTCTGGACATGGGTGTGGTCGTTCCTTCTCTCCACCTCAGAGACAATCTTCAGCTCAAGCCCGGAGAGTACCGGGTGGTCATCAAGGGCAACCCTGTAGCCCAGGCCGAACTGCTGATCGATCACTATCTCGCCATGGATCCGGGCGATGCCAAACACCGTATCGAAGGTGTGGAAACCGTGGAGCCTGCATTCAACCTTCCTGCAGTCTGGATTCCAGAAGCGCAAAAGGAAGAAGCGATGCTGGCCGGATATACTGTGGTTGATCCTTCCACAGTTATCGCGACTCACCTTACCGAAGTCTTTCGCCGCAATCTGCATGAGTTCCTCGGTCGTCAGGAAGTCCAGGAACTGCTGGATAACCTCTCCAAGCGTGCTCCAAAGGCCGTGGAAAGCCTCGTACCGGGCGTACTCAGCCTTGGTGGAGTCCAAAAGGTTCTTCAATCACTGGTTGAAGAGAACGTTTCGATTCGCGACCTGCTGACCATTGTCGAAACTCTGGCTGACTACGGTGTTGCGACACAAGATCCGCCTCAGTTGACAGAGTTTGTCCGTGCCAAGATGGGTAGAACCATCATCAAGCCGTATGTTGGTGAAGATGGTACTCTTTCCATCATCACGATGAGCCCGCAAATTGATGAAATTCTTGCTGGAGCCATGCGTCCCGCTGAACAAGGTGGTTATCTTGCCCTCGAACCCGGCGTCGCCCAGCAGATCATCCAGGCAATCAACAGATCTACGGAGGATGCAATGGTTGCTGATGGCACACCGGTTCTCCTGGTTTCACCTCAAATCAGAAGCCAATTTGCACAACTTCTGACTCGTTTCATACCGACACTTCCAGTCATCTCCCAGGCCGAAATACCTGCGGATGTGAAGATTCAATCAGCAGCAACCGTTGAACTGTAGGATTTAACTCATGAGAATGAAAACGTACCGTGCCGCCAACTCCACTGCGGCATTCGCAAAAGTTAAGGCCGACCTGGGTGAAGATGCTGTCATTTTGTCCAACACGACTGTGACAGACAATGGCACCAAGTGCTGCGAAATTGTTGCTGCAGTGGACTCCACGCCGACCGTATCCTCTTCATCCCAACAGACAGGCCTTCAAACCAAGGCTGAAGTCGTTGAAGATGCGCTGCAAAACACCGTTGGGTGGCAACAGGAATGGAGCCAGATCAAAGGTCAGATAATGCAGCTCATGAAGCCGCAGATGGACCCGGCCCAACTGACTCCCAAGCAGAATCTGGCGATGCAGTACATGGAACGGGAAGAGGTCAACGATAAGGTCCTCGCAAAGATCTTTTGTGACCTGCGGAGTGACAAGAATCGATCCATTGTCACGGTTCTGGACACCCTCCTTGGCACCAAGAAGTTCAGCGCCAAAAACATGACGAAAACTTTCCATGCTTTTGCCGGTCCCGGTGGCTCCGGAAAAACCTCCACCTTAGTACGGCTCGCCCTGAAGGAAAAAAAGGAAAACCCCAAGGCTCGAATCTGTCTTGCAACAGCAGACGGAGGAAGAGGCAAAGGTCGACTGATTCTGAAGCATTATGCCGAGTTGTCCGGGCTCGCTTTTCGCGAAATCATAACTCGCGAAGATTTCCTTCATCTCAAGAAAGAGGCCAACCAATTTGATCGTATATTCATAGATCTTCCTGGCTTGTCGGGCACTACGACCCTTGAGGAATGGGGCGCATTATACGGCTTTTCCGGCTCTGAAGATCTCGAATATCACCTGGTCCTGAATCCATACTATTCACAGGTTCAGTTCGAAAAGTTCCTTGAAAAGTACAAAAGTGAACAACTTGCAAGCGTTATCTGGACGAAACTCGATGAAGCCTGTACATTTGGCTCAATATTGAACATGGCGTTCGCAAGCGGGCTGCCTGTATCCGCACTGTCCTATGGATCCGGATTGAAAAACAGCTTGGCTCCGGCAACAAATGAAATGATTTGGCGGCTGTTGTTTATGCGTAAACTGCCCGGTGGCGACATTCAACAATAAGGAGAAGACTCTACGCCATGACGACAAATTTCCCAATGGTGCTTTCGGTCACTTCAGGTAAAGGGGGTGTTGGAAAAACCAACATGTCCGTCAACCTGGCCTACTCCCTCAGCATGGCAGGCAAGAATGTTGTCCTGCTTGATGCCGACCTGGGTCTTGCCAATGTCGATGTTATTCTCGGTCTTGCGCCGGAACACAACCTGTTCCACCTTTTCCATGAGGATGTGACACTGGACAAAATCCTGTACGAAACCCCATACGGTTTCCGCATTCTTCCGGCATCATCCGGTGTGAGCGATATGGTCGACCTTGACAAGGGGCAGAAGCTTGATTTGCTGGATGCCATGGACACCCTCGACGACAATGTCGACTACCTCATTGTTGATACCGGGGCCGGGATCAATGACAACGTTCTGTATTTCAACCTTGCGGTTCAGGAACGTCTGCTTGTCATAACTCCCGAACCCACCTCCCTAACGGATGCTTACGCGCTGATTAAAGTTCTCAAGCTCCAGCACGGCGTTGAACGCTTCAGGGTTGTGGTGAACATGGTCAAAGACCAGAAATCGGCAAAAGATGTTTATATAAAGCTACTTCAGGCTTGCGACCATTTCTTGGACGGTATATCTCTGGATCTTGTCGGCTTCATACCCTTTGATCCGAATGTACGAAACTCGGTCATTGCGCAAACGCCGTTTTGTCATAAATACCCAAAATCTCCGGCCAGCATTGCTGTTCGGCAAACTGCTAAGACAATTAACAATTGGAATGTAACACCCAATACTGATGGCAATATTAAATTCTTCTGGAAAAAACTCCTCTTCCAGGAACGATCCGTGGCGTAAGCTGGAACAGGGAGATAAAAGCTGGAACGATTTCTCGGCTCGAGACCGTGAGGAAATCGTTCGCTTCTACTCGCCCAAAATCCGGATTCTAGCGCTGCGACTCAAAGCCAAGCTCCCCCAAAGCGTTGAACTCAACGAGTTGATCAGCGCAGGCAGCCTGGGACTTCTTGATGCACTCGGAAAGTTCAATCCCGAACTTGGAATCAAGTTTGACACATACTCCGAGAACCGCATCAAAGGGGCAATGCTTGATGAATTGCGTCGGATGGATTGGTTTTCCAGAGGGTTACGTCAAAAGGTCAAAGTCATCGAAGATGCGCAACGACATATTGAGCATGAAACAGGCGCCCCGGCCACGACAGAACAGCTACAAGAGCACACCGGAATGTCTGAAAAAGAGGTCCAGCAGGGACTGGAAGCCTTGCACAATCAAATATGCCTTAGCCTGGACAGTTTTCATGAAAACGTGATTGGCCGAAAACACATGACCGAAGATGAGCCATTTCAGTCTACAGCCTTTCAAGAGATTGTTGACAAAGTAGCGAATCTCATTGAGGAATTGACGCCACGGGAAAAATTGGTCATATCTTTATACTACGGCGAGGAACTGAATATGAAAGAGACTGCTGAGGTTATGGACATAACCGAAGGACGAGTCTCACAACTTCACTCCCAAGCCCTTAAAAAATTAAGAAAAACATTCAGAGCTCGCTATGAAAGCGAGTAAGCAATGAAAGGAGACCCTGATGAGCTACGATAAAAACATGCGCGTCCTTGTTGTTGACGACTTTTCCACCATGCGCAAGATCGTTAAGAACATTTTGCGCCAGCTCGGTTTCACCAACATAGTTGAAGCCGATGACGGCTCCACAGCCTGGGAAACTCTCAACAAGGACAACATTGATTTCATCGTTTCTGACTGGAACATGCCCACCATGTCCGGTATTGAACTGCTCCGCAAGGTCCGCGCCAGCGAAGAGTATGCAGACATCCCCTTCCTGATGGTTACTGCTGAAGCACAGCAGGAAAACATCATTGAGGCCGTGCAGGCCAAGGTGTCTAACTACATCGTCAAGCCGTTCACTCCGGAAACACTGGGCCAGAAGATCGACAAAATCTTTGGCTAAAGACAGCCTTTCAGGCGTAGAATATGGTCTTGCTTGTACCTGACGACTCAGATGCTTTAGAGGCAACAGAAAAGCCCAAAGCACAGCTTGACGACAGCGAAGCTGGCAAGGCAACGCAAAAGGTTGATCTTGACCTCGACGATGCGCCTTTCCTCGAAGATGAAGACGAGGAAGAGGAAGATGTCGTTTTTGAAGAGGAAGAAACTCCTCTACTGGCAGAAGAAGAAAAAAAGGGCTTTGACCTCAAAGCCCTTTTCAAAAATAAACTTGTCATAATTTTTATTGGCATAATACTGCTTCTGATTGGCGTAATCGGTTTTCTCATTATGCGAGAACCAGAAACGCTGCCCCCTCCCCCGCCTCAACAGGAACAGGAAATTGTTGAAGAAGCTGTTCCAGCTGAACCAATCGTGGAAGAGATACCTGAGACTCTCATCAGACTTGAACCTTTCCTCATAGAGCAAAGAGACAAAGAGAATACCATCCGCTTTTTGGAGGTACGAATTGTCATCAGCACTCCTGATGAAGGATTGGCAAAGCAATTCAAGCAGGAAACTTTCACGGTACGAAATGCACTTTATTATTACATGAAGAATAAGGATCTTCAGTTTTTGTCCGATAAAGAGAATAGTGATAAGCTCAAAAAAGAATTACTGGCCATTATCAATCAGTATATGGGTTTTGGCCAATTTGAGACACTGCTCTTCGAACAATACCTTGTGAGGTAGGCTATGAGCTCTACTCCGCTGGATCTTCCGGTCTTGATATCGCAAATGCATCATGTTGCGAAGATTGCCCATGCAGAACGTGCAAAGCCTGAAGCTGAAAAGCAGCTTTTTGGCCCCCTGCTACAGCAGCGCTTACGTGATAAGGAAGGCAAGGTTCAACAGGTCAACAAGAAGGAACAGACTTCAGCGGTTGATCGTGATGGTAGACACGCCTCACAACACGATGCACCGCAAAAGGAACGCACAAAGAAGCAAGAAGAATCCGACAAGGAAACCACTTCAGCTAACCCTTCCCCTTGGTCGGGCAATATAGTTAACGTAAAGATTTGAATTTCAAAATCATTACCGTTATGCTTCCTATAGGCTTAAACTTTTTTTCAACATATTAATCCCTAGCAAACCATGTCTGATCTTCTTCTTATTCTCTTTACTGTCAGCGAAGTAATCCTTCTCGGCATTGTCATTGTCTTCTTTCTTCGTCTGAAAAAATCAGAGACCCTGCTCTCCGGACTTCAGGTAAAACAGGAAGAGTTCATCAAAAGACTGCAATTCAATACGCAATTGGAAAATGAACTGGTTTCCACCTTTGAGCAGCGACAGATGGAACTCATCACTCTAAACAATGACCTGGAGAAGAAAGCTGCCGAATTGAAAAAACTCATCGACCTGGCCAATGATTATTGCAAATCGCCCCAATTCATGCGCGAAATCATTTTGAATGGTCGAAAAAGTGGTAAAAGCCCTGTTCAATTGGCAAAGTCCACAGGATTGAGCCTCGAAGAAGTTGAGTTAATACTCGATCAGGCATAGGCATGGGGTTCCACAACTCAGGTCCAGGCTTCTTTGGCTTGTTCAGCCGTGGAGGCAGTCGCTCGGATACGTTCAAGAAAGGTCGAAAAGTTGATGATAAAGTCAGAGGAACCCTACTGAAATGGGTCTCAGGCGATATGGCATGGGTCAATATTGAAGGCCATAAACTATTGGCTCAACTCAACTCCAAGCCGCTTGTTGGCGCAACACTCACCTTTGTCATCAAGCAACTCAACCCCGATATTGTCTTGAAAGAGCTCTTCGCCCCAACGGGTGGAAATTCTGGAGCACTCTCTCTTGCGAGGAACTTTGAAACCGCTCGCACCCTATTTCAAACAAGATTTCATCAGCAAAAGCCTACGGTTGGCTTCGGTCAATCTGCTGATAAAAGACACTTCCTGGATGCGCTTTCATCAAACGATCAATTGTTCGCCGCATATGTCGATACAATCAATTGTATAAAAACTATCAATTCAACAATTGATCAGCATAAAAATGGTATACTGTTTTATACTCCTTGGATCGTCGCAGGAGCACGCAACCACATCGGATTGATGAAACTAGACCCAGTAGGGATCTCAGAGGTACGTTACGAACTAGAGCTACCGAGTCTTGGACTCATCCGAGCAGACTTTTTGTACAAGCCATCAGCGGTCAGCTACCGCTTACGCCTTGAACACCCCAGCTACGCCAACCAAATCAAGAGAGTACTTGGTACTTGCCATATTGAAGGGTTTGACAACTTTCACTGCTTGGGTGTTGGCCCTCTTCCCAAACATCAGCATGGTGGCATTTTAGCTGAAATACTATTCAAGCAATAAGCCGTTACCAGCCCAAAAAAGAAACCCCGCTTTTGGCGGGGTTTCTTTTGAAATCTAAAAATGCTGATCTATGCTGGGACCGGAGCAGCCTCAACAACACCCTCATGTACGGTTTCCTCAACACGAAGAGAGTCAGCCAATGTTTTCGTTTCAAGATACATCTCTCTATTTTCATCGATATGACGCAGGAAAGCATTGTTCATTGCATGTCCAGAAGCAAAGACAGTGAAATGTCCTTGAAGCGGAGCACCCAGAACTGCCATATCTCCAACAAAGTCTAAGATCTTGTGGCGAACAAACTCATCCTGGAAACGGAGTCCCTCCGCATTCAGGACACCATATTCATCAAGGACGATTGCGTTATCCAAAGAGCCGCCAAGAGCAAGCCCATTGGCATGGAGATAGTCTACTTCCTTGAGAAAACCGAAAGTTCTTGCTTTTGCGATTTCAGCCACAAAATTCTCAGGAGTCACCTCAAGAGACATATTTTGGACACCAATGAGAGGGTGTGCAAACTCGATGGTGTAATCAACTCGGAAACCATCATATGGGCGAGCCTTGATGGACTTGCCATCCTGCTCAAATTCAATAGCTTTTTTGATTGCCATCACGGTACGTGGCTTGCCCAGTTCACGAACGCCAGCCTGCTTCAGCAGATAAACAAAAGAAGCAGCACTTCCATCCATAATGGGAAGCTCACGTCCAGTCACTTCGATATGTATATTGTCGATACCCATTCCCGACACGGCTGCGAGCAAGTGCTCTACCGTTGCAACGGTCTCGCGCCCATTGCCCAACACAGTCGCCAAGCCAGTTTCAACAACAAGGTTTGGGGCTGGTGTAAGGAAAGTGGAACCATCCCCATTGTGCAATGAGAAAAGAATTCCTGTATCTTCAGCTGCGGGACGCAAAACCATCTCCACCTGCTTTCCGCTGTGGAGTCCGACTCCGGTACACCGAACTGTTTTATGTATAGTGGTTTGTAGCATTATTCCTCCGGTTGATAACCACACATAATAAAGCAATTAATGTGCCACAAACCCTGATTCATATAAAACACTGAAGAAACTGACTTTATCTTAACTATCGATGATTTTCAGCATGTGGTGATTTAGCGACTTCTTGTATTTTTACAACAACATTGGTGAAAAACTGTTGTTTTTTTGAGATTAGCGTCGCTGTGAAATTATAATACGATCATGTCCAGAAAGGTCTTTTCTAATTAATACATCATAAAATTCAGGCCAGTTATCAGTAAACATTCTCACCAACTGATCGCCGTGCTGGTATCCGATTTCTGACAGGAAAGAACCATTTGAGCGCAGCGCCTTCTCGACATGAGGTAACAGCAGTCGCATATGATCAAGCCCATCAATTCCACTCACCAAAGCGGTACGAGGCTCAAAGGATACAACCTCATGGCTCGCGCTTTCATATTCGTAAAGCGGAACATAGGGCGGATTGGTAACGATGAGATCAAAAGACTGAGGCTGAAACAAAGGGCAGGTAAAATCTGCCTGAACAAATGAAACCCTATCGCTTACACCGTGTGTAACACTGTTGCGAGAAGCAATCTTCAAAGCTTCAGGACTCAAATCAACAGCGACTCCTTTTGCGTTGGGAAACAAGGTCGCAATCGTTACGGCCAGTATTCCAGATCCAGTCCCCAAATCCGCAAAAAGGAATTCAGCATCTGGGCTGAATCGCTCCTGAACGGCCTCAACTAGATGTTCGGTTTCTGGACGGGGAATAAGCACTCCCTGGGCAACTTCAAAATCCAGCCCAAAGAATTCTTTACTCCCCAAAATATAGGCAATTGGTTCCCCACCTTCACGTCGTGCAACCAGCTCTTCAATCTGACTCAATTCAGCAGATGCAAGCATCCGATCCTTGTTCAGAACAAGGTCCAAACGAGAACACTCAAGTACATGAGCAATCAACAACTCAGCACTCAATCGTGGTGAATCGACAGCAAACAACCGCTGTTCGCAGACTTGCAGCAGTTCAATTATGGATTGCGACATCAATCGACGGGGGCTAACGAGCTACTGCCCCTGCCCTTTCATGGCTTCGGCCTGGAAATGACTGATCAACGCATCGGTCATTTCATCAATCTCGCCTTCCATTACTTTATGAAGCGAATGTAGAGTCAAGTTGATTCGATGATCCGATACGCGTCCCTGCGGGAAGTTGTATGTCCGAATACGCTCGGAACGATCACCGCTACCGACTTGGCTACGGCGCGTAGCATCTTCTTCGGCTTTTGCCTTCTCCTGCTCCAGCTGCAACAATCTTGAACGCAGGACCTTGAGGGCTTTGGCTTTATTCTTATGCTGGGACTTTTCATCCTGGCAAATAACGACCAACCCAGTAGGTACATGAGTTACACGAATAGCCGAGTCAGTGGTATTAACAGACTGTCCGCCTGGCCCGGAAGCTCTGAAAACATCGATTCGCAAATCCTCGTTGCGAAGATCCACGTCAACCTCTTCAGCTTCAGGCATAATGGCAACAGTTACAGCGGAAGTGTGAATACGTCCCTGCGATTCTGTCGCCGGCACACGTTGGACACGATGGGTACCGGATTCAAATTTCAGTTTACTGTAAACCATGTCACCGGAAATGGTGGCAATGACTTCTTTCAGGCCCCCTGATCCAGTAGAGTTGGAGCTCATCTCCTCGACTTTCCAGCCGTTGTTCTCAGCATACCGACTATACATTCTGTAAAGATCAGCAGCGAACAAAGCAGCCTCATCGCCGCCGGTACCAGCTCGGATTTCAAGAATGATATTCTTCTCATCCATGGGGTCTTTGGGCAGAAGCAAAACCTTGAGTCGGTCTTCAAGGGAAGGGATCTGTGGCTCAAGCTCGTCGATCTCCATTTTAGCCATTTCCTGAATGTCAGGATCTGAGTCATGGAGCATCTCGCGATTATCCTGCAAATCCTGAACAACTTGCCGATAATCACGAAAAACAGCTACGATTTCACCAAGATCAGCGTGCGCTTTAGAAACCTTCTTGTAGCGCTCCTGGTCATTAAAGATATCCGGCTGGGCAAGCTCCTGCTCCAGTTCCTCGTATTTCGCTTCAATTTCTTCAAGCTTGCCAAACATGGTCTATGACTCCTTGGTATTGACGGCGCACTCCAAAGCGGCAATAGCCACTTCAATCTGACTGTCATCAGGTTCTTTGGTGGTAAGCATCTGCATCATCATGCCAGGCCAACACATGATCTTGCACAACATGGACTTGCTGTATTTGCCCGAAAATTTGATCATCTCATACGCAATATTGCTGACAGGGATCATGAGAAACAACTTCAGGCCTACAATGTACAGATGTTTGAAAACAAAATATTCAGGAGAATAAAAGGTCAAAAGATACGGCACAAGCACTGCATAGAGTAAAATAGAAATAACAAGAACAAAAAGAAGAAAAGCAGTGCCGCAACGTGGATGAAGGCGACTGTAAAGACGAGTGGAGACAGGCGACAATTCCTTGCCCTCTTCCCAGGTCCATATCACTTTATGCTCGGCTCCGTGGTACTGAAAGACTCTCTTGATGTCGGGGATGTACGAAATGGCAAGGATGTACCCGACAAAGACGACCATTTTAATGATACCATCCCAGATGTGAAAACTCAAAGAATCGACATCACCAGCAAGGCCAAGATACTCCATGCCAACAGAAAGAAAGTGCGGAAGAACAACGAAAAGTCCGAGCGCTGCACCCAGAGCAAGTACCATTGTTAAAATCAGATGCCAGCTAGTCAGCTCTGTATCATCGTCATCATCTTCTGCCGCTTGGACAGCTGAATAATTGAGGGCTTTGATGCCATTTACCATGGTTTCCATGAGAATTGGAAATCCGCGGAGAAACGGTTTTTTCAACCAAGGATGAATGGAAAGAGAGAACCAGGGACGAACCTCGGTAACAATTTCTCCGTCAGCCTTACGAATGGCAATGGCAAGTGTATCCTTGGCGCGCATCATGACACCTTCGATTACAGCCTGCCCGCCAACAGACTGCGGTGCGGCCAAAGCAAACAATCCTCTCAAATTCAACCAGTCACCCTCCGATAAGAAGAAAAGGTATGTGGCACGTCGTGCGCAAACCTCTTGCGCTGTGCACTGTACAAACCACAATTATGAATTAATCGTCGTTTGTAAAGATCGACTGACAGTATTTTTCAATTGCCAGATAAAGCAATATGCCTCCGAAGGGCGAGCTCTAAAGCTACCCCAACGAAGGCATATACAGCGGCTTTACGCCGTGAAAAGAAGTTACTTGGAATCTTTGTTTTTGCCGAAGGCTGCGTACTTCTTACGGAAGCGATCAATACGACCGGCAGTATCAACAAAACGCTGCTTTCCAGTGTAGAAAGGATGGCAGTTGGAGCAGATTTCGACTTCAAGCTGCTCGCCTTTGGTGGTCAGCAATTCGGCTTCGTAGCCACAGTGGCAACGGAAGTTAGCCTTGTAGGTCTTCGGATGAATATCGGCTTTCATGACGTACTCCTGTCATTAATTTCGTTCGGAACTCGGTCTTATACGCACTGTACCATCGCTTGGCAAGAAAAAAAATACTTCAAAAACACTAGCCCATGAAACCGGCATGAGCAACATAGTTTCGAGAAAATAGCTTACAGCCAAAAGCCTGCGATAGCGTCGACACCAAGACAACCGACGTAGGGAAAAATGAAAAAGGGTGGAAGGTTAACTTCCACCCTTTGAATATCAAGCTCGATTGCGAACTATACGCAGCCGGTGGGCTTGGGCAGGCCAGCCATCTTACAGGCTCCCTTACCAGGTCCGGAGGGGAACAGCTCGTAGATCTGCTTCAGTTTGAAGCCAGTGACCTTGGAGAGGATACGGACCATCGGTGCGATGCCGTTCTTCTTGTAGTAGTCCTGCAGGAAGTCGATGACTTTCTGGTGATCTTCGGTGATTTCCTTGATGCCTTCAGACTCTTTTACGTACTCAACCCAATCAGGGGTCCAGTCTTCGAATTTCTGCAGGAAACCGTCCTCATCAACCTCAAAAGAAGTACCCTGGTATTCAACAACAGCCATTTTATCCTCCTAAGTGGATAGTTTTTCAAGATGGACTCCGACACAATTCGGAGCAACCATATCCATGTAAACAGCGATCCGCTGTTTGATACCTATATAAAGATACGGCCAAAACCGTGGGGGGACATTACTTCTCCCCTTTTGTCTTGTCAAGCATCCTTAGCATTTCAAAACAACAATCACGGGGCCTGGAAACACGATCCAACCCACTAGGATTGCTTTATTTCATCATAGTGAGCCCGAGCATATTCCAACTCTGGGTCCAACTTAAGCGCTGCTCCAAGATAGTCAAGAGCTTCAGACTCATTTCCCATGAATTTATGACAAAGACCGAGATTGGCAAGATCATGAGCCGTGCCACTGTCGATAGTCAGTGAAGCTTGGAAATCCTGTGCAGCCTCCGCGTATCGCTCGGCCTTGAAGTGTGCAACCCCTCGAAGATTGAAGAATTCCTTACAATCGTTGTCCAACTGAATGGCTCGATCAAGAGGCTTGACGGTCTCTTCCCAACGTTCCAACTGAGACAGCGCATAAGCCTGATAGAAAGCTGCAAGTGCTCGTTCCTCGTTGGCTGGCTGGAGGGGCTCGGCAGCGTCAAACTGCTCGATTGCGTATTCTACATCTCCCATCCGCAAAGCCAACAGACCTCTGAAGAACGGAAGGAAGTATGAATCAGGATATATATCTTCTATTACATCAAGCCCTTCCAAGGCATCTCCAAAGTCTGCGTCTTCAGCCAGAATACGACCGACAAAAAGACCTATGCTGCGATTTGGTGTCCTTTCACGAAAATCAAACCCTGGAACAAAATTGTAGTTCGTTGTTACCATCAGGTCCGGATGACGGGTGTCTACCGAATAAAGCGGGGTACCGCCCGACTCAAGGCCCTTGGCCAGGGTCATCAATTCCACGTAGATATTGCCGTCTTCTACGGAAGGAAGCGAATCTAGAGGGACAATCTCCCCTTCCTGAAGCCATTTCACCTGCTCAAGATCAGTGAACTTGGGCAACCCGGAAGCTTCGTAAACGCGACTGGTTTCAAAATCACCGGCCAACTGAGCAACCTCGGTAATTGCACGCACGGCTGCCTTCAGAGGCGATGCAGCAGTACCAGCAGTGAAAACAATTTCACTCAATGCAGGAAACGTTTTGCCATCCCATGCAATGGCGCCAACTGTCGGCACCGGGTAATCCATGGAAAAGTCCTTGAGGATCAGCGTAATACCATTCTTCTCAAAGCACTGGACAAGGCGTTTGAAGACTGGATCATCCGAAGAATTCAAATCAATGGTCGGCAGTGTCGGACGCGTCCGATCAATGACAGCACAAACATGCCGTTCAACCAGCTCGCAACCACCTTGGGATATCGACTCTTCAAACGTGTTACCCGCAGAGGAACCGTTGAATTCATTTAATTTCTTGAACCAATCCAAAGGAACGTACTCGTGTTCACCGGTCGCAATATTCATTGCAGGATGGAAACGCCACTTATGCAGGTCCATCAGCCGGACGGCATCATCGTCAGCGATGTCTTCGTCCACAGAACAAGAAATCCTGGAAATATCCATCACCTGGCCAGGCCACTTCTCAATAGCTTCAGACCACGTCAACTTAACGAAATTCTCTTCGTTGGACCAAAAGCTGAAATACGAAAAGCGTTCAACAAGTTCCATGAGAGCGGAAGCTTCCGCCTGTTCCGGTGAAGCCCCTTTACCCATCTGCTTTCGAGTCGGCATGACAGCTTTTGCAGCCGGCCCACATTTGGAGACAAAGACAGGAATACCCAAACGTCCGGTGTCCACCTGATCGGTTTCAGCCAACACACCTTCACATTTCTTTGCCAACAGGTCTCTGACCCGGGCTACAGTTTCCTGCGGGGAGCAAGCCTTGTCCTGATCGGTTGTATACTGCTTATTGCAGTCCTTAAGAACGATCACGTCTATTTCCTTTTGAAACGGAACAGATTTACAGGTTTGGCTTCACCTGTATCTTGCTCCTTGAACGTTGCAGTCGATTTCATGATTTTGAAAACCTCGCTGCTCTCTTTAAAGAAATTCTGAGCAACGCGCTTAAGATCCAAAGAAAGAAATACTTCTCCGGACTCAGCTTGAACGAGGTTCTTATCAATAAATGAAGCCAGCAGATCGAACTGCTTTTCTTCATAAAGCAACTCGCAAGCAACTATACAGTCATAGTGTTTGCCCAAGCCATTCTGGAAATCACTGCTGACAACCGTAAAGCGCTCTCCCACATCATTCTTCAAGGCATTGATGCGGCTGAACAGCAACGCGTCCTGGTCTATATCTGTCACGGTGACCGAGAACCCTCTGCGCGCCAGCACAAGAGCTGAAAGCGCTGCGCCGCCGCCAATTTCCAAAACCTCTGCATCATCGCTTAAAGAGAATTTGGAAAGAGAGTGTCCCATCACCATGCTGGCAGGCCACAGTTTTGCCCAAAGCGGCAAAACCACACTCTTTCCAGCACGAGTTTTATCCATGAGTTTGTCAATATACTGCTGCATATTTTTAATCTGCAACACCTTGAAAGACTCTCCCCCCACGGCCACATCCTGAAATTCAACATCACCGAATTTATTCACGGCAATATCGATCAGCTTGTCCATGGGCAGAGTCAGATCGTATGACTTTTCAGCCATCGTACCTCCCCAAAGCCTAACGCTATTGGTCTACTTTATTGATTTTTTCCAGAGTCCACAGACCGTTATCCACGGAATCATCACGAGAAAATTCCCAAACGCTCCGCAAATGTTGCGACTGACCGCCGGGCCCGCCTTTACGAACCTGAGCGTCATAAAAAACTGTAGCAAACGTTTTGTTGTCTTCCTGCTTCATCTCCATCATGCGAGCATTGAGCAACATGATTTCGGTAACATCCCCTGGATTGTTTTGAGCATTCAGAACAGCGTCTGCGTACACTTCATCAGACAAAAATACTTTCAATTGTTCGAAATCGCGATCGTCTGCCGCCTGCTGGAAACGAGAAAAGAACAGCTTAGCTCCTTCCAGAAACTCAGCTTCATTGAATCCCCCCGTTTCGACAGGTGAACTGACATGAGAATCGACATCTGCTGAATCACTGTCAGAACGCAAGTGGTCCCATGCGCTTCGGGCAGCTTCATGGCGGTCCATTGGACGAATGACCCGCCCTTTCTTTTCTTCAGAATCGTTTTGTGTCCAATTCCCGGGGCGGGAATCATCACCGCCGGATCGGCGACGAAACATGCGTACGAGAAAATACGCAATAAGCGCAAGCAACAAAATATTGAGCACACTGCCACCCGTCGCCGGGGCCTGTTGATTGGCAAGGGCAGGAGTCGCAGCTACAAGCAGCATCAGGACAGATGCTACGGTAGCAGAGAAGACTTGCGTACCGATACTCCGCAACAAAAATATAGTTTTAATCATATGATGTGTGTAAACTGGTCCCGTTTATCAGTCAATAAATCCCAGATCTCTGAGAATGGCGCGTAAGCTTTCCACTTCGATGGGTTTTGGCAGATAAGCTGCCGCCCCCCCTTTGTAGTACGCCTTGACCACGGTTTGAGGGTCGTTGAGCGCGGTGACCATCATCACCTTTACGTCGTCCGGCGAGAAAATCCCTCGCTCAAACTCAATTGCTCGAATCTCCTTGAGTGCCTGGTGTCCGTCCTTGTTGGGCATCATTATGTCAAGACACAACAAGTCATATGGTCGACCTTCATCCAATGCTTTTTTAAACATGTCGACGCACTCGACACCATCGGCGGCAGTATCACACTCGCCGACATCCTTTAAAAAAGCCGTCAACAACTTGCGACTTGTAAATTCATCTTCCACAATCAGGATACGCATCACACCTCCCGGAGCCATTGAACTCCTACACCAAGCCGAATGCAAACTCAACGGAAAGATAATCACAACCGAGAGCAAGCACAAGCTGATGATAATCTGACTTGCACAACCGCGCTAAAAGTCTTGCAAGGCAGCGTATAGCAACGTAGAAACCCCTCTGTACAGAACATGTTTGATTAGCGGAGAATTCAATGCTTTCTTATAAGTTGCCTCAGATGGTCACCGAGTTTTTTGATTTTCTGGATAGCCCCATATGGCGAGCCTGGCCCTTTAATGCAGGCTATGGCGAACATATAGGCCCTGCAATCGCCAGAATGGTCTTTGTTGCACTCATTTTTGCTGTTATTATAGGATTTTTACGCGTTCTTTTTGGACCAAACGGCTATTTCCGGGATGAGGAAATGGACAGAGAAGCAGAAGAAGAACGTCGTCAGGAAAGAGCCGAACTGGAAGCCCTGCTCGAACGCGGCGAGATTTCCGAAATTGAATTCAAAATCAAAATGAAAGCACTCAGAGATTGATGTGTCACTTGCCGAACATGTAGAAACACTCACCGCCTTCGCAGAGTCTCACTACACCGGCACGGACGAGCAGGATGCGATGCTGCGGCTCAAACTCGGCCATTCCATGAGGGTGTTGGAATGCGCAGAGAGTATTATGGCCGGAGAATGTATTGATGGTCATTTAAATCAGCTTTGCCAACTGGCGGCCCTGTATCATGATATAGGCCGATTCCCTCAGTTTGTTGAATATGGGACATTCAACGACAGGATCTCCACCAATCATGCACGACTCGGTGTACAAACTCTCCGCAACCTTCCTCTTCCGGGCGAACTCTCTTCGAGAGACTGGCGCACCATCCGACTCGCCATCGCCCAGCATAACCTGAAAGAACTCTCCAAAACTCTGCCTACCAAGTACGAAACCATTGTGAAGCTGGTCCGAGATGCGGATAAGCTCGACATCCTGAACGTCATGGTCGATCACTTTACCAGCGATTCACCAGACCCGGATGTAGTCCACGGCTATGAAGATATTCCAGGCCAGTATTCCGCTACAATATATAATGATGTGATGAATGGCAGGACTGCCGACTACCGCAACATAAACTGCACCAATGACTTCAAACTCCTGATCCTTGGATGGATCTATGACTTCAACTTCACCACTTCGCTCAATCTGGTCACCTCCCGTAACTACCTGAAAATCATTATCTCTCTCCTGCCATCCACGCCAGAGATTCAAACACTGGAATCATCCATTTTCAAATTCATGCATTATAAAGGCATCGCTCCCTCTTGATCTAATCCCTGCAACATATTAGAAAAAGATCAGGGAGATACCATCTGCATGGTCCAAAAGAAAAACAGCAAAGCCTTCGGTAGATACCAAAAAGTCGTCATCATCAGTGACGTTGAAGTGCATGCCAAACGGGACTTGGCTACCATAAAAACATTCGGCACCCAGAAGGTCGAATTGTTTTCTTCTGGAGCCAAAGCCATTGATTACCTGTGCGACAACGACGTCGATCTTGTTTTGTGCGATTCCACCTTGAAAGACATGACCGGCATTAAATTCGCCCAGATCATCAACAAAAACATGTCAGGGCGTCCTCTCCCCATTATCATGGTGACTTTGGAGAACAGAAAGGAATATGTCCTGGATTCCATTGCTGCCGGATGCATAGGGTACATTCTCAGACCCTACTCCTTAGAAACCTTTGAAAAGTACCTCATCCTTGCGGACCAGCTCGACAGCTACCCTGAAATCGAAGAAATGGAACTGCAGGAAGCCAAGGCAATGGTGGAGCGCGGCGACTTCGACGATGCCATCGAGGCGTTCGAAGAACTCATCTCCTATCAGGATGAAGCGCAAAAGTATTACGACATGGGTTGTCAATTTCTTGTACAGAGCAAGTATGGCAAAGCAATCGTATCTTTCAAGAAAGCCGTCAAAATCAACGATCTTTTTGCCGAGGCATACAAAGGGCTGGCTGATGCTTATAAAGGGAAAAAAGATCTTGAAGCATACAAGAAGTTCCTCAAAAAAGCTGCCGAAGTACATGCACAGTTTGATCGCCTTGAGGAGACCAAAGAACTTTTCATCGAGATTCTCAAATATGAAGCTGACACCCCCAACCCATTCAACACGTTGGGTGTCAATCTCCGCAAACAAGGCGACTATCCCGGGGCCATCCATGCCTACCGACAGGCACTGGAACTAACGCCCAATGATGAGAATATTTATTTCAACATGGCCAAGGCTCTCTATTTCATGGGGCAATTGGAACAGGCATCCAAAGATGTCATCATGTCATTGAAAATGAACCCCGAGTTCAGGGAAGCCAACAAGTTGTATCAGCGAATCCACGGCAAACCATGGGTTCCGGTCAAAGGGAAAGTCGGCAGAGCACGCCCCATACCCGAAGGAACCCGAGAGTCTGCCAAGGACCTCGACCCTTAATAAGCGCTACAGCTCCATGGCATACGAACCATACATTCGCCTCGGCGCGTTTTTCATTATTCTGATCGCCATGGGTGTCGCTGAAACACTGTGGCCCCGGCGCGTACTTGATGCGCCCAAGGCAAAACGGTGGTTTTCCAATGTCGGCATCTCATTCGTATCAGCAGGTCTTGTTCGCCTTCTGCTTCCCTTGGTTCCCACAGTATTGGCCCTGTACTGCACCGAGCAGGGCTGGGGACTCCTCAATATACTAGAAGTACCTTATTGGTTCGCATTTATTCTGTCCGTACTGATTCTGGACATGCTGATTTATGGGCAACACGTAGCGTTCCATTATTACCCGATTCTTTGGCGACTTCACCGCATGCACCATGCTGATATTAATATAGATGCCAGTACGGGCATACGCTTTCACCCTATCGAAATCTTCTTGTCCATGGTCATTAAACTGGTGTCCATCCTCGTCCTCGGGCCGCCTGCCAGTGCGGTTCTGACATTCGAGGTACTGCTGAATGGATCTGCAATGTTTAACCATGCAAATGTATTCATTCCCATAAGAACTGATGCAACCTTGAGACAGTTCCTGGTTACTCCCGACATGCACCGTGTTCACCACTCAACGCACAGACGGGAGTACAACACCAATTACGGTTTCTGCTTTCCATGGTGGGACAGGATGTTCAAAACCTACACAGCCCAGCCCGCAGAAGGTCATACGGGTATGAAGATTGGATTGAATATTTTCAGGGACTCTCGATACCACGGTCTCTTCTCAATGCTACGCATCCCCTTCCTCTAGTTTTCGTCTGTACTTTGGTTAAGTAATGGTTATACTTTTATCATTACTAACTCACCAGCGAATCGGAGGATTACATGTTCCAATCTGATCCATATGACGTCATAATTCTTGGAGCCGGCCCCGGCGGATTACAGGCGGCCATTCATGCAGCCAGAAAGAAAGCCAAAACGCTCATGCTTGGACGCATGGACAACAGCAGCCTCTATTGGGCTCATGTTGAAAACTACTGCTGCCAGTTCAAGATCTCAGGAGAAGATATTCTCAATACAGGACGCGAGCAGGCTATTAGCTTTGGAGCAGAGTTTCGGGATGAAGACGTTCTGTCCATTAACCCCGATGGAAAGCTCTTCAAGCTCGACCTGGAATCCGGCGAATCAGTCCTTGCCAAGACGGTCATTCTTGCTACAGGCTCCAGCCGAAACAAGCTGAAAGTGCCTGGTGAAAAGGAGTTGCTGGGTAAAGGCGTCAGCTACTGCGTCGATTGTGACGCAGGATTCTACCGAGATGAAGTGGTAGCTGTTGCCGGATGCCGTAGCGCGGCCGCAGGAGGAGCTGTTTCCCTCACCAACTTCGCCAGTGAGGTTCACCTCTACTGCGAAGAGCTGGACATTGCCGACGGCCTGTCGGAACAGCTCAAAACCTCGGGAGTTAACGTCCATGAAGGAGTTACGATAGAATCCATTGAAGGAACCGACGCTGTTGAAGCGGTCAAACTCAGCGACGGAACGACACAAAGTGTCTCCGGTGTCTTCATTGAACTGGGGGCCAAGGGCGTTCTCGAATTAACCGCAAGCCTCGGTGTTCAACTGGATGAATCGATGAAGTATATTGAAACCGACAAAAAGCAACGAACAAACGTCGAAGGCATATACGCTGCGGGCGACATTTGCGGCCCTCCCCTGCAGATGGCCAAAGCGGTGGGAGAAGGTTGTGTGGCAGGCATCGAAGCTGCCGGATTCGCAAAAAAGCTTGAACTGTAAACAGATGCTAAATGCGGGGGATGCCACAGCAGACTTGGGCTTCAACAAATTCCATGATGCTTCTGTGTGCGTCCCCCTCTTCATTTTTGAATTCCAGTACCGCATATTCAAATCCAAGCTTCATAAAGGTCTGAACCACGCGGCAACGAATTTCATACCCCTTTGAGCCAAAAGGGAAAAATCGGAGCAAGACTTCGTTTTCAGCTCCTGGAACAAATGGAATCCCGCCACCTGTCATCAAACGAATCTTAGTGCAGCTCGCCGACACATCTTCCATGACTCCATCAAGTTGTTTGTCACCATCAATCACTATGGCCGGAAAAGAACACTTGCACCGAGGTTCTCGACGCTCTTCGGCATCAAATGTTTTTCGGGGCTTCTGCAACTCCATAAGCATTGTAGCGGAAGACACTTTGTTGAGCACACGAGTCTTGAACCCGCGCAACCGCCCTTCGAATGCATACCTGACGAGAACATTCGGATCGGTTTTCAAACGCTCTAAAACCACCTCGGGAACCGGCGAGTACACCATATAGTTTTCATCCTTCGTAATATCGGCCACAACACTCACGAACCGATCCCCGAAGGTCGAAAACTCCATCAACACCTTGTCCCCAACACAGATGGTTTCCAAAGCAGTTTCTCCTTTTTTTCGTAAAATATCCCATGGTCATGGTACCAGCAATTATATATGGTCCTTCGCGATACACATGGAGTAAACATGCTTGCAACATTGAGAACACTCGGCATCGGGGCTTGGCTCGCCTGCATTTTGACACTGGTCTACCAGGGCCTCTCGTGGGCCTTGAATGCCTCCTGGCCATCGCTGACACTTATGTCAGTATCCAATAATCTTCTGGGATTCGACCTACTGTCCATTCTTCAAAACCTCCCAGTCGATCTGGCCGTCAAAACCATTTACATACTTTCCACGACAGAACTTTCAATTGCCCTATGGTGGCTTGGTGTTTTCTTCTTTGGAACGGCACTCGGCTGGAAAGTTGTCTTCGGAAAATAATCCCGGCATCGGGATATTGTTTTGTCTTCAAAGCAAGCAATAGACCAAGGCTTCTTGTAAGAATTTCCCTCGATAGCAGCAATCGAGAAGTCTCCACTGACTCGCCATCATCCTTCCTAGCCGTCACTCACCTCTCTCATTTCGACTATCTATCACACCATATTTTCTACCAGCAAAAAGGTGAGGGGCGCAGCCCCGACATACCTATCCAACATTACACGTTTCAACCTCTCTCAGACGTTATTCTCGTGAAGAAGCAGGCAATTGTACTTTGATATGGACGAAACCCTGTTTTTTCAGCTACAAGACAACAATACCAAAAAAATATGAGGTTTGATAATTGCACAGACGTTACTTTCCCATTGCCATACTGACTGGAATATTGCTGATCACTGCGATTGCCGGATACCTGATTCCTCTGGAGAGTTCTGCGCAACCCGTGCGTATCCTCCTTCCCAATAAAGGAGGAAATGTAATATTCACCCACGAAACCCATATTTCCATTCAAGATGACCAATGTGTCACATGTCATCATACGACCTTAAAAGATGACGATCCGATTGCTTGTAAAAGCTGCCACGTAAAAACGTTTGACGAGACTTTCATCATCGAACACCCCACGCAGTTCGATGACAAACAGTGTGCAAGTTGCCACCATGCAGATTCCAACATCGACAGATTTACTCATGACGACCACGCCCTCGATTATGCAGACAGTGACTGTCAATCATGCCATCACGATGAATCCATTGAGCCAGAGCCACAGGCATGCTCAAACTGCCACCAGAAAGAAGGGAAAGACGACATCCCCAGCCTGAAGGTTGCAAACCACACACGTTGCGCAAGTTGTCACGATGACATGTTCGATCAGGGCGTCGAAGGATGTGGCTACTGCCATGTTCGCAACGAGCAAAAAGAACAGAAAACTGCCGATCAAGAAGCGTGCTCAAGCTGTCATGAGGAAAGCATCGACCAACTTATCCCCACCACGACAGTTGCTTTCCACGGTCAGTGCAGAGGATGTCACGAAACCATGGATGCTGGCCCCTACGGTGACGAAAACTGCGACAAATGCCACATGAACTAGGGATTGATAACCCATGACAACATTTAGCTTCAGCCTGCTTACCGGAGAAACCGGTCCATTAGTCACATTAAATGCTCCGGAGACTTTCAGCATTCCTACGCCGACACATAAATCCATTGTGTCTGAAGGAGATGAAGTACTCGCGGATGAAAAAATTGCAGAGGCAACGCGACCCGGAGTCGGAGATGTTCACTCCCCTGCTGCCGGGAAAATAGAGGATATAACAGTTGACGCCATCGTAGTTCGCCGATCGGGTACCGGGCAAAACACCCCGGACTCTGCTCCTCCAAGCGGAGGGAAAGCCCTCAGAGAATGGCTTCGTGGACTTGGCATCAACACGTATCAGTTGGTTCGCGCCTCGCAGTTAATCATTAATGCCGTCCCGCCAGAGCCAGGAATTTCCATTTATGAACCCCTTATTCAGGACTATAGACATATCGTCGAACTGGGACTCGACGCAGTGCAGCGGATCGTCAACCCTTCCAAGCTCCACCTGGTGGTAGCCAAGGGCAACAGGACCAATGCTTTTCCCAATTGTTCCATTCTTCAAGTTCCACCAGTGTACCCTAATGGCATAGATCAACTTGTCATCAAGGCCACCACCGGAGAAGAGACACTCTTGGGGACACGCCCGAAAGACGCCACAATTCTTTCTATTCGCGATCTCTACTACATCGGGAAAGTGATGGAAACGAAGCGCCCTCTCACTGAAACAATCATGACAATCGGCAAGGACAACCATTTGATCAAGATCGGCACTCAGATTCGGCACCTGGCCCAAGAAGCAGGGGTAACTGTCCAGCCTGGGGATCGCGTCATATTCGGAGGCCTGATGCGCGGCGTAGCAGCGCTCAACATAGATCAGGGGGTCGATAAATATACGACCGGCATGATTATCCTTCGACATGACGAGGGGCTATCCCCCACTGACAACTTCTGCCTCGGTTGTGGAGAATGCGAACGCCATTGTCCGGCCCGCATCATGCCCGGCCTCATAAGCAGATGTGCGGAATTCAAGCACTTTGAACGAGCGGAGGATTATCACATTCACTCATGTATTGAATGTGGCATTTGCGGATATTGGTGCAAAGCCCAACGTCCGTTGCTGCAGTATATAAAGCTGGCAAAGTATGAAATTGCCCTTCTCAGAACCGCCTCAAGCACGCTGGAAGGAGAAGGCCAATGAAAATAATCCTACCATTTCAGCCAATACTGACGGTTACCGTTGCCCCGTACGCTCACTGTGGGCGAACCATTAACGGCTACATAAGAGAAACACTAATCGCCATGCTGCCTGCGGCTATCATGGCAATGGTCGGCTTTGGCGTTGGGGCCATGCGAGTCATGGCTTTATCCTGTGCGGTTGCGGTTCTCTGTGAAGCGATGTGCAACAAATTCACCAAGACAGAACAATCCATAGACAATCTCAGTGCCGTCCATACAGGCTTGCTTTTTGCCTTTTTACTGCCAGCATCGGCACCGTGGTGGCTGGTCACACTCGGATCGGCATCATCAATCATTCTGGGGAAAATGATTTTTGGCGGACTCGGAGCCAACCCATTGTGCGCTCCACTTGTCGGTTGGGCAACTTGCCGTATCTCATGGGGAAGTTTCATGGACACCAATGCAACCATGCTTATGTCCAACCTCCCTGCCCCTCTTCAGGATTTGAAATACTTCGGTTTGGAATCCATTCAATCAATCGACTACATGGCTATGCTTTCAGGTAAGCAACTGGGAGGGCTTGGCGAGGTTCAGCTTGCTGCCTTACTTCTTGGTGCAGCATTCCTGCTGGTCAGGCGTCACATAGGTTGGGAAATCCCCATGGCCTTCCTCGGTGGTGTCGCCCTGACAGCATGGATTTTCCAGATGATAGATCCGGTTACCTATGCCTCCCCACTCTTCCACTTGATGACTGGCGGAACGCTGTTCGGTGCATTCTTCCTCATGACCGAACCGGCCTCCTCACCAACAGGAAGAATCCCGTCACTGATTTATGGGCTGATGGGCGGCGCGATGGTTATCATCATTCGAGTATACGGCATTTACCCCGACGGTGTTCCGTTTGCCATTCTTTTTGCCAACCTGTTTACACCGCTGCTTGATCGTATCCGTCCCAAACCATTTGGCGGACCTTACCAACTGACACAAGAGCCGGAGGATGATGAAATATGCGAGAAATGCTGAAGATGGTTCTCGTACTGTCGCTCATTTGCGGCTTGTCTGGCCTGACCCTTGCGACGGTTCGAGAGGCAACCAAGGAAAAGATCGAAGAACAGGTGCTGACCTATGTTCAAGGGCCGGCAATCAGCCAGGTTTTCACGGAATATGACAATAATCCGGTAAAAGACCGTAAAACCTTTGATCTGGCAGATGGCCCAATCACGGTTTTCCCGGCCATGAGCAATGGCAAGTTGACCGGTGTCGCCTTTGAGCGTTTCGGTACAGGGTACGGCGGCCCCGTCGGCGTCATGGTGGGCATATCAATAGATGGTTCACGCATATCAGGGATAGGCATTACAACCATGAAGGAAACCCCTGGCCTGGGCGCTCGTGCATCTGAAGCAGAATTTCGTGACCAGTTCCAGCAACACTCCACTGACTCTATCGCATTGGCTCGAAATGGTGGTCAGATACAAGCTATTGCCGGAGCCACGATTACATCGACTGCAACAATCTCCGCAGTCAATGAAGCCATAACGATTTTCAATCAATTGAAGGAAGATATTCCCACAGCCTGGGGATCTTGAGGGTAAGATATGAGTTTATTGTGGAAAGAGTTCTCCAAAGGATTGTGGACCGATCTGCCGCCATTCAAGGTAGTACTTGGCCTGTGTCCGGTACTGGCTGTAACGAAAACCGCGTATAATGGTTTTGGCATGGGGATGGCCGTCATTTTCGTCCTGACATTTTCCAATCTACTGGTCTCGCTGCTACGTAATCTCATCCCGGCAAAAGTCCGTATCGCCTGCTTTATCGTTGTAGCAGCCTCCCTTGTCGTTTGCGTCGAACTCCTTATGCAAGCTTACGCCTATCCGCTGTATCAACAGCTCGGTATTTTCGTTCCGCTGATTGTCGTTAACTGCATCATACTTGGTCGAGCCGAGGCTTTTGCCTCTAAAAACCCTGTCTACCTGGCGGTAGCCGATGGACTGGGTATGGGCATAGGTTTCACCATTTCTCTGACACTGCTCGGCTCCATTCGTGAACTCTTCGGATATGGAACATGGTTTGGCCTTGAAGTCATGGGAGGATGGTTCGAGCCGTTCTCCTTCATGGTTGAAGCGCCCGGGGCTTTTGTCTGTCTTGGTTTGATGCTGGCGGGTATGAATGCATTCACAAACTGGCAACGTAAAACACGCGGCCTTGATGCAGTAGAAGGCCCTGTTCACGATTGTAAAACCTGCGGCTTGTGCGCCAAAAAACCGGCTATATAAGGAACTGCCATGGATTATTTCGTCCTCGTTATCGCCGCCATATTTGTCAATAATATTGTCCTTGCGCAGTATCTCGGCAACTGCCCGTTCATTGGCACATCAAAAGAGTCCGGGGTGGCCATCGGCATGGGACTGGCCGTCGTATTTGTCGCGACAATGGCGGCAAGCATCACCTGGTGTGTGCAGAAGTATCTGCTCGGCCCCAATGACCTGGCCTATCTCCAGACCATTTGCTTCATCCTTGTTATTGCGGCACTTGTACAATTTGTTGAAATGTTTCTCAAAAAAGTTATCCCGCCGCTCTACAAATCACTTGGCATTTTTCTCCCTCTCATCACAACGAACTGTGCCGTGCTGGGTATAGCCATCATCTGTCAACGCGAAGAGTACACGCTTCTCGAAACCATCATATTCTCCATTGCATCCGGAGCAGGTTTCATGCTGGCCCTTGTTGTACTCGCCGGGATACGCGAGCGTCTTGATCTATCCAGAGTTCCCGTCAGTCTCAAGGGGACCCCGCTCGCTCTCATCATGGCAGGACTCATGTCGTTAACTTTCTTTGCATTCAAAGGTATGGCCTCTTAGGAGATTCCATGATTGTTTCATCCGTTCTCGTATTATTGGGCATAGGATTCACAGCCGCGGTTGTTCTCGCTGTCGCTTCCAAGGTCCTGTACGTATATGAAGACCCACGTATCGCCCAGGTCGAATCCGTCCTCGCCGGTGCCAACTGTGGAGGTTGTGGGTTCCCCGGATGCGCGGCCGCGGCACAAGGAGTCATTGACGGCAAGGCAGGAGCAACAGTTTGCGTCATCGGCGGTGATGAGATCGCAGTCAAAGTGGCAGAAATCATGGGACTTGAGTTCTCCTCCATGGAACGTCAAATCGCCTTTGTCGACTGCACTGGCGGCATACGCGCCGAAGATATTTACGACTATGAAGGTGTTCCCGACTGCCGTGCGCAGAATCTGCTGTATCGAGGCAACAAGATGTGTCCCGAGGGATGCCTGGGGTATGGCACCTGTGTGGATGCATGTCAGTTCGGCGCCATTGAAATGGGCCCACAAGGATACCCCATTGTTGACCCCGAGCTTTGTACTGCCTGCAACGGTTGTGCTGTTGTATGCCCTCGCGGAGTCATAACCATCTGGGGACAGTCAGCCCGCATCACTCATCTGAATCGAAATACGGACTGCCTTGCACCGTGCAGACAAAAGTGCCCGGGCCAGATCAATATCCCCCGCTACATTGAACAGGTTTCGCGTGGTGATTATGCCGGAGCGCTGGAAACAATTCGTGAACGCATCCCCATGCCTCTGTCCATTGGACGAGTCTGCCCGCACCCTTGTGAAGGAGTTTGTCGACGAAAGCATGTTGAAGAAGCAATTGGCATCAACATGATCAAACGCTTTGTCGCCGATTGGGAAATGAACTCTGGAAGACGCCTTCCAATCCCCTGTGCGTCGGATACAGGACGAAAGGTCGCCATCGTTGGTGGTGGGCCCGCAGGAATTGCCTGTGCTTTCTATTTGCGACGCCTTGGTCATAGCCCGACCATTTATGAATCAATGCCTAAACTCGGCGGCCAGCTTCGCTACGGCATTCCTGAATACCGACTGCCCAAAGATGTTCTAGATTGGGAAATACAAGGCATTCTTGACCTTGGTATCGAAACTAAATGCAGCCAGAAATTTGGGACAGACTTTTCACTAAACACACTTCAGGAAGAAGGATTCGAAGCAGTCTTCCTCGGAATCGGTGCTTGGATGAATCTCACCCTCCGCATTGAGGGAGAAGAGGCTGAGGGGGTAGAAACTGGCACTGAGTTCCTGACTAAAGTCGGCCTGGGAATGGAAACCGGGATCGGTAAGAAAGTTGTTGTCATTGGAGGTGGTAACACCGCTATTGATACAGCTCGATCCAGTGTCAGGCTTGGTGCAGATGTCACTCTCATGTACCGCCGTACAAGAGATGAAATGCCCGCCAATATCGAAGAAATCGTTGGAGCGGAAGAAGAGACTGTGCACTATCTCCTACTTGCTGCCCCCAAGCGAATTCTGACGGACGACGATGGTCATGTGACCCACGTGGAATACATCAAGATGGAACTGGGTGAACCCGACGACTCTGGCAGACGTCGCCCAATCCCCATCGAAGGGTCTGAAACGCTCATCGAGTGTGACACGGTTTATACGGCAATCGGCCAAAAGCCTGAACTATCATGCCTGTATGACGAATCCGGGACATGTAAACTGAACGAAACCAAGTGGAGGACCCTGGACGCCCATCCAGACACCCTGCAAACAGCCATGCCACATGTGTTCACAGGTGGCGATATGCACACAGGTCCAGCCCTTGTCATCACAGCCCTGGGTGAAGGCAGAAAGGCGGCGCGATCCATCCATCAGTATTTGACAGAAGGCTCCCTTCACTATCCTACAGACATACAACGCGAATTGATCCCGTATACCATGTTCACTAATGTCCCAGATGTTGGGCTCCGCAAACGAGCTGAAATGCCCCATTTGATCGAATGCGACGAGCGGACATGCTCATTTGAGGAAATTGAAGGAACGCTGACAGAAGAAGAAACCAAACACGAAACATGCAGATGCCTGCGATGCGGACTCACCTGCTACAATCGAGACATGGGTGAAGATGAAGTGTGCACAGGCGATGACTGCGTGAAGCTGGCATAAAAAACAACTTGCAAACCAAAAAGGTTGCAGATATATGAAATATCCTCTTTAAAAAGAGGTAAAAAAGATAAATGGGCGATTAACTCAGTTGGTCAGAGTGCCATCTTCACACGGTGGAAGTCGGCAGTTCAAATCTGCCATCGCCCACCAGCTATTTCAAAAATGTCAGGTGCCATGATAAATGGACCTGACATTTTTTGTTTCAATGGATCATACCCCAGTGAATCACTCCGTTGTCATGTTCCCTAATCAACCCATATCGGTTAAGTTCAGTAAAACCCATGAGTGGAGGAATTATGAATAAGAAGCTTCTACTGTCTTGTTTACTTGCAATGTTTTGCTTGGGCGCATCATCAGCCCTGGCATCCGATAATATCGGACGCTCATTACGGTATCAGGCAGAATCAAATTATCGCATTGCCAAAAAGGCCTACATTTCGACTATGGATAGCTATGGCGATAATTTGGAAAGCATGCCGCAACAAGAAAAAGATTCAGTGTGTACCAAAATTCGACGCGGCTTACACGATAATCGGACTCAAATTATTCGTGAAGACATCTGGAACCAAAAACGGTTTGAAAAATACTCCGATGAACTGGAATCCTATTCTGGCACCATTGGTTGTCAGTAATTTTTTAGTTTTTAAATTCAACTGTAAAGCGAATGGGTGCATCGTCTGTTGAATCCAGAGAAGTAAGAACTTCAGGGTTCAACAGATGCACTTTCTGTTTTTCAAGAAAATCTCTCAAAGTTTCAGCCTTCAATTCAAGACCTTTCGTTAAAATATCTGTTCCTGTTGCTACTGCAAGTGTACTGAAAATTTTCAGAAAAACACGAACTTGCTGGGAGCTTCCCCCGGCCCCTTCAGTTTCCTTGCATGAGATACCACTACGAAATTCCTTGTAGGGATTATCTCTGCCCATAACAATTCCGACCAATCCGGGCATGGCTCCCCCCAAAGCCAACTTGGCGCCTTCTTCGACGTAGACTCCATCAATGGAGTCAACGGGGCTGTTGTTCAAAAATATTGTCCTGACCTGCTCATCAAGTATGTCATCATCATATCCAAGAGTTTTTTTCACAAAATCACGCACACTATTCCCGGCCGGACCAACAATCCAAAACCCTTTCTGTAAAATGTAGTTCCAAGCTGCACGGGACTCGGATTTCATCTTCAGTGAGAGACAGTCAATGTTTTTCATGCGTTACTCTCTTGATGTTGTGCCCATTATGCTCACGTAGGCACAATTCTTTGTTTTCTTTGACATTTTTCCTCAAAAGCGCTTATCAAATGGTAAGAGTTAGTACAGATAAAAACAAGTGTTTATACAAGCATTAAACATCAAACTAATAGAGGTGTGTTATGCCTAGAATTCTTAGGATCAATACGAAAACCAAAGAGTATTCGTTTGAAGACGTAGGCCCTTATGTCAACTTGGGTGGCCGCGCGCTGACCTCGCGTGTCATCAACAAGGAAGTGCCTGCAGACTGTCATCCGCTGTCTGCCGAAAACAAACTCGTTTTCGCTACTGGTCTTCTTGGTGGCTCCACGGCAGCCAACTCCGGACGTCTTTCCGTAGGTACCAAGTCTCCTTTGACTGGCGGCATCAAAGAATCCAACTCCGGCGGCCTGTTTGCACACAAGATGCCCAAAATGGATCTGCTTGCCATCATCCTTGAGGATAAGCCTGCCGAAGACGCACCCTTCTCCACTATTTTTATTTCTGAAGACAAAGTAGAGTTTAAGGATGCTTCCGATATCACCGGAATGGACAACTACCCGGCCCACGACAAGCTGCTCGAAGAGTACGGTGACAAACTGTGCGCAGCGATGATCGGCCCCGCTGGTGAAACTGTTCGCCAAACTGCTACCATCCAGTTCACCGATCCATACAAGCGCCCTGCTCGTTCGGCAGGTCGTGGCGGCACCGGTGCTGTCATGGGCTCCAAAAAAGTCAAAGCGATCATCCTTGATCCCGCTGTGAACAACAAGGTTGCAGCTGCCGACGTTGACGCTTTCAAGACCGCTCGTAAAGAATGGGTCGGAATCCTCCAGGGCCATCCGGTCACTTCCGAGGGCCTTCCTGCATTCGGAACTTGCGTGCTCGTTAACGTTATCAACGAAGCCGGCGCTCTTCCTGCAAAGAACTTCCGCCTCGGCCAAATTGACCATGCTGCCGATATCTCCGGTGAAAAAATCGCCGAAGTCATTGAATCCCGCAAAGGTAAAACCACTGAAGGTTGCCACGCAGGTTGTGTTATCCAGTGCTCCCAGCAGTACAACAACGCCAAGGGCGAATACGTCACTTCCGGCTTTGAGTACGAGACTGTCTGGGCATTTGGCGCTAACGCCATGATCAAAGATATTGATGATATCGCCGAACTCGATCGCATTTGTGATGACAAGGGCATGGACACCATTGAAATCGGTAACACGATTGCAATCGCCATGGACGGCGGCATCATCCCCTGGGGTGACGGCAAAGCTGCCATCGAACTGCTCAAGAAAGTCGGCACTGGCGATCCCATGGGCATGATCATCGGTAACGGTGTAACCTTTGCCGGCCACGCTTTCGGTGTTGACCGTCTTCCGGTCGTGAAAAATCAGTCCATGCCTGCCTACGATCCTCGTGCAGTCAAGGGTGTTGGCGTAACCTATGCCACCTCTGCAATGGGCGCAGACCACACCGCCGGTTACGGTGTCACCGCCAACGTTCTCGGTGTCGGTGGAACTGTCGACGGCCACAAGAAAGACGGAAACGTTGAACTTTCCAAGAACCTTCAGGTCGCAACTGCCGCCATCGACTCCATGGGCTTCTGCCTGTTCGTAGCATTCGCTGTGCTTGATGCTGAAAACGGCGTTCAGACCATGGCTGATCTGGTTCAGTCCTACACGGGTAACACCTTCACTGCTGACGATCTCGTCAACCTCGGTGTTAACTGCATGAAGGATGAGCAGGAATTCAACGAACGTGCCGGATTCACCAAGATGGACGACAAATTGCCCCGGTTCTTTGAGACCGAAGCACTGCCCCCTCACAATGTCACTTGGGACATTGATGAAAATGAGCTGCAGGGCGCAAAAGCGTAACGCTCAGTTCATATCAATAATTAAGGCCGGGTTTTTCCCGGCCTTTTTTTATGTCATTTGTTGACCCACATCAGTTCAATGGCTAAATTGTAGTCATGGGTATTGAAATTAAATTATTCGCGACGTTGACCAAATATCTCCCTGAGAATGGTGATGACTATCCCATTGAAAAAGGAGAAACCATCAGGTCCATTGTAGAGAAACTCGACATTCCAGTTGAGGACATCTCGCTTATGTTTGTGAACTCATGTCGTTCCAATCTGGAAACGGAACTTAAAGATAAGGACAGGGTCGGTATATTTCCTCCCGTAGGAGGAGGGTAAACCTTGTCTTCCGACATGGCTGAAGCCATCCGAGGCAAAGCAGAGCCTACGGAGTTGCCCGCGGGAAGTCCTGGACTCTTCATCAGCTTGAACCACATCGCTTCCATTGCGTTGGCCCACGACGTGCCTGGATGGAAGGTTGAGCGTGAAGCGTTGATTAATGGGATCATACCCAAGCGATATCTTCGCAGTATGAATTCCATCACTGCCAATGATCAACTCAAGTTATTGGATTCTTCGATTGCCCAAGTCGGCCTTGGCGGACTTGGAGGAACTCTACTGGAAATTCTGCTGCGAACCGGAATCGGAAGAATCCGCACCGCTGACGGCGACAGCTTTGAAGAATCCAATCTCAATCGGCAGGCATTGTCCACGGTTCACTCTCTTGGGGCGCACAAGGCGAGCGCCGCCATAAACAGAGCTGCCGAAATCAACCCCTCAGTCGAATGCGAGATAGCAACACAATTTCTGGACGCTACCTCGCTACCCACCTTTGTTAAAGGGGCTGATCTGGTTATCGACGCTCTAGGGGGACTCGAGACTCGCCTTACTCTCCAACGCAGTGCAGCCGAAGCCAACATTCCAATGGTTACCGGCGCCCTTGCGGGATGGACCGGCTATGTTGGAGTAGTCCAACCAGGGCAGACCGGCCCGGCAGATATCATGGGAAGCGATAATGCGGCTGAAGTAATCCTGGGTTGTCCTGCCCCCGCCGTTTCACTTTTTGCATCGCTGATGGCTTGCGAAGCCATAAAGATTCTCACAGGTCATACCTCATCACTGGAGTCGTCTATGCTCATAGTCGACCTCCACTCCCATACTTTCGAAAAAGTACAGCTTTAATTGAAACATTTGTGTCAAAACATGACTATTATGTCATTGTTGACTTAATTGTTTGATTCCTGCATATATTCATCCGAACATGCTTTGGATGGCGTTCACTATTATTGATAACGCTAAAACTATATTGGGAAATTATGTCAAAATCTAACAAGGCAACACTCAGATTACGCGTTTGGATCGAGCAAAAAGATCAGATCTATATCGGCATAGGCAGCACTCTTCTTCTTCAACATATCGAGAAACTCGGTTCGCTGCGTAAAGCAGCCGAGGCCCTCGGCATGTCCTACAGGCGCGCCTGGGGCAAATTAAAGAATGCTGAAGAGAGAATCGGTCAACCGCTTGTCGAAAAGACCAAAGGAAAAGGGCAACGTTTCAACCTGTCACCTTTTGGAAAAGAGTTGATGGAAAAGTTCCTTCATTTCTATCTTGATGTTGAACAATATGCGGCTCAAAAAGCTGAAGAAGTCCTAAAAATGGATGTTGAGAAATCCGGTGAATTCTATCGGGATGACACAGAATAAGCATAAGCCTTTATTGTAAAGGAATTAAAAAACCAAATATGGGAGTATTTATGAAACGCATTGTCACATTTACATTGTCTCTTGTTCTCACTCTGGCACTTACAGTGCCGGCAATGGCCTCCAAAACTCTTATGATGGCTACCACCACAAGTACTGCCAACACCGGCCTGCTTGATGAGCTTATTGTTCCCCTGTTCCAGAAAGATGCTGGCGTGGAAATCAAGTTTGTTGCTGTCGGCACCGGTAAAGCCCTCAAAATGGCTGAAAACTGCGACGTTGATGTCGTACTTGTTCACGCTCCCGGCGCTGAAAAGAAGTACATGGACAAAGGTGTCCTGATTGATCGCAAAGAACTCATGTACAACGACTTTGTCATCATCGGCCCTGCTGCTGATCCCGCAGGCGTCAAAGGCATGAATGTCACCAAGGCTTTGACCACCATCAAGGAAAAAGGCGCAGCCTTCGCCAGCCGCGGCGACAACTCCGGCACCAACAAAAAAGAGATTTCTCTTTGGAAGTCCGCCGGTATGGCTGTCCCTGAAAAGGAATCCTGGTACGTCCAGACCGGTCAGGGCATGCTCCCCACCATCAACATTGCCAACGAGAAGTCCGGTTACACCATGACTGACCGTGGTACCTTCATCAAATATGCTGACAACCACGACGGCAACCCGCCGCTGGTAGTTCTGGTCGAAGGCGACAAAGTCCTGTTCAACCAGTACAGCGCCCTTGCTGTTAACCCCAAGCATTGCAAGGATGCCCAGTACGACCTGGCCAAGCAGTTCATCGCTTGGATGGCCACTCCTGAGACCCAGAAGGCTATTGGCGAGTTCAAACTCCTTGGCAAGAAGCTTTTTATTCCCAACGCAAAGTAATCCAAGTATGAGTACCCCCGGGGGAACGGATCATCGTTCCCCCGGTATTTAAGGATTATTAATGGATTACTTACTTCAAGGTTTTTTTCAGGGTTTTGCTCTTCTATTCACTGGGGACCCTGAGACCTACTCTGCAATTCTTGCCACTGTCGGCGCTTCCAGTCTTTCCATGTTTTTCAGCTTGACCTTGGGCGTTCCCCTCGGGTTCATGCTTGGACACAACAATTTTTTTGGCAAACGGGTAATCAAGACACTCGTTGACACCTTACTGTCATTCCCAACCGTTGTTATCGGCCTGCTTGTTTATGCTTTTTTGACACGACATGGTCCACTGGGTGGGACAGGCCTCCTGTTTTCTCTGCCAGGCATAGCCATCGGTCAAACCCTGCTGGGACTGCCTATTATCATCGCCATGACCGCCAACGCCGTTGAAACACTGGACAAGCGTCTTCCCATGACCCTGACCACTCTTGGGGCAAACCCAAGACAGATACTGTGGGCCACGGTCATGGAAGCCCGGTTCTCCATCATGCTTGCAGCCATGGCTGCCTATGGTCGCATAGTATCGGAAGTGGGCATTTCGATGCTGGTTGGTGGTAATATCAAATGGCACACGCGTACCATCACAACAGCCATTGCGCTTGAAACTGGCAAGGGCGAGTTCGCTGTCGGCATTGCCCTCGGCATCGTTCTTCTTTCCGTGGCTCTCATAGTGAATATTTCCGCATCTGGTCTCAAGAAAAGAGCAGTTCAATGAGTTCCCCAATCATCAAACTCGACAATGTTCAGCAGGTTTTTTCCAATCGTACAGTTCTGAGCATAGAAACGCTTGAGCTCGGCGAAGGAGAGATCGTAGGGTTGGCCGGCCCTAATGGATCTGGCAAAAGTACTTTGCTCAAACTCCTAGCCTTCATAGATTCTCCGACGTCCGGCGTCATTGAGTTCTGCGGCATTCCAACAAGCAATAAACCCGGCGCTGTACACCGACAGGCAACCCTGCTTGTTCAGGAACCTTACCTGCTGAAAAGGACCGTATACGCGAACATCGCGTATGGTTTGCGAGTCAGAAAGAAAAACGATATTTCAACCAAGGTACACAACGCATTAGTTGAAGTCGGACTCGACCCAAATTCATTTTCTCAGCGACAATGGTTTGAACTATCCGGCGGAGAGGCGCAACGAGTTGCCTTGGCGGCCAGACTTGTTCTCAAACCCAAGGTGCTGTTGATGGATGAACCGACTGCCAGCCTCGACACAAAAAGCGCACAACTCATACGAACGGCTGCGCTCAACGCAAGAGATCAATATGGCACCAGTCTCGTCATCGCCAGCCACGATTTGCCCTGGCTTGGAGAAGTCAGCGATCGGACTATCCACCTCGAACATGGTAAAATAGTTGAAATAACATAGACTCTCGGAGTTCAAAGATGAAAGCAGTCTCCATAGTTGGTCCCAAGAAATCCGGCAAAACGACCCTTGGACTCAAACTGGCCAAGTACTTTAAAGACAAAGGACTCACAGTTGCTGCCGCTAAGTTCTCCCACCACGACTTTGATTGGCAGGAAGCAGACACGACCAAATATGCTGAACACTGCAATGCCGTAGCAGGACTTGGACCAAGTGAAACCTTTGTTCACTGGACAGACAACCGCTTTCTGCCTGACATACTCCCCTTGCTTACGGCCGATGTGCTTATCGTTGAAGGCGGAAAAACCCAAACCTACCTTCCACGAATTCTCTGCTTGTCTGGCGATATGTCCGACGGCACTGACTGGCTCCTTCCCGAGCTGGCTATAGCGTCACATGGCAACGAATCAATCGATGGAATCCCATCCATGGACTCTGTTGAAGAGCTCGCGGAAATCGTCCTTGAAAAAGGCTTCTTCCTTCCCGGCATGGACTGCGAAACATGTGGCCGTCCCGACTGCAAAACCCTGGCTGCCGAAATCATTCGAGGCGCAACGACAACGAAAGCATGTCTTGCCTTGCACAACTCCATTTCTATAGATATCAACGGTGCACCCGTCGGCATGAAGCCCTTTGTAGAAGACATCGTTTCTGCTTCCATTCGGGAAATGATCCGCACCCTGAAAGGATATTCCCCAGGTAAAGCCACCATCAAACTGGACGTATAATGCGCATAGTACTCTTCGAGCCGGAAATTCCACCCAATACCGGCAATATTGCGCGGCTTTGCGCCGCGACAGAAACCCCACTGCATCTCATCGAACCACTTGGTTTCTCGGTTGACGACAAACACCTAAAACGCGCAGGACTCGACTACTGGCCTCACGTCAATGTGGTAGTGCACCCCAACTTCGAGCACTTCATTACCTCCATTCAGCCATCGCGACTTGTCATGGCGACCACTAAAGCCAGCACCGCTCACCACGTATTTCAATTTGAACCAGACGACGCTATCGTCATGGGACCTGAAACGAGAGGACTTTCCGACTCCATGCTCGAAAAGTCTGACCACCGTGTGCGCATTCCCATCTGGGGGCAAGTGCGAAGCCTCAACCTTTCCACAGCAACCGGCATCCTTCTCTATGAAGCGCTGCGCCAAACTGACTTGATCCCGTCTTAGCCTGTCTTGCCTTTTGTGTTAGGCACCTGTATTATTCTTCACTAGTGTAATAATTTATCAAAAAAACAACTCTTTACTACAATAGTCATATGAAAATTCTTGTCACCGGCGGCTGCGGTTTTATTGGGACCAATTTTATACGCCTGATGCTGCAAAAGCACCAGGACTGGTCAATTATCAACCTCGACCAACTGACCTACGCAGGCAACAGGCTCAATCTGCTGGACCTTGAAGAAAATGAGCCTCGCTACACCTTTGTTCAAGGTGACATTGGGGATCGTGAATTGGTGATGGACCTTCTCTCCGACCACTCCATTGATGCCGTTATCAACTTTGCAGCAGAATCACACGTGGATCGTTCCATCAACGATCCGTCGCCCTTCGTCAAAACTAATGTTCTTGGTGCGCAGAATCTTTTTGAATGCGCCCGTCAGCGCAACATCAGCCGATTCGTTCATATTTCCACTGATGAAGTATACGGTTCCCTTGGACCGGAAGGGCAATTTGTCGAAACGACACCACTTGCTCCCAACTCGCCCTACTCTGCGAGCAAGGCCGGTGCGGACATGATGGCACGTGCCTATTTTGAGACCTATGGATTTCCCATTCTCGTAACACGCTGCTCCAATAACTACGGTCCCTACCAGTTTCCCGAAAAACTGATTCCGCTCATGTACATGAATGCCATGGCCGACAAGTCACTGCCTGTATATGGTGATGGTCAGAATGTTCGCGACTGGATATATGTTGATGACCATTGCCTTGGCGTAGAACTGACCCTCCTAAAAGGAAAGGAAGGCCAGGCTTACAACTTTGGCGGCAACGCTGAGGAAACCAACCTTGATGTTGTGAAAACGCTGCTGAGCGTAGTAGGCAAACCCGAGTCCCTCATCACATATGTTGCTGATCGTCCAGGACATGACCTTCGCTACGCCATGGATTACTCACTGGCAGCCGAAGAGCTTGGTTTCGCCCCAACAGTCGACTTTGAAACCGGCTTGAAAAAGACCATCCAGTGGTACAAAGAGAATCAGCTTTGGTTGGACCAGGTACAGAGTGGGGAATATCGTCAGTTCATGGACACATGGTACGAGGAGCGTTCTTAAATGAACTTGCGCGGCAAAACTGTTCTGATTTTCGGCGGCAAGACCGGACTACTCGGACAATCCTTAACGGCAGCACTGAAAGCAGCAAAGGCCAAGCCCAAACCGCTTTCCAGCCGTGACTGCGATATCCTGGATGTTTCCGCTGTCTCGTCTGTGTTGGATAAGTATGATGCAGACATAGTGATCAATGCGGCAGCATATACTCAGGTCGACCTGGCGGAAGAAGAACAGGAGCTTGCATTTGCCCTCAATGCGACAGCACCAGCGCTCATGGCTGCCGAAGCTGCAAAACGCGGTATTCCATTTGTACACTTCAGTACAGATTTCGTTTTCCGAGGTGATAAGACCGAGCCTTACTCCGTATATGACGAGCCGAGCGCCTATTCTGTTTACGGCATAAGCAAGGCCGAGGGAGAGAAGAATCTTTTATCGCTTGGCTACGACAACACGTTGATTATTCGTACATCATGGCTATTTGGCCCAGGGAAGATCAATTTTGTCGCCAAGATACTCAGCCTTTGTGAGCAACGAGATACCCTGACTGTCGTTAGCGATCAGATTGGCTCCCCTTCCTATACTCCTGACGTATCCATTCACACGCTTCAGCTCATGGAGGCGGACGCGACTGGAATTTACCATATCGCCAATTCAGGCATTACATCGTGGTTTGGACTCGCATCTGCCTCTGTCTCTTTGGCAGCCAAGGGGTGCTCGGTGAATCCAGTCTCCAGCAGTGCCTACCCTACGGCAGCCACACGCCCCAAATACTCTGCACTTGACCTTTCGCGTTTCATCAAAACGACAGGAGTCACTCCCCGTCACTGGGAAGAAGCTCTGAAAGAGTATATCTCCGACACGATCCTTGACGCTTCCTAGTGCATCAAGTCCCTGACTTTAAAGCTGGCATTAGCCAAACGATTGGCAAGGGTATTGATGATATATCGATGCAAGCATGAAACCAGCATAGGCGCTCGCTTTTCAACAGCTTTGAGCTTTTCATTGTTGATCATGTAAAGAACGCACTTTTCCGAAGCTCGTACTGTGGCTGACCGTGCCGCCAGATTGTAGATACCCATTTCGCCAAAAACAGCCCCTGGACCAACTTTTTTCAGCCGAATTCGTTTACTGTTTTCGGTCTCAAGCATGATTTCCAGCCTACCGGATTCAACAAAATACATGGCATCAGAAGCTTCACCTTGAAGAAAAACAGCTTCCTCTTTCTGCACAACCACTCGCTTAAAGACTTTCATCAAAGCAGGTATGTAGCTTGGTTCCGGGAAAACGGGAGCAAGCATTTCCGGCAGTTTCATTTCTTTCAATTCCAGAATATTCTCTGATTCCAGCAGTCGATTCTCGCACCACTCCATCGCATAATCAAGATCAAGGAAGAGTCTAAAATTGCCTCCAGCCTCGTGCAGATATCCGCCGCTTTCCATATGTTCTTGCAACTCAAGAGGCGCACTGGCTATGACCAAATGCACTTCATACTCTTCGACAAGTTGGCTCAGCTTATCAAAAACGACCCCACCAGCAGAAGCCAGGCCACTGACATTTCGGAAATCAAGAATAATATACTCAACTGGAAGCAGTTGCTTATCAGCAAGACGCCGATGAATATCACGCAAAAGCGTCGTCATTGATCCTAAAGAGATAAAACCCTGAAGTCGCATAATGTGAATATGATCTCCATATTCAACCAAAACACGATCCTGCGCCGGAGCCCGATCCACATTGCTTCGATGAGTAGCCCCTGAAAGAATGTTTGAGACAGGACCCAAGAGGCTATTCCTGCGAACAGTTACGGCGAGAGCGAGAGAAACACAGAAGCCCACTCCAAGAAGAATCCCAAAGATGGCTGTAACCAGGAAGGTTATCCAGAGCATCCAGACATCTTCGCGTCGGGTAAACGGTGTTCGCGATTTGAACATCCAACCTCGAATCAACGTCAACCCGGCGAAGAGCAGCAAGGCTTCCGGGATGAAACGGGGTATGAGCGGAATAATGAGTTCGGCATAATACAATCCGGCAAAGCAGACCAGACCGGCAATAACGCCTGACACTGCACCCCTGGCTCCACATCGATAATTCCCCACACTGCGCCCAAAGGAAATCCCCAGGGGCATTCCACCCACAAGGCCGGAAGCAATATTGGTCAACCCCAGCGCCCGGTATTCGACATTCAGGTCAACGTCCGCCCCCTGCACCAATTCCAACCTCGTAATTCTGTACATCGAGGTTAGAGCGATCAACGCACCCAGCGCACCTATGTAAAGGGCATTGGATTTGAGCACGCTCCATTGAATATTTTCGTATCCTGCGCGGATGGCATCCCAGGAAAGGGTGATACCGGCATCAACGAAATCCGGAACAGGATGGGCAAGAGAAGTGACGAGATCATTGGAATACCATGCGCCTGCACCATACCCCAACGCAGAAGTCACAAGCAGAACGAAAAGAAGGAATAACGAGTTTTTGCTGTTGGCTAACCCCAGGAATAACGCCAATCCCAATCCGAGGCTGGGTGCCATGGCGGAAATCCCCCCTCCCTGCTGAAGGTCCTCCACAAACTCACCAAAGGAGAAGAAAAGAATTCGCCAGTCAAAATCAAATCGGCCCATCCATGAAATGGACGCTAGAACGACAAACACACCGACGCCACCGATGACACCGCCCACAATTTGGACTGGTATATGTCGAACAAGTTCAGCAGCTTTCAGTTTTCCAATGATCCAAAGCCCCAGTCCCGCGATGACCGAGGTCAAGGCAATGGTCACCAAAATCGTTGCCAGCACTCCTTCAGTATGTGTTGTCCCGGCTAGATCACGATAAACTGACCCGAGGAAGAAGAACATCATCGCCGTTACAACAGTTCCAGGCCCAGCCAGAGCAAAAGGCACTCTGCCCTGCAAGGAATAGAAAATACAACCGACCGACATCCCAACTACGGTAACAGTCAACATATGGGGCATGTACTCACTCACACCAATCTGCGTGGATGCAAGCATGGCCATGGCTACAGCGAAATAGAAAGCAACAACTCCTGAGACCAACCCGGAAAAGATATTAAGAGGTAGACTGCCCGTAAAAATAGAACCTCGTCTCGGAGCAAGCTCTTCAACCAACGCTCCACTGTTGGCAGAATCGTCTGCGGCGAAGTCGGTATCCCACACCTGAGGGGCTGGTTCATCTCCGGTCAGGTCGCTCACATCGACATCTCTCTCATCGACATGGGAAGTCTGGATAGCATTGGGAAAAAGAACGCCACACTCCGGACAATGAGTCCCAGCTTTATCGTGAGGGACGACAGCGCCACATTTTTCGCACAAGACGTCTTCCGACGAGTAATCAACATCGCTCTCAGTTCGATCAATGTCGATAGACTCAGCCCCTTGCTCCCCCTGAGCTGCAAGCCGCTCTTCTTCTGTCTCGGCAAGTTCTTCATCGAGACCCTCGAAGGCTTCCTCGAATGGCGTACTGCTTGGGGTCGGGTCTTCAACAATGACTACACTTTTAATGCAATCTGGGCACTTGGCCTTTTTGCCCACCAGGACATCGGGAACGACTCGCTCATATCCACAGGAATCACACTTGAAAACTGCCACAATGCACCACCGGATCGTTTATTTTCATTGCTCGGACAAATCGCCGAGCATGCTAATTCTATCAGCCTTTTATAGTACATACGTTAACAAAAGCAGCGGCGCAAGCTATCAAACCGGACAGCTTTGCAAGTATATTTCAAAAAAATGCCATGCCCCCCTAAAGATATTGATTATCGTGTCGATAAAACTAGCACGAAGACGGATAATTGCGCACAAGGAGTGTGCGCACCGTCCAATGATAGACTATCCCAAGGAAGGGTTGGCCATGCAGACAAGACCAGTTGTCTCCATACTCGTTTCCGACTTGGAAGCACACCCCAGCATGCCACGGCTGTTGCAATCCATTGCTCGCCAGTCCACCGGACTCAGCAAGGTAGAGATATTGATTGCAGGCTGTGACGCCCCTGGCACTCCTTCACTTGACATATGGTCAGCAATAACTGGCTCCACCAACATTTCCTTCATTCCCATTGGGGAGGAAGCATCCCCTGCCCAAGCTCGCAATCATGCAGCTTCTAATGCCAACGGAGATTTTCTCCTCTTTCTCAGACCAGATTATCGACTGGACCCAAAGTACATGACAACGGCACTGTCCGTTTTTGATGATTACCCGGAAGCAGATGTGATGTACCCGGACTATATCCGGCTTGCTCCCGCCAACGACAGGTCCATCACACCGGGTATGGTCCAACTTCCGGAATTTGACCAGTCGCTTCTGCAGACAAACAACATTCTCGGGCCAGCCGTGATCATGCGACGGGAAGCATTCGAGCGGACAGAGGGATTTCGAGATAATACGCTGTATCGAGACTGGGACATGTGGGTACAGGCGGCCAACACAGGAAGCTCTTTCCTCCACGTGGATTACCCGCTCGCTTCGTGCGAACATGCCAAGATTTCTTTCAGAGACAGAGCGGAAGACGGCAGAAACAAGGCAATGATAGTAATCAACAACCAGTCTTACTTCCACATGCATACAGTTCGTTGGGCATTGGGCTATTTACGCGGAGATGCATGGGCGCTCGCACACAACTTCATGACGCTCCCTTCGGCAATGGAAGTCACCCGAATGATGCACGAGTATCACATGAAGGCAATGGGAACGGACAGGCTGGCAGAAAAGGCAATCCGACAATTCGACATATCACCGTCATCGGTTGAAGCCGCGCGATAAAAAAGGCCGCCCAAAATGGACGGCCTTTTCTTATTTCATAAGCACACCCAATTAAATAGGTGTTCCGAAAGCGTGTAAGTCTTCAATGAGCAACGCTCTGATGCGCTTGGCCACAGGGCCGGGCCTGACATCATGAATGGGCTTGCCATTGAATCGCACGACAGGAATGGCATCGCCGGTAGTCCCAACGATTATGACTTCTTTGGCTTCAAGGATTTCATTTTCCCTGATGCCGCGAAACACAATGGACATTTCCTTCTTCAGCAGATCAAGGGCCCTCATCAGCGTTGTACCGGCCAATGCATTCGTGAACTCAGGAATGACGAGCTTTCCTTCGGCGTTAACAATGCAGACGTTTTCAGTCGCCCCTTCAGCCAGAAAATCATGATCATCAAAACAGAAGGGATAATCGAATCCCTTTGCCTGCGCCTCGCGCTTCATGAGCACATTAGGCAGATAGTCGATGGATTTAATGGTTGCCAGATACGACTGCTTGGCCGGTATCGACGTTTTGAAAGCAGTAACGCCCTTTTCATACACCGACTCTTTCGGCTTATGGAGATCAGTGGCGACAATATAAAGGCTTGTTTCAGGACACTCTGAAGGGTACACACCGAATCCACCCGGGCCTCGGCCCAAGAAGATACGGAGCATGCCACTATCCTTTCCACCGGCACGGCAGACCTCCAGAGCCAATTCTCTGATGGTTTCCCAGGAGCACGGAGGATCAAGGAATATGGAAGCAGAGGAGCGCTTCATGCGATCAATGTGCGGATCAAGCTGGTATAACTTACCATCCACAAATTTCATCGCTTCAAACACACCATCTCCGCGATGGACGAGATGGTCGTCCCACGGCATGAGCATCACGGTGGGATCTGTACAGATCATACCGACGCGATGCTCATAGAAGGCATGAACCTCATGCGCTCCCGGTCTTTCGACAGAGAGCATAGCCTCCAAATACTCGTTCTTGTCTGCCACTTTCGCCATTGTTTTTCCTTTTAGGGTACGCGAAGCAGATCGCGCTCAATCAGCGTTTCGGCGATCTGGACGGTGTTGAGTGCGGCACCTTTGCGAATGTTGTCGGAAACAATCCACATGTTGATACCATTCTCAATGGTTTCGTCTTCACGAATTCGTCCAACGTAAGTGGCATCATCCCCAGCCGCGTTCACGGGCATCGGGTACGCCTTCTTTTCGGGATAATCTTCAACAATGATTCCCGGGGACTTGGCCAGCAGAGACCGGACATCATCGGCAGAGAACTTCTCTTCGGTTTCAATATTCACCGACTCGCTATGTCCGTAGAAGACAGGGACGCGGACACAGGTGGCGGTCACCTTGATATTCGGATCACCCATGATCTTGACGGTCTCATGGACCATCTTCATCTCTTCCTTGGTGTACCCGTTGTCCATGAATACATCGATATGCGGCAGGCAGTTGAATGCAATCTGATGCGGATACACATCAGCAACAACAGGCTGTCCAGCCATCAAACGGCGAACCTGATTCTCCAGTTCCTCAATTGCCTTCTGCCCGGTACCGGAAACAGCCTGATAAGTGGAAACCACCACGCGCTTGATGCGAGCTTCATCATGAATCGGCTTGAGAGCAACCATCATCTGAATCGTCGAGCAGTTGGGATTGGCGATAATACCTTTGTGCCAATCCAGGTCGTGAGGGTTCACCTCAGGAACAACGAGCGGGCAATCATCATTCATTCTCCAGACAGAAGAGTTGTCCACCACGACACAGCCGGATTTGGCTGCAATTGGGGCAAACTTCTCCGAGGTGGATCCCCCGGCGGAAAACAATGCGAGATCAACACCCTTGAACGACTCTTCGGTCAGCTCGACAACGGTCAGCTCTTCCCCTTTGAAATTCAACTTCTTGCCAGCGCTACGAGCGGAGGCCATGGGGATGATTTCCGAATACGGAAAATCACGCTGCTCAAGAACCTTCAACATTTCCTGGCCAACGGCACCCGTGGCGCCGCAGACCGCTACTACGGGCTTCTTGTTCATTACTCTCTCTCCAATCTCTCTTCTATCTTCAAATTCCTGCCAATATCGAGACATGCCTTGGCGCGGTTCAACGTATAAAGGTGAACACCTGGGGCACCGCCATCAAGAAGCTCTTGAGACTGTTTGATGGCGTACTCCATGCCAAGGCTGTACACGGCTTCATCGCCGCCTTCTTCATGTGCTTTTTCCAATGCGCTCAGGAATTTCCCGGGGATGGCAGCACCGCAAAGGCTGAGAATAAATTTAGCGGACTTCAAGCTCATAATAGGCAGGATGCCAGGAATAACAGGCACTTCTGAACCCATCTGCTTGAGTCTCTCAACGTAGTCAAAGTAAAGGCGGTTGTCGAAAAACAACTGCGTTACCAGAAATTTCGCGCCCTTTTGAACCTTGAGATTGACCATTTCCAGATCAGACTGAATGGAGGGTGACTCAAAGTGCGGTTCAGGATAAGCAGCTCCGCCAACACACATTTCCGGGTAGCGTTTGGAGATGAACTCGATCACATCGGTTGCGTGACGAAACTCCTGCTTATCAAAATCGAAGTCCTCGACACCACGGGGCGGATCACCACGAAGAGCCAGAACGTTTTCAATATTAGCCTCGCGAAGCTTCAGCAGAAAATCATCCAATCGCTTGGCAGATGCACCAACACTGGTCAAATGCGTGATGGGCTCAATACCATGATCGCGTTTCATACGAGTTGCGATTTCCAAGGTATTGTCCTGTGTACCGCCACCTGCGCCATAGGTCACGGAAGCGAACAAGGGGGCCAATTCCTTGAGCTTTTCGACTACATCGAAAAAGCCTGGCCAGGCATCCTTTTCTTTTGGCGGGAAAAACTCCAGGGAGATAAACGGAGATTTTTTGTCAATAAGATCACATACTCGCAAACCAAAACTCCTTCATTTTCGAAATTCGTAATAGCCATCCCTGGTCATCGGGTAAGAGAAGTAACATACGCATTCTTTGCGCAACCTTCAACGCCAATTAGTGGAAGGCCCAAAATGACAAAACATTTAAAGGTGCAGAGCTTCAACAATCGGAATATCTGCAGGTAAGAACGGAAGCGATACTGTGTGGTTAGGGTCGATCCATTCCATTTTTTGCTGTTCCAAGGCCTGCACTTCACCACTGAATTCTCGCACGTGGTAGAAATGCAACTGGACAGTAAAATCATCGTAAATATGGCTGACTTCCTGCCAAAAGGAGAATTTCTGGGGGGTAATGCCCAGTTCCTCCTGCAGTTCTCTCACCAGCGCCTGTTCAGCAGTTTCACTTTCTTCAATTTTACCGCCGGGGAATTCCCACCACCCAGCCATATTTGCGCCTTCGGGGCGCTCAACAGCCAGATAATGTTCATTTCGCCAAATTATTCCAGCGACTACATTGAGGGTTGGCTTCACAAGTCATCCCCTACACTGCCGGAAATTTCCTCTATCTTCTCTTCGATCTCTCCCATTTTGAGCATCAAAGAGTCTGCCCACTCCGACACATCCTTATAGGCAGAATTGATCTTCAATGCCTCTTCGGGCTTTTCATACGTTGCCGGGTCATTCATTTTTTCTTCCAGATCAGCCTGCTCGTCCAGAACTTTCTCCAAATCCACTTCAAGTTTTTCATATTCTTTCTTGAGCGGCTTGAGTTGGCGATACATCTTGTTTCGCTCTTCAGCTTGACGACGCTTCTCTTCTTTGGTCAGCTTTCGCTTTGCCCTGGCCGCAACATTTTTGCATTCCGAAGGATCAGCCTTACATGCAAGCTCTTCCTTTCTCTTTGCATGAAATTCTTCAAAGCCTCCAAGATATTGTGTGATGCCGTCACTTTCCAATGACCACACTTCTTCGGCAACTTCATTCAGCAAATATCTATCGTGAGCAACAAAGAGCAAGGTCCCTTCGTAATCCTTCAGAGCGCGAATCAACCCTTCACGTGTTTCGATATCCAGGTGGTTGGTTGGCTCATCAAGGATAAGACAGTTTGCTCTGGCAAGAAACAGTGTAGCCAGCAGCAAACGACTCTTTTCTCCACCAGACAAGCCGCTGACCTTGCGATCGAAAAAGGGTTCGCCAAGCAAAAACAGACCGAGCACGCTCATGACCTGCTCTTCCGTAAGGTTCGGATCAGAAAGCCGACGAATCTCACCAATGACACTGTTATCCAGGTTCAAAATCTCATGCTGATGCTGACTAAAATACCCGATTACAGTCCCGCTACCAATTTTAACGTGGCCGGATGCAGGCTTCAAATCGCCCATTATCAACTTCAAAAGAGTCGATTTACCAGCTCCGTTGGGCGCAACCAAAGCAACTTTCTTTCCGCGAAAAAGTTGAAAATCAAGCGAAGGCCAAATGGGAGCTTCGCCCTCGTAGCCAAAAGAAAGATCAACTGCCGCAATGGGAACCTTATCCCCTCGCTTGGGCTCAGGGAGTCGGAAGTTCAAACTTTTACCGCGATGCGCTCCGGCCTGGACTTCCTTGATCTGGTCAAGCTCCTGCTCCAGTTTTTCCACTTTCTTGAGCTTGGACTGAGCCTGAGCCGCCTTACGCGCCTTCACACGAAACTTGTTGATGTATTTGTATTCGTTTTCGATTCGAGCAGACAGCTTGGCCGCCTCTTTAGCCCGCTGCTCGGCATTCTCGGCATCCCAGGCAAGAAAATCATCGAAGTTGCCCTTTCGCATAACAGGCTTTCCACCACCAAGAAATACGACATGGGTTGCTACTCGATTCAGAAAGATACGATCGTGAACAACAAAAGCCAACGCCCCGCGGAAGTTGAGCAGATACTCTTCAAGCCACTCTACAGCTTCAAGATCCAAGTGGTTGGTAGGCTCATCAAGAAGCAGCACATCCGCACCCTGCAGCAGAACTCTCGCCAGCTTGGCGCGCTCACGCCAACCACCGGAAAGTTCTTCTATCTTTTTGAGCAGTTCATCATCAGAGAATCCAAGGCCAGTCAGAATGGCTCTTGCCTTATGGTCCGGGTTGTAGCCATACAACTCTTCAAATTCAGCCTGCTTGTGGGCCAACTGCTCGATTCGGTAGTCATCACCGGCTGCAATAGCTTCTTCCCACTCCTCCCAGAACTCATTCCAGGAAGGCAGTGCGGACAAGACCCAATTCAACAGCCCCTGCTGCAAAACTTCATCGGTCATCTCCTGTTGGACATATCCAACACGGGCCATCTTCGAAACAGTGACCTGCCCCTGATCCGATTCTATTTCTCCTGCAAGCACCTTGAGCAGCGTACTTTTTCCGCAACCATTCGGGCCGGTGAGAGCCAAGCGCATTCCAGGGGCCACCTCAAAGGAGACATCTGCAAAAACAGCTTCGCCCCCATAGGATTTCCCAAGATTTTGAACAGTGATTCGTGACATGTGTATATGGTTCCTTTAAGTTGGCTGTGAAATATAATGGGCGGGACCAATATGCAAGTCTGTTTTGACCACTAAAACAGTTCCGGTTACATTTTCGCCATGTCCAAATGGTTTGTTTACCTACTTCGTTGTGCCGATGACACGTTATATTGCGGTATAACTAATGATCTTAAACGCCGACTGACTCAACACAATACAGGGAAGGCGTCCAAATACACTCGTCCCCGACGCCCTGTCAGCATCGAAACATACACCGAAGTGAGTACGAAAAGCGCTGCTCTCAAATTGGAGATACAGGTCAAAAAACGCAAGAAAAATGAAAAGGTCTTTTTTCTTGATTCATTTAAAAAACCAACAACATCATGAAGTTATATCGACGAAACAGGGAGAGACTTGCCAAAACCATTACTTCAATGTAAGGAAATCTCTGTAGTAATTGCCAAATCTACCACACAAGAAAATCAGGACTAGATAAGACTTTATGCTGGACGCTAACACACTATACCTTCTTCTTATCATGTTGGCATTCATATGCATTGCCATCGTCCTGGTTCATTACCACAAAAGTACCGATGAGATTCAGCGCAAGAAAAGCGAAGTAAGTAACTATTCATACCAACTGCAACGAAAAATCGATGCAGTGGAGAACGAGATTGTTGATTTGCGCCTGAAGATTGACGAGCTAGACACCGAAATTGGCGAGTATAGAGGTTAATATCATGATAGGCCCTATGACCATACTCATACTCATCGGAGTCATTCTTTTCTATATAATCAACAAGATTTCCACTATACGCCTGGAAGAAATCAACGCACTGGAAGACAAACGTAAAACACTCATCAATAAGTATGAATACATGGTCAACCAGCGCAATGACCTGCAAAATCAGCTAATAAAAAAAGAACAAGCATTAACGACGTTACGCAACAACGAAACAGGCCTGAAAACCATTTCAGCCAAAGACCTTGATATGAGTGAGATTGATGAAAACGAAAAAATCAGTCGTTACCTCATTCAGGAAGGCAAGATAACTCTTGAGCAAAATGAAAACACCCTCAAGAAAATGAATGTTCTTCAGATGGATTACCTCGGTGCCTGCCTCGCACTTGGATACATAGACCTTGAAACGGCCAAAAGAACAATGAAGATCAATAAAATATCGATCAAAACCAAGCCTATGAACTGATTTTCAGTTGTTGAGACCAAAACATCAAAACGGCCACACCTTATAAAAAGGTATGGCCGTTCTTTATTCTTTAATCTCAAACGATCTACATATTTGCCAGAACAGCATCCGTCATTTCTACGCAACCGACCGACTTGCCGCCCTCCTGCCAGATATCTCCGGTGCGATAACCCTGCTCAAGGGTTTTCTCTACAGCACTTTCAATGCAATCCGCTTCTTCCGTCATATCGAAAGAGTGACGCAGCATCATGGAAACCGAAAGGATGGTGGCCAAAGGATTGGCCTTGTCCTGTCCGGCAATATCAGGAGCAGAACCATGGATAGGCTCGTACAGCCCAGGATTGGACTCACCAAGGGACGCTGAAGGCAGCATACCGATGGAACCGGTAATTGCGGCAGCTTCATCCGAAAGGATATCGCCAAACAGGTTACCGGTTACCACGACATCAAACTGTGACGGATCGCGAACCAACTGCATGGCAGCGTTGTCCACATACATATGGGACAACTCCACATCCTGATAGTTCTTATGCTCATCAATAACGATCTCACGCCAAACACGGGAAACATCGAGAACATTGGCTTTGTCTACAGAGCAAACGCGGCCAGAGCGCTTACGGGCAGCCTCAAATGCAACACGTGCGATACGACGAATTTCATGCTCGTAATACGTCATCGTGTTATAGCCGAAACGCTCTCCATCCTTTTCGCCATCGAATCGAGGCTCACCAAAATAGATGCCACCAGTCAGTTCACGCACGACCATGACATCCAGGCCCTTGGCAACGATGTCAGGGCGAAGATAGCAGGCATCGGCAAGCTGCTTGAACAAGGTGGCCGGGCGCAAGTTGGCAAACAGGCCCAACTCTTTACGAATACCAAGCAACCCTTTTTCAGGACGAATAGCAGGATCAATGGTGTCCCATTTAGGGCCACCAACGGCTCCCAGCAGCACGGCGTCAGCATCCTTGCACTTGGCAATGGTATCAGCAGGAAGCGGCACACCTTCGGCATCAATGGCACAGCCGCCAATGAGCGCTTCTGTTGTTTCAAAGGTGCGTCCGTATTTCTCGCCCACCTTCTTCAATACTCGCAAGGCTTGCGCCACAATCTCCTGACCTATGCCATCACCAGGCAAAACACATATTTTCATTTCTCTCTCCAGCGTCAATGCTTATGTAAACAAGACTCGCAAAAACCGACTAAGCGAGTTTCTTTTTGGCGTAATCCACCAGACCGCCAGCATTCAGGATTTCCTGCATGAACGGAGGTACAGGTGCAGCCTGAACAGAGGCTCCGGTGCTCAGATTCTTGATGAGACCGGTCTCTGTATCAACTTCAATCTCATCCTTATCGCTGAACTTGTCGATGTCATCGCCAATCTCAAGAAGCACCAGGCCCATGTTGAAACCGTTGCGATAAAAGATTCGCGCAAACGACTTGGCGATGACGACCGGGATTCCGGCCCCAAGGATGGAAATGGGAGCGTGCTCACGAGAAGAGCCGCAGCCAAAGTTTTCGCCGCCAACCATAACGTCATTAGCCTTTACCCGCTTGACCCAACCTTCTTCCAGCCCTTCCATGCAGTTGGCACCAAGCTCTTCAGCATCGGTCGTAACCAAGAAGCGGGCAGGAATGATGGCATCGGTATCGATGTGATCGCCTACTTTATGTGCTGTTCCAGAAACTTTCATTGAATCCCCCTCCTACAGTTTTGCCGGGTTGATGATTTCACCAGCCACAGCGGACGCTGCAGCAACCGAGGGATTGGACAGAAATACTTCTGCTTCAAGTGATCCCATGCGACCTTTGAAATTGCGGTTTGTCGTAGCGATACAGCGCTCGCCACCAGCCAGAATACCCATGTGACCGCCCAGGCAGGGACCACAGGTCGGCGGACCGACAATACAACCGGCATCCATGAAGATCTCCATGAGCCCTTCCTTCATGCACGCTTTCCAGATGGAGGGAGTTGCAGGAAGAACGATACAACGAACGCGTTGATCAACCTTGCGCCCTTTCAGGATTGCTGCGGCCTCGCGCATATCTTCAATGCGTCCGTTAGTACAGGAACCTATGACAGCCTGATGAATCTTCAAACCGGAAGTTTCATCAACCGGCTTCACATTGTCGGGAAGATGCGGACAGGCAACCTGTGGCTCCATATTGGTAACATCAATATTCAGCACGCGCTCGTACTCGGCATCATCATCGGCAACCATGGTTTCGGCACCGCTGAACCCGGCAGCTTCGGCATAATCCAGCGTCTTCTGATCCACAGGGAACAGCCCGACCTTGCCTCCAGCTTCAATAGCCATGTTGGCAATGGTCATACGGCCTTCAATAGAAAGATCGTCTACTGCATCGCCGGAGTATTCGAGCGCCTTGTACAAAGCACCGGAAACGCCCAGTTGACCGATCTGATTCAAGACATAGTCTTTAGCGCCAACAAATTTCTTGGGCTTGCCTGTGATGTTGACCTTGATGGTCGGCGGAACCTTGAACCAAGTCTCGCCCAGCGCCATGGCTGCACCGACATCAGTAGAACCCATGCCGGTAGCAAATGCGCCCAATCCACCATAGGTACAGGTGTGGGAATCTGCGCCAATGACGACATCGCCGGGACCAACGATACCCTTTTCCGGCAACAGCGCGTGCTCGACGCCGACGTCACCGCACTCGTAGTAGTGGGTTACACCCATCTCTTCAGCAAACTCGCGAACAACCTTGACCTGCTCAGCGGAATCAATGTCTTTATTAGGGGTGAAGTGATCACACACCAAGGAGACTTTATCCTGGTCAAAGACCTTGGTAGCTCCCATCGCTTTGAATGATTTGATTGCCAAAGGTGCGGTGATGTCGTTTGCCAACACCATGGACACCTTGCACTGAACAATCTGTCCCGCCTCAGTTATTTGCTGATCCGTATGCTTTTGCAAGATCTTTTCTGCTAATGTATGCCCCATCGGTTACTTCTCCTCTTTCGTTTTTTCCAAACGGTTCAATGCGTTAATCATGGCCAACGCGCTTGCTTTCACCACGTCACCATCGTTGGCTCGGCCCACAGCCTTCACTCCATCGTGCTCAATGCGAACAGCGACACCGGCCAGGGCGTCGGAACCTTCAGTGACCGCATTAACCGAGTAAACTTCCAATTTGGGAGCGACTCCCACCAATGAATAAATGGACTGGAATACAGCGTCAATGGAACCTTCACCAAAGGAGCTGTTCTTCCTCACCTCAACATCCTCGCCTTCCTCTCCAAACTCCATGACAGTCGCTGCATGGGCAGGAACATCCCCTGTACCGCAGAAAACAGACATGTCGATCAAACGGAACTTGTCGCGACGACGATAGACACTCTCCAAAATAAGTGCTTCCACATCCTCATCAAAGACCTGCTCCTTGCGATCGGCCAAGTCCTTAACAGCCTGGAACAATGTTTTGACCTGATCAGGATCAAGCACGTAACCCAACTCTTCGGCCTTATTCTTGACCGCATGCGAACCGGAATGCTTTCCAATGACGATATCATTGGAAGTCCTTCCGATTGAATCAGGCGTCATGATTTCGTAGGTCAAACGATTCTTGATCACACCATCCTGATGAATACCGGATTCATGGGCGAACGCATTGGCGCCGACAATAGCCTTGTTAGGCGGAATCGGCATGCCGATAATTTGCGACAGACGACGGCAGGAAGGATACAATTGCTCGGTTACGACATTGGTCTCAACGTCATAGAGTTCCTTGCGCGTATTGATGGCCATGACGAGATCTTCCAGTGCAGCATTACCTGCACGCTCACCAATTCCCAACACGGTGCATTCCACCTGACGAGCACCGGCCTTGATGGCGGCGAGACTGTTGGCTACCGCTGACCCAAGATCATTATGACAATGAACGGATATGATCGCATCATCAATGTTGCGTACATTATCCATCAGGTACTTGATCATATCGTAGTATTCGAAGGGCTGGGTGTAGCCGACAGTGTCAGGGATGTTAACAACCGTTGCTCCCGCTTCAATTGCGGTCTCTGTCACCCTGACGAGGAAATCCCAATCCGAACGTGAGGCATCCTCAGCCGAGAACTCTACATTCTGGGTGTAGGATTTAGCATGTCGAACGGCTTTGTCGATCATCTCGACCACCTGCTCAGGCTCCTTACCCAGTTTATATTTCATATGAATGTCGCTGGTAGCCAGGAACGTGTGAATTCTGGGGTTACGAGCCTCTTTGATGGCCTCCCAGCAACGGTCGATGTCACCGGTAACGGCACGGCACAAACCTGCCACCTGCACCGATTCCACAGCCCGTGCAATCGCCTGAACAGCCTCGAAATCCCCTTGACTGGCAATGGGAAATCCAGCCTCGATCACATCAACACCAAGGGTTTCCAACTGGCGGGCCATCCGGATTTTCTCATCCAGGTTCATGGTTGCACCAGGAGACTGTTCACCATCACGCAACGTGGTATCAAAAACATACACTCTATCAGCCATGAGATCCTCCAATCTTGCCCCAATTTATAAGGGGAGTAGTCCAAATTGTATACAGAATATAGTTGTGCAAACACCATACGCATTGCGTATGGCGATTACCTGTCAGTACGACGTACTAATATGGGATGAGTGAGAGCTAACCTAGCTCTTCGCTGGAGCTATCCCTTAGTAGTCGCTTGCCACGGCGGGATAGTAGGAAAATGGTGTAGATCGGGCCGGAAAGAATGTAGCCCAGGAAAATGATGAAGCCCAGAACCTTCGGGCGGGATGCGACGAGAGAAAAGACCAAAATCGCAGTAACCATCCAGCTGAAGGGATGGGCCTTGAAGGCGCTGAATTCCTTGAAGGAATAAAAGCGGACGGTGCTAACCATGAAGAAGGAAAGCATATAGACGAGTACAAGCGTACCAATAGGCAATACGGTTTCTACGTACTGCTCAGGAACGTACTCCATGAAAAGGACCAATGTAGCCAGGGTGCAGGCTGCCGCTGGAATGGGAAGCCCGACAAAATGTTTTTTGGAACTGGTGGCAGCTTCGACATTGAAGCGAGCCAAACGCAGGGCTCCGCATGCAATGAAGAGGAATGCAGCCATCAATCCGAGGCGTCCGAAGCCGTCCAGCATCCACAAGTAGGTCATGGTTGCTGGAACAACGCCGAAAGCGACAAGGTCAGCAAGTGAGTCCAGTTGGACACCAAACTCACTAGTCGTACCGGTCAGGCGAGCCACCTTGCCGTCCAAGCCATCAAAGATGCAGCTTGAAAGGATACACAATGCGCAGGACGCATAGTCACCCTTGATCGCCCACGTGAGCCCCAAAAAGCCAATGAACAAGCTGGCAGTAGTCAGCATGTTAGGCAGAAGGTATACGCTCTTGTGTCGCGGCAGTTTATTTGGTGTCGCCATATTCAACCTTGTAACAGATTATCCGACAGTTAAGCCTTACGCTTCTCCGCCAGAGGAGTCTCGCCAGCGATGACCTTTTGTCCGACGCTGACAGTTGGTACATAACCATCAGGCATGTAAAGGTCAACTCTCGATCCAAACTTGATCAAACCGAATCGTTCTCCTCGCTTCAGTTTGTCCATGGGCTCGGCCCAGCAGACAATACGACGGGCGATAAGGCCTGCAATCTGAACCATGGTGAAGCGCTGGTTCCCCTTTCCTGTGACAACAACAATGTTACGTTCGTTGTCTTTGTGCGCCTTATCAAAAGAAGCATTGATAAACTTGCCGGGGACATAGCGAACCTGTTCGATTTTTCCCGAAACAGGCATGCGGTTGACGTGAACATTGAAGACGTTCATGAAGATCGCGATGACCTGGCGTTTTTCGCCGGTGATCGGATCTTCTTCACGTGTCACTTTGATGACTTTACCGTCGGCAGGAGAGCAAACGGCATCGGCATCTTCAGGAGCTACGCGTTCGGGATCGCGGAAAAAGTGTCCAACAAAACAAGTGACGCCCAGCATGAGCATGGTCATGAACCAGCAACCAAGAACCGCAAACAGCAATGTGGTGAAAGCGGATATAACAATATATGGGATGCCCTCAAGGGCGACGCCAACAGATGGTTTCAACATTTTTTCTCTAGCTCCTTCGCTGCAGATTGATCGCTATCTACCTTTAGTGAGAGCAAATCGCAAGTTTGTTTTTACAATACAGGGCGGTAAACGTATATTTTGAATTATGGACCCGATTACACATCTCTCATCCGGCTTAATGGGCGCCCTTGCCGCTCGCCCCTACTTCCCTAAATCCAGGTATTTCATACCTCTTTGTCTTCTTGCATCCTGGATTCCCGATGGGGATATCTTCTTTGGGAACGGCGACCCCGAGTTCTCCTTGTTACACCACAGAGGCATTACGACATCCTTTTTCGGAGGCGCGATCCTCGCTTTTGCCATGGCTTGGCTCATCAAACGCGCGATGCCAACAACCAGTTTTGGCCGGTCTTTTGTGTTATCATACTTTCTCATATGCACCCATATCTGGCTCGACCTGATCACCACGTACGGCACTCAAATTCTCGCACCATTCTCCAATCATCGATTTGCTCTGGATGGAGCGTTCATCATCGACCCTCTTTTTACGGGAATTGCATTACTTATTATAGTTGGTGCTCTCATTTATAAAAAGTCTCGCTCGCGAATAGCCTTGCTGGGGATGCTTTGGTTCTTCCTGTATCCTTTGACCAACATGGGGATTAGTGCGCATTTGGCAACGAAATACGCAGAGCGCCTCAATCAGCAAGGTATTCCGTACGAACATGTCCATGTCACTCCCGATGCACTCGCACCCAAGTACTGGAAGGTCGTCACCACCACCGGCCATATGTATATGCAAGACACCATTGTGCTCTTTGGAGACAAGGGGAATATCCAGCCGGAGCGGTACCGCCGAGCCGATGAGGGAATGTTGAAGACACTGGGCGAGCAGGATTCAATGTTCAGGACATATGCGTGGTTTGCCAAATGGCCGCACATGACCCAAAAGACCACGCCTGAAGGGAAGGAAATCACCTTTGGCGACCTTCGGTTTCAATCTACGAACCCTGTTTTAAAGAGGATATTCCAAGACAGACAGCCCCCGTTCACACTGACGGCCTATCTGGATGAAGATGGAGTTCTTACCGGCTGGAAGTTCATCAAGGGAGCCAGTTCTATCGGCGAAACCACGGAACGCTAATCCATGATCTGGTTCACACTCTCGCTGGCCGCAGCCTTTCTCATGGCTTCCAACTCGGCTTACATGAAACGATTCTTCTCCCATGTCTCTTCCTGGGAGATGTGTGTGATTCCATTTCTCTACTCAATCCCCTTTTGCGGAACCGGCTTATTGCTGGTTGACAAGCCTCCGATTGGACCTGGGTTGTCCCCGTTACCATGGTCGCAATCGTACTCCACTTCCGTGCCATCCACCTCTCCCCTCTTTCGCTGACGCTTCCATTTTTGAGCTTTACCCCGGTATTTGTGCTGCTGACCGGTGACATCATTTTAGATGAGCACATCAGCATGGCAGGAACAGCAGGAATGCTGCTTGTCGTCGTTGGTGGGTATGTAGTGAATCTGGACAGCGCCAGATATGGCGTGCTCGAACCGATACGCGCAATATTCAGGGAGCCAGGTTCCGGGCTCATGCTGATTGTGGCAGGTCTTTACGCGTTCGCATCGGTCGGCGGGAAAGTCATCATCATCAACTCGTCGCCGCTTTATGCAGGACTGTTGATTTTCTGCCTGCTCGGTCTGCTTGTCCCACTCATCCTGATCGGTGTGGGCAAGGCGTCTTTCAGGACGGTCACAGCGAAACCTCTATTGGGAATAGGATCCGGCCTGATACTCTTTCTGGAGGTCATCACGCACAACCTTGCCATGTCCATGGTGGCTGCGGCTTATATGATCACCATCAAACGAATGGCCGGGCTTTTTTCGGTCCTGTACGGATGGCTGCTTTTTAATGAAACAGGGATACGATACCGACTCATCGGCACTGGCATCATGACAGTCGGCGCAGCACTGATCGTTACTCTCGGATAATCCTTTCCTCAATCAGAAAGGAGTAGAAATCCTGCCCGATCTTGTGCATGGGCAACACAGCTCCTTCAATGATGAGCCCCTGCGGGGTGAAAACCGCATCTGCATACTCCTGCGGAACCATATATCCATTCTCGCGCACAAGGATGAGCGAGGAGCCATCAGCCCCGCTATGGGCGATAATACCATCTGGAAAAAACACTGTTTTCTCCGAAGTTGGCACTACCGACAAAAAGGTTTTGTATTTGTCAAAGAAATTTTCTGAGCAAAGGGACTGCTGAATGCCCGCTACCATTTCGTTTGCAACATGGCTAACCTTCCGACCCCGAAGGATTCCATAGGCGTTCTTGCGGGTCGCATCCGCCAGCATGACGCTGCCCATTCCCAGTGAATGGATGAGATCATGGGTTCTCTCGCCGGAGATCGGGTCGGTCTGATATCCATACGTTTGAATATCATCAAATCCACTTCTGTACGCCTGCACCTGCTGAGCAAGCAGCATGATCCCGGTTCCAGCTCCAATATCCACGCCGACAAAAGGCCCTTCCCATGATTTGTGCAGCCCCGCCTGCCCGATGACGGCACGCATCACATGCGCTGCTCTAGGAGCGTCAGCCAGCACTCGCAGAACAGAAGACCACTGCCGCATACTATTCATGACCTCAATATCGTCCGTCGGCTCATTGAGACTTTGATGTCGGGAGAACTGCTCATACAGGAACGATATGTCTTTGTATGCCACCTTTTCCTGGTGAGCCCCGTCATGAACGTAAGCAAAGAAGTACTTTACTGCGATGTTCAGATACAAGGCATCATCCAACACCACATCAGGATCGCACATCTTCTCGATATCTGATGCCAGACTCGATGAGGAATAAAATTCCGGAGCAATGGCGCTTTCGAAAACAGGAAGAGCGGAGGCGAAATTTCGAGCCTGCATTCCCACGGAGAAGAGTGAATATCCGCCAGGAGCGATGTCCTTTTCTTGGCGCGTGATGTTATGGTGGCTGTTTTTCATATCTCATCCAGGAAGTTTAAGTTGGGAAAAGATTTCCGATCACCACCGGTTTTGCACGGACTGTACCGAACAGACCACATGACAGAGAAAAACAAGAATCGATCTTGTTTTCTTATCATCCCACCACATCGGAGGAGACACTAACAATATGTTTTTATTGGAAGAGAGCGATAATAAAACACAAAAAAAGCCGACCCATACGGATCGGCTTGAAATTTCTGGAGCGGGAAACGAGATTTGAACTCGCGACTTCAACCTTGGCAAGGTTGCACTCTACCACTGAGTTATTCCCGCTTTGGGAAAGGCCGGTCCTGTTGGACCGGCCGGTATGTCTGGAGCGGGAAACGAGATTTGAACTCGCGACTTCAACCTTGGCAAGGTTGCACTCTACCACTGAGTTATTCCCGCAAACTGGAGGCGACATCCGGATTTGAACCGGAGAATGGAGGTTTTGCAGACCTCTGCCTTACCACTTGGCTATGTCGCCTTTTTTGGAGCGGGAAACGAGATTTGAACTCGCGACTTCAACCTTGGCAAGGTTGCACTCTACCACTGAGTTATTCCCGCCCTCAAAAGCGAATCACTGTTTAACCGTGTGACCGTCAGGTGTCAAGCGTCTTTTTAATTTTTTCTTTTCTATTACATAGAAAGAAGTAACTGTTTTTTATCATTTTATGGAAACGCTTTACATTTGCTGGCTTTTGAGTATACCTACGCGCTTTAATTTGGTATTTTTATAGGATACAACTCCCAATTGACTTTTTGACTCCAAGGGAGAGAATTATGGACGCTAAAGACCTTCAGTTCTTCAAAGACATGCTCAACGGTATGCTGGATGACACGCTGCGCAAGAGCGAAGCAACCATCGAGGACATGACCGAATCTGGTGAGGTTTACGCCGATCCGGCTGATCGAGCTACTGCAGAATCAGACCGCGCCTTCACTTTGCGTCTCCGTGATCGTGAACGTAAGCTCGTCAAGAAGATTCAGAAAGCTGTCGATCGCATTGATGATGGTGATTTTGGTATTTGCCAGGAGTGCGGAGATGATATCTCTATCCCGCGTCTCAAGGCTCGTCCCATGACCACCTTGTGCATCAACTGCAAGAGCAAACAGGAAGAAGACGAAGCAGTTCGCGGCGACTAAGCTGTTTTTGCTTTGCTTTTTCTTTACAGCCCGTAAGCCATGGAAGCCAACTTCTTTCGCTTCCTCGCAGCCGAAATCGGGGTCTTCTTAGTTGGCCGTCGAATAGACAAAGTATTCGGACCGGCCCCAGGAGTGTGGACGCTTAAGATTCAGAACTCAGGCGCCCCCCTTCATCTTCTTTTCAGGCCTGCTAAAACAGCAGGACACTTATTTCTGTCTCCTATAAAACCCGTTAATCCTGCCAATGCACCAGCTATGGCCATGTGGTTTCGCAAGCGACTTCGCAACAGAAAGGTGCTTGACTGGCATCTGGACTGGCCCAATTTACGGCTGGCACTGCATCTTTCACCTCGCAACCACCCTCCGTGTGACGACTATCTCATTTTCGACATCCGCAATGGAATGGAATTTGTTGAAGAACTGGATTCAGACTTCGACAAACAACCGGAATGGCCCACACTGGAAGAAGCGATCGAGGATTCCGAAATTTGGCGGGAATACCCACACCTTTCTCCTCCGCTCAGGAAAGCGCTCTCATCTCTCCCGGAAGAAGACGCTCATCTTTTTTACCTGAGCATTGCCAGCGGCACTTCCACTAATTTCCATCTATGCAAAACCGCTCAAGGCTGGCAGTCCCCCACAGTATGGGGCTGTCACGGTGACGGAGAGCTGTTCAATTCAGCTTTGGACGCCTCCAACGCTTTTGGTGAACGCACTCTCTTCACCATGATGGAGATGGAAGAGGAAAAGCCCACGCAAACACTCCTGAAACGCGCCCGCAAGAAGGTTAATCGAAACCTGGCTCGCCTCGACCAGGAGGAAGAGCGCCTTAAACGGTTAGCGGCGGAAAAAATCAAGGCTGAAGCCATGCAGGCGGAGCTATATCGATTCAAAAACGAGGAAGGACTGGAAGAGGTAACTGTTGAGCACCCGAAACACGGTGTGATGACCGTTCCACTCAATCCCTACCTGTCGCCGACGGAAAACATGGAGCTGTATTTCAAGAAAGCCGACAAGGCTGACCGTGGTTTCCCTCATGTACGCCGAAGGAGAAAAGAGCTGGAGGCTGAACTGGAACGTTTGACCAACGGCACACTGCCGGACAACCACCAACCTGCCCCGGAGAAGGAACAGGTTACCGGCCCACCGTCACTGCCCAAGCGGTACAAAGGGCTTGCCGTATCGCTATTCAAATCGAGTGACGGATTCACCATCGTGCGCGGGAAAAATAAAAAAGCCAATCACGACATCATCAGCAAGGCAGCCAGTCCGTTTGACTACTGGTTTCATATTGCTGATGGACCTAGCTCACACGTTATTCTTCGCAGGGACCACCCAGGACATGAAGTACCCGATGCCACACTTGAGGAAGCTGCAATTCTTTGCGCGCTGAAAAGCTACCGTAAGGAAGACGGCAAAGCTGACGTCATGTATGCTCTGGTCAAGGATGTGCGAAAGGTAAAAGGCTTTGCCCACGGCCAGGTCGTGGTTGATCAAAAGCTTGGGACAATTCGCGTGGATATCGACCCAGACCTAGAGCAAAAACTTAGCTAGGCATTACGATTTTATACGATCCGGCTCAGCCCAGATCCCAACATGTTCATGGCGATCGTTTTCTCAGAATCAAATCTGTTGGCAACAGCTTCCTGAACCCGCTTGGTGGATGAACCGAACTGCCCTTTACGGACATCGTAGACCCCTTCGATCAATTGCGCATTGAAATCTCCGCTTTCGAGACCACCAACAAATCGATCAATGACCTTCTCGAAAATTCGAGCAGCTCCTGTAGGCCCGTGCTGCACGGATGTCGACCAGAGTACTTCCTGAAGAGCATTCGGGGCTTTCTCGAAATCAAGTCCCGTCTTTTGCATAATCATCCGTCTTGCCGGATCATAGGTCTCTGATTCAATAAAATCGTGCTGTAAACGCTCGAATCGCTCAGGAATTCCCTCTGCCAACTGGCGCCACACCGTAGGCATTTGACCTTCTTTCGAGCCAGTATTGGCAGGTCCTGCTTCTCGCAACCGCTCGGCTACATCCGGCGCATTGGCATCGAGGTAATTCAGGAAACGGTCCATGGTCCCGGGCCGGGAAGCAATCTGATACTTTCCATAGGATGTTCCGCCAACCCTGTCATAGCCTATGGTAGCAATGCCGCTGGTTCCAGACTCAAACTGAGCAGACAGTCCGCCGAGAAACTTGTTTGATTCAACCGCTGACTTCTCAACAACAGGTGGTTGAACAGATGGCAGAGAATTAGAAGGCTGTGCTTTGTTAGCAACAGGGCGTGCAAGAGCGCCGGATTCTGAACGCATCAATCGAGTGATAGTAGTCAGCGCCTCCATCATCATCGCATCATTAATGAATGAGGTGTCAAATCCGCCAAGAGAACTCCCCTCCCCTCGCTCTACTGACCCTTCTCCAAAAAGATTGCGCGTCATCTGCATTTGCATGTCGAAGGCTTTCTTCAACCCCGCATTGCGAACACTGTTATCGCCACCCTTGCCTGACTGGTCGGATAATTTTGCTGCTATTGCATGGTAATCGTTTATGGACCCCAAAGACATGTCACTTCTCCTGCGTCAAATATTTGGCCCCAGAGAGGCCTCCGCAAAGGAGTAAGCAAACAGTGTGCCTTAGAGTGTAACAATCTGTAATAGAAGAGGTTACTTCAAGTTGTCGAACCATGCTTCATCGAGCATGCATTCGATAAGACGCCTGTGGCCGGCTGGGAAAGCATAACTTGATAAGGACTCAGGGGATACGAACTGCCCGGTTACCGCTTCGTTAAAAACAGGTTTGAGCTGCCCGTTATTGGCCGAATGGCACAGATAACAATGCATGGTGACTCGATACTTTGTATAGGAGTAGGATACGACAGTTATTTTTTCTGCTGGATAAATTTCCAGCTCAACCTCTTCCATATACTCCCTGACCAGAGCCTCCCGAGGGGTTTCGCCTTTTTCAACACATCCGCCAGGGAATTCCCACAAGCCCGGCCAGACATCATCTGGCTTTCGCTTTTGAATCAATACCTTATCATTATACACCAGTACACCGGTCGCCATTTCGATATGAATGGCCTTACGCTTCCGGGGGAGAACAGGACGTTCACCAGTTGTTCCATTGGCAAAAGCTGCGCAATGCTGACTCATCGGACACTGATCACAGTCAGGTCGTTTAGAGCAAATCATCGCGCCGAACTCCATCAGGGCCTGATTGAAATCACCGGGACGTTTCTCAGGAATCAGAGGTAACACAGCCTGCTCGACTTCTTGCTTAACCTTAGCCGCCTTGACCGGCTCTGCAATATCCAGCAAGCGCGCAAAGACGCGCAACACATTGGCATCCACGGCTGGTGCGACCTTGTTGAATGCAATACTGGCTATAGCTCCGGCTGTGTATGCACCAATACCCGGCAACGCCTGAATCTGTTTGATTTCATCAGGAAAAACACCAGCATGATCCGTAAGAATCAACTCAGCAGCTTTACGGATATTTTTGGCCCGGCTATAGTATCCTAGCCCTTCCCAAACCTTAAGAACCTCTTCTTCAGAAGCCGCTGCCAACGATCCCAGATCGGGGTATCGCTCCATCCAGCGCCGCCAATAGGCAACCACACGCTCCATCTGGGTTTGCTGGGCCATAATTTCGGATATCCAGACACCGTAAGGCTCAGGATTGCTACGCCATGGGAGATCCCGGCGATTCGCATCATACCACTGCAATAAATGTTCTGTGAATGTTCGGTCCATGACCGGATGGGTTTACCCACCCTTGGCTTGATTGGCAACAGCTTCCGCGGCCTTGGCTGCGGCCTCCTGGTCGCCAAGATAGTACCGGCGAATAGCCTTCAGGTCAGCGTCGAGATCATACACCAATGGCAACCCAGTGGGGATGTTGAGTTTGGTGATATCCTCGTCATTCATTCCATCCAGGTATTTAACCAACCCTCTTAGCGAGTTGCCGTGCGCAACAATCAAAACACGTTTACCAGAACGGATGGCAGGCTCCATCGTCTGGAACCAGTATGGCATGGTCCGGTCAATCGTCATTTTCAACGATTCACACACAGGCAACTCTTCTGATGAGAGCGAGGCATATCGAGGTTCATTGGCCGGATGTCTCTCATCGTCCTGCTCCAACGCCGGAGGAGGCGTATCGAAGCTGCGACGCCAGACAAAGACTTGATCATCTCCATACTTTGCAGCGGTTTCAGTCTTGTTCAAGCCTTGCAAGGCACCATAGTGTCGCTCATTCAAGCGCCATGTTTTGAACACGGGAATCCAGAACAGGTCCATTTCTTCCTGAACCAGCCACAATGTACGAACAGCCCTTTTCAAATAGGATGTATAGGCGAGATCAAAGGTAAAACCTTCCTCAAGGAGAAGCTTGGCCCCTGCTATAGCCTCATTCACTCCCTGCGCGGTCAGATCAACGTCAGTCCAGCCGGTAAACCTGTTAGACAGGTTCCATTCACTCTGACCATGACGAATCAACACGAGTTTATGCATAATACCTCCATGATTTTCTCAGGACTAGAGTATTACGCACTTCGCGTCTTTATGAGAAGTAGTGAAATAAAATTATCAATAGCGACGAGGGGCAGCCTTTCGTAGCTCATCATCAAGCTGCTCAAACAGTTCACGCTTCCTTTTATCAAAGGAAAAAGCGCTTTTGATTGCGGCCACAGCCAGACAGACGATACTGAGGATAATGACCAGCCCTTTAGTAACTTCCCACTGTTGCTGACGAATGGAGTCTAGTATCCAGTTCCCCTGCACATCCTGAGTAAAGTAAAGCGTTGCAGGGATAGCCACCAGAGCCAGACCCAACCCAATGAGCTCCAGCCAAATAAAGTTTCGCCCCAGCATAAGCACGAATAACGTGCTGTCACGAATGATCCGCAAGGTAACCAGGCGTTTTTGCAGTTGCGCTATGCGCTCCTCAATCTCTTCAAGCAACATGGTGGCTCGCCTGAATGTTTCTGCATTAGAAAGATGCTGCGTTTTAATCCAGTTGATCTTGTCCACGCAGAAATTGAAATCTTTGTTGAAATCAAGCAACAACCGCGGAAAAGGAAACCATGCCGCTTCCTTTTGAATGTTTCGAACGACATCCGATTGGTATTCGAGTTCAGAGTCTATTCGTTTAGTTTCCCGCTTGATTTCCGAGTCCAGATTACTTTTGAAGCGGTCTGCTCCACGCATGAACATCCGATAGGCAACATAGTTGTTGGTTTGACCAAGTTTGGCCAGCCTATCCAGTTCTTCGATTGCAGGTTCATAAAATGAATGATTTGCGTCAAAGCGACTTGCTATATCCTTCTTCAATGCCTCGACACGTTCACGGACACTCTTCACTTCTCTATCCGCTTCTGCCCATCGCTCCCAAAGAGTGCTCATTAATTGCACTCGGCCACGATCAAGCTCAGGATCCACCAGAATTCTATTGAAGATGTGAGGATCACGATCAACAAGGTCCATGAAAAGATCCATGGCCTGACCAGTAAAGCCCATCTTCACCATACACACACCCTGGCGATAAACTGGATCGATCCAGGTGGGAGCTTTGGTGTTGACATTCTTATAGGTGTTGATTGCTTCCTTGAGATTCCCTTCAATCTCCATAAGACGTCCTTGAAGATAGGCCAAATAGGACTGCTGCATCGGCGTGTAGCTCATCCGTTCGGCTTCCTGCCAATGGAACATGGCCTGAGTAGGATCACCCTTCTCCATATACCAGAAGCCCCACAAACAATGAGGCTGATAGCTTCTGGGATACTTGACCTGTGCCTCCCGAATGAGGCCTTCCATTTCCTCCAGTTCGCCCTGCTCCAAGAGGTCTACGGCCTCCCACACATAGTCCCCTTCCTGAGGGGCCAACTGCTTAAGTCCGTCAGCCCACTCCTTGCTTCGACTTCGCCAAACGATCTTCATCGTACGAACCTGGGACGGCACGTTGATCTCGAAAACCGCCTTGGCCATTAGGGACTCCAATCCCTCCGAAGAAGACAAAGTCGCAGACATGGACTCAGAATAATTATCCAAAGAGACCGCTGTATCCATTTCCGCAAATCCCTTGGAAAAATCTTTCATGTCTATTTTTGCCAAAGAACTCCAAACACCGGGCCGAGGTTTCTGAATACTCTTTGACGGACAGTTCGCTGCCTTATGATTGAATTGTCCGCAGTAGTAACAACTCTCTCCTTCACGCCCCAGCAGCACACTCGGCAAAACAACCTGAATAGTGCCATGGTCCAGCCTCTCTGTCCCATCCCGCAGCGCTATGGTGCACCACGAATCGAGAGAAAGGGCCTCAGTCCCATACGTGGCCTCATTCATGCGAAACCACTCAGAAAGCATGAGTCCTTCCATGAAATGGACATGCGGATAGTCGGGGGCCAGCCGATTCCAATCCAAGCCAATCTTTTTTGGAAGATCGACGGAAAATGAAAGATTCTTCTGGCCGACAGCCACCATGATAATGGGCCAGTACATGCGTTCGGGATCATCTTTCACTCGTTTTATGAGTGTTAGAATCTCGGTGCAGAAAGAGCGCAATAAATTAAATGAATCCAGTGGGAAGAATAAGAACCCTTCCTCTACATCGGATATGTACTTGAGCCCCATTCGTTGCAGCAGTTCCACAATTTCCGTGGAAAAATCTCGCCACCCCAAAATGGCTTCCTTGTCAGCCTTGTTTCCTAGCGGCTTGATGACAAAATACCACCTGCGACTGGACTCGTAGTCCATCCCCTGGTCCGCATGCATGAAGAGCCATTCGACCGGAGCCAACCCATCGACTCCACCGAGCACCTGTGTACGCAAGCCAGCTACGGATTCAATTTCTGTCTTCAGTTTGGGATGAATCAGCAATTCAAATTCATGTGGAAAATTGGCGTCCTGTCTGTCCAGCTCTGGAGAAATGGAAATGGCGTGCTGACTTTCATAGTCGACAAGGAATGTCATCGGTATGAGCTGACACATGACAGGCATAGGGTTGACTCTCGCCCAAACCTGAAGTCGCGCCAAAGCTCGAACTATCTCGGAGGTATTGCAAAACCAAAGCGCCTGATTCGCTTCCTCTGCAATGCACAACGCACCATATTCCCGCAGTGTGTTGGGAACCGCCTTGTTGAGCTTTTCCTTCCAGACAATCCAAACACCAAATCCCGATGCAACCAACCGGGACTGGCTAATCTCTGGCAAAGAATCCAATAAACTGGCTATGGACGGCACTGGCACCTCTCGTATGTCACGCTACAGACTGTCAAAGGGTCACATCTCAATAGAAGGTTTCGCAGGAAATCTTATCCACTTAACACAAAGTATTAAGTGGAACTTTCTTCCCTTCTTTCACACTGCAAAACAGGTTCCAAACCTGTTCACCTTCGTCCGTTTTACCCCTTTTTTCGCACCCTTGCATGTATATCCTAGCTTTGTTTTCGAGCTCCGCCAAAGCAACCGTTTTCTGTTCAGCGTCAAGATCCCAACATTGAACTATTTTGATTAATGCCTGAATTCTATACTTGTCTGGACATGGAATGCAGTTTGACAACTGATCATCTCGCCCCCCATGTTTTATCGTCAATGGTTTCGGAACGAGTCCAACAGGGTACAGCAAACATGCTCTGAGCCACATGTCATAATCTTCGCAGGACAGCATTCCGGTATCAAAAGGCCCGATTTTTTCCCAGACCTGACGAGTAAACATGGTACATGACGGACTGATCAGACACATATTAAGGGATTTTTCAAAGAACCACCCTTCAAGCTTCGCGTATTTTGCCGGCTGATTAACACGCTTGCCATTACGAACCCATATTTCATCAGTCTGACAGATTTCAAAACCCTTTTCAGACATGTAGCGCAATTGTGTTTCAAGTTTATCCGGGAACCACTCGTCATCGGAATCAAGCAACGCCAGAACTTCCCCTCTACTCTCTGCGATCCCGGTATTTCTGGCAGCAGAAACACCTTGATTTTTTTGGTAAAGGTAGACGATACGGCTGTCGTCGTAGCTGGCGATCAATTCTTTAGTGCCATCGATCGAACCATCATCAACCACGATCAGTTCCCAACTTTCGTATGTTTGTGCCAATACGGAATCAATGGCTTTGGGCAAAAATGATTCACGATTATAAGTAGGCATTATGATTGATATCAGCGTATCTTTCATGCGTGTAATTTCCTTGCGTTAACGAAAATGAACTGTCATGTTGGCATTTAGTAAAACTGGAATTAACAAAACCATAATATATGAAAATATTTCAAGTAATCAATGTTCGCTGGTTCAACGCCACCTCATGGTATGCGCTTACTTTGAGCCGCCTTCTTGCTGACGCTGGCCATGAAGTAACCGTACTGACCCAAGGCAACACAGACACCGAGAGAAAGGCTAAGGAACTCGGTCTGCCCACTGTTGCCGTGGATTTGAATACGTCCAATCCCGTCCGCCTCGCCAGTGCAACACGTCATATCATACAACTTCTCAAGAAGCACCGCCCGGAAATCGTCAATTGTCACCGGGGAGAAGGCTTTTTCCTCTGGGCTCTTCTGAAGCATTTCGGCTACCCGTACAAGCTTGTCCGTACACGTGGCGACCAGCGCCCCCCCCGAGGAGATGGTATTAACCGCTGGCTTCATGCCCATGTTGCCGATGCAGTGGTCGTCACCAACAGACGCATGTCTGACTATTTCCTGAACACCATGAAAACACCAAGCAAGCAGCTTTGGCTCATTCATGGCGGCGTAGACACCAAGCGGTTCGCATTCAACGAAAAAGAGCGCGCTCGCATTCGAGATGAGTTCCAATATGCTGATGACGAAATAGTCCTGGGTCTGCTTGGCCGTTTTGATAGAGTCAAAGGGCATCGGGAAACAATCGAGGCTGCCGCCCTTCTTCGCAAGAAAGGACTCAATATCAAGTTGATGCTCATTGGTTTTGAATCAGCCACGAAGCAGAAAGAGATTCAGAATCTGATAGAGACCAATGGCGTAGAAGATATCACCAGCATCACCGGCAAAAGGGACGACGTTGAAGCCTGCATTTCAGCCATCGATATCGGCGTTCTTTCTTCACTCTGGTCGGAAGCCATTGCCCGTTCAGCCCTGGAAATCATGGCTGCGGATCGACCACTGGTTTCTACAACAGTCGGTGTTATGCCAGACCTCGTTCCAGAATCAATGCAGGTGCCTCCAGGCGACTTTCACGCCCTTGCCAACACAATAGCCAATGTCATTGAAGACGAGAAACTGCGGGAAAATGTCTTGGCAGCGCAAAAAGTGACAATGTCGCAATTGACTTTTGAGGAATTCTTCAAACGCAGCCTGAGTTTGTATAAAAGCTTGGTCGACGGGGATTAGTTCTCAAAAAATTCTTTTGTTTTTCTGATCTTTTCAGAAACAGCAAGGATAGTCATCGCGTAACTTTCCGAATGGTTGTAGCGATATATGACCTTGAGTTGTTCTTTATAACTGAGGTCTTCTTTCCAGCCATGGAGTTTCACGTAGTTCGCCATACTGTAAAGGGCATCGGTCGTATCGAACAGATCGACCACTCCATCCCCTGTTCCATCCACCCCATAATGAAGTGCGCTTGAAGGAATAAACTGACACTTGCCAATCGCACCATACATGGAACTCGGTATTGTTTGCACAGGCCTGCTACTCTGGAGTGCGTAAGTCAGTAACGATTTCAATTCACGATAGCCCCAGTCGGCTTTTTCACCAGTCCGCTTAACAAGCCAATCCATCATTTCCGGAGACAAATCCTTCCGGGCTACATGTGGTCTAACCAACTCGAAGTCACTGGAAAGAGCCATACTTGCCAAGATCAATACGCCTTTGTGACGCCCGACTTGTTTGCCAAGCTTGGTCTCGACCAGCATCAATGCTGTGAGAATTTCCCCTGGCACACCGAAATCCGTTTCGACACGTTCCAAAATGGCTCTATTGTCACGATAAAAAGCGTACGCCCCTGCAATAAGGATTGGATTTAGATACCGATCCATCACTTCCGGCTGACGGGCTTTGGATGGTTTTCGAGCTGACAACTTGATCTCAACAAGGGAGTTCATTTTGCGAGCCATTATTTCCGGCGAATAAACGACTTCCTCATCAGAAAAAACACTTTCGATATATGCCTGCTCAAACCCGTCATCCACCAAACGCTTAACAAGTGGCTGCCAATCATTCTCTGCGGCGTGGGCCCCTGCCACACAAACTGCAAGAAAAAGGAACGCGGCCATCGAAAAAACGGTGGCCGCGCTTATTGTACGCATTGAGAGCGAGAGATCAGATCCTGTCCATTGGAACAAAACCCATTTCCTCCTCAAACTCATCATCCATTTGTTGGGCAAATGTATTCAAATCATACTCTTTGCCACACTGAGGACAACGTAAGGTGACTTCCTGGCATCCTCTGTACGCAGTCAAATCAAGACCGCACGCTTCGCATTCCATGCCTTGCGCTTTCCAGGAACGTTTTCTATTCGAGAACATCTGAATGGCTAGTCGGCAATAAGGCCGAGATTTTTTTCACCCATGGCAACGTACAAACCGGATACGGCGGTACCATAGTCAGCCAGGGCCTGCGAGAGCTGCGCTTCACTTGTCGTGAGGCGAGACTGAGCATTCAACACATCGGTGTTGGTTCCTACCTGAGCCTGATAACGGGCAACGGCCATACGGTAGGCTTCTTCAGCTGCGGCAACAGACTTCCGAGCAACAGTAATACGGTCGGCTGCTTCCTGAATATCCAGCAAGGAGGTCTTAACCTCAAAGCCTGCATTCAGTCTCGTGTCTTCGAGTTCAGCTTCAACCTTTTTCACAGTCTCTTCTGTCTTCTTGTAGTCGTAGTAGTCAGCACCCCACTCGAACAGAGTCATGCTGGCATTGACACCTGCAGTCCAGTATTCACTGCTGCTATGGCTGTATCCACCCCTATCAAGTCCGGCATCAACGCCTCGATTCACGTAATCGACATCAGCATCCACTTTCGGGTAGAAGCTGCTTGCAGCGATGGTCGAGTCTTTTTCAGCAATCTCTACGCTTTTTTGACCAATCACAAGGTCGGGGCGTCCATCATATGCGCGTCGCAAGCACTCTTGCAGAGTCAGGTCAAAATCAATCTTCTTGAGTTCACCAACGTAATTTACATTCATTTCCATTGGAATGTTCAACAAGGTATTGAGCTGTGTTTCCTGGATGGACACGTTATTGCGAGCAGTGAGCAAATCCTGCTGCGCGTTTGCAAGGTCAACTTCAGCATCAAGGACTTCTGCCTTGGGACGCAGACCGACATCATAAAAAGCGGTGATCACTTTCAGCTGGGATTCAAGTCGAGCAACTGAATCTTCGGCACTTTTCACATCCTCACGAGCTTTGAGCAAAGAGAGGAAGCTCGACTGCACGCTTGAGATGAGCGACAGTTCGACATTGAGAAGGCTTGCTTCAGTAGACTCTTCCGCCAACTTGGCACGCTGCCATGTAGCGAGCAAGTTGAACCCTTGGAAAACAGGCTGGCTCACGTTAACGGTGGCAGCCCAGTCATTGTGATCGTCGGAATACTGGCTCTTGCGTCCGCTGTATGTGTAGCCATAGCTACCGCTGACCGAAGGGAGAAAATTACCGAAGGAAGAGCGAGTTCCAAATTCGGAACCAGTCAGTTCAGCACGAATGGCCTTCATTCTGGGATTGAATTCCAATGCCCGCTGAACACACCGTTCCAAATCAAATGGACCGGATATGTTTTCCGATTTTTCCGTTTCGCTTCCTGGCATGGGATCAGCATCCTGTGCCAAAGCCATTCCGCTGAAAACCAACAGCATGATAAGGGCAACCGGAAGAACCAGGATTCGTTTACTGTGCATGATAGAGCAACCTGCTTAGCGTATGTTGTAAATGTAGTTGAACTTGCAACCAATCAATTCCATTTTTTTAGCAAGTCTAGATTTTTTCTGCAACCCTCAAAATCAGGACTTAGGCACGTAATTCAGCGCAATCAGAAGGATCGCCCTGCAATTTTTCCAACGTATGTTTCAATGTAGGCAACAACGGTTCCAGGCACTCGGCAACAGCCTTTGGGCTTCCCGGCATATTAATGATGACAGAACGCCCCATTGTACCTGCAACAGCTCGGGATATGGCCCCGTGTGGAGTCTTACTCAGGCTTGCCATGGTCATGGCCCGCTCATAGCCGGGGAGCCTTTTTTCGATAACGGCCAACGTTGCTTCTGGTGTAATGTCGCGAGGCCCCACACCGGTTCCGCCGGTTGTCATGATCAAATCAAACTTCTGCGTGAGAGCGAGGTCAGTCAGCAATGCTTTCAACTGATCGGCCTCATCTGGGATGATAAAACCCTGTACACATTCCAGATCAAGTTTCTCAGCAACCATCTCGCCAATCAGCGGGCCAGATTCGTCTGCTCTTTTCCCCGCAGCACCCTTGTCACTCAAAGTAACCCAGGCCAATGTGTATCGCTTGGAAGACAAGGAAAAATTCCATTCACCCGCCTGACAATCCTCAAGGGCTTCCATCAGAAAGGAACGAGTTCCAGCGATACCGGCTTCACCCGGCATCCACTGAACAGCGAGGACACGACAACATCCCTCACCAGCCTGGAGCACGTCACCTACTTTCAAAGGGGGCGCCGGAGAAGTAATCACGGCTTGCACATTACCGGCCTGAGTGGTGCTGCAATCAAACCTGTCTCCACGTTGCACATCCTCTCCAAAACTCAAAACAATGGCAGCCATATGTATTCTCCCTGGTGATGTTTAAGCTAGCAGAACGGCAAGAATCCCGGCAACAAATACGCCGCCGAAAGTCCCAGCTCCACCAATGACAACGTTAGGAACTCCAACTGCATTACGAATGCGCGGCGTAAGAAGTGGAATGAGATTTCCACCTATGAGTGTACCTATTGTACCGGCAACATACGCGGCAACAGGTCGAAATTCCTGCGGAACAAAAAAATAAACGGAAGCAAACGTCATAAGGCCGGGCATGAACATCGGCACACGCAATCCGGTATACGGATCCGCCTTTGCCATGGCATAGCAGCCTCCGGCCACCATAACCAAAGCGAAAGCGATCCAACCATATGCACTGGAATCCATACCATTGAATTGAAGGCTGATCAGAAACGTCAAACTTAAAAGGATCGGCATGATACAACCGCCCAGGTTAAGCAAAAAGGCTTGCTTCTTCACTTCGTTTCCCGGCTCATCGTCAAGCTGAACAGGGCGTCCATATTCATCAAGAGTGAATTGCAGGGATCGAGGTTTGGGAACAACGACCAGCCTTTTACTCGTATACACAGGCACATTCACGCCCCTGCCGATGAGAATGGCGATGAAGATAAGCACACCCTGAGCAGGCGTCAGTCCAAGCTTTGAAAACGCTTCGGCAACGATAGATACGGGCAGGAAGACAAAAAGAAACAGCAGCACAAACATGAACAGCAGTGCAGCAAAAATTCCACCGGTGAATTGAAATTGAGGATATCGCATAATAGTATTTGCCTGCGCGCATAAAAGCGGGTTGCTTTTTCATTTATCACAGAACTATACTGCGCGCTTGCGGGGTATTGTTACCTCCCCCCTTGAAAATGGGGTGTATACCAAGTGAACCGTGAAGTAAATTACAGGACAGCGAGACCTATATGAAAGGCATTATCCTTGCCGGAGGTTCCGGCACCCGACTCCATCCGTTGACCCGCGTCGTATCCAAGCAACTGCTCCCGGTTTATGACAAGCCCATGATTTACTATCCCCTTTCGACACTGATGCTGGCTGGTATCACCGACATCCTGATCATATCCACCCCTCATGATATGCCCAACTTCAATGAACTGCTTGGTGATGGTTCTCACCTTGGTTTGAACATTGAATATCGGGTCCAACCCTCACCCGACGGATTGGCACAAGCATTCATCATTGGTGAGGACTTTATCGGTAACGACCCTGTATGCCTCGTACTTGGTGACAATATTTTTTATGGACATGGTTTGGGCTCTCTTCTCAAACAGGCCGGAGAGCTTACGGATGGCGGGCTGGTTTTTGCCTACATGGTCAAAGATCCCGAGCGATATGGCGTTGTGGAGTTTGATCAGGAATACAAGGCTCTGTCCATCGAAGAAAAACCGGAAAAGCCTAAATCCAAATACGCTGTCACAGGACTCTATTTCTACGACAGTGAAGTAATTGATATCGCCAAGTCCCTGAAGCCGTCAGCCAGAGGCGAGCTGGAGATCACCGACGTCAACAAAGTATACCTGGATAAAGAAAAGCTGACTGTCGAGACATTGGGGCGCGGCTATGCTTGGCTCGACATGGGAACGCATGAATCACTCCATGGCGCCGGTAGCTTTGTCCGAGCCGTTCAGGAAAGACAGGGCTACGTCATCTCAAGCCCTGAAGAGATCGCGTACCGCAAGGGACTCATAAGTGCCGAGCAGCTTGAGCGTTTAGGCAACCAAATGAGCAACAACAGCTACGGACAGTACCTGCTGGATGTCGTACTGGAAGACACTCTGGGTAGCAGGACCATTCGATAGAGCGAGAGTCCAGAACAATCGTGCATGCGCAAAATGCATAATAAAACCCCGCCTTCCGAAAATACGGAAGGCGGGGTTTTATTGATAAAAACTGATGTGACCTAGTGGTGGTCTTCTTCCATGGCTTCACGGACGCGAATAACGCCAATAGCCAGAATCCATGCAAGATAAATAAAAATCAAAGAAACACCGACAAAACCAGGGCCAGTGCTATGAGCCATTCCGGAAAGCAGTTCACCAATCATTCTAGTCCTCCTCGATCAACCCTCTTAAGCTTGAAAAGATTTATATTCTTTGTCTGCTAAATGCAAAAATGTCAAGCCCCTGTTGCCATGAAAAGGAACGGATAAAACTAAAAGCCATAAGCATCCTTTGACTTGCACGGAGCACATGTATTAACGATGCTATAGCTAATCAAACTATTGTCGAACAAGGGTGGACGATGACTGTTTCCGATTTCATAACCGACTTTTTTTGTGGCATAGACCACAATGGAAAATCTGGCGATAATCAGGATGCAGAAGAGAAAGCCTGTTTCCTCATCAATTCCAAGTACTCCTCCGAGCAGAAGGCTGTTTGCGTAAACAGCCAGCCTGAACACTCACCAGAAGCCAGCTTCAGTGTCTCTATTGGAGATCACACAAGAAAGTCAGTCAAAAGAAGTGCTCCCAGAAAGGTCATTCCAGGTCTACAGATTCATCTCAAACGGTTGAATAAACGATTCCCCGCAACGGACATCAGCGCAAGTGGTGTCGGCTTCGCTTTCAGTACACCTCGAGTGAAGCGCGGCGTGGATATAATTGTCGACCTTTATTTCGGCAATGCGCTACATGCAGCCGACCTCACGTGCAAAGTGGTCAGACACGAAAACAACGTGGTCGGATGCAGATTCATTACCAGTGGACAGCCGCATGACAACTCACTTCAGGAAATTCTCAACATGGGACAGGCGTAATACGCATCTGCCAACAGCAAAGTGCTACATTCTTCCTTTCAAATCGATAATGAATGATTGCAAATCGTTTGGCTCGCCCGGCTTGTGGTCCTCGGGGTAGAGCAATGCGGACATAAAAAAGACACTTCCAATACGAAGCGATGTGCTCGCACTCATGGAAAATTGCTCCAGTTTGCGAGCGATTTCATCCCCTAAAGTGCCACCAACCGCTTCTGTCTTCTTCCAGGCTTTCTCACCAAGTGCCGCTAAAATTTCTGCCTTTTCCTCAAGCTTCGCCTGAAAAGCGAGTTGCCCTTCCTGCTTGAGAGCGATATCCGCTTCTTTCTCAATCTCGAGGACTCGTGAGCTTTTCTCTTCCAAAAACGATATCAAATCTGCAAGTGCTTGTTTTTGCATGGGGTCTCCTTGTGCGTACACCTTAATGTTCTTCAGCGTTAAAAACAAGGTTCCCACAAACAACCACTCTTTCATAGTCCCATGACGGCTTTTAACTGGACAAGAGACTAAAGAGATTTTACCTCAGTGACTCCACTAAAACCGCACAGAAGCGAGGAGCCGGAATTGAGTATACTATCCGCCAGTCTTGGCCTTACACGCTACAGAATTATTGAAGATGTCCCCAAGGAACTCTTAAGTGAAGTTCCGGAAAAATTACAAAAATTCTGTTTTGTGGATATTGATGCGACCGCTGACGAGCGCTCTTTTGGATGGACCAACATTGATGATATGCTGGACATGAACTGGACCCAGTCTCCACCCGAAAAAGCTGAATACTTCACTTTCAGTCTGCGACTGGACACTCGTAGGATTCCGCCTGCCGTGCTGAAAAAGCACAACACCATCGCATTGAACAAGGAGCTCGCCCACAACAAGGAACAGGGTAAAAACTTTGTCTCCCGTGATCGCAAAAAAGAGATCAAGGAGCAGGTCACCCTGAGACTTCGCGCGCGAACTTTCCCCATTCCAGCTTCGTTTGATATCATTTGGAACCCATCAGCCAACAGAATATATCTCACAACTACGAACTCCAAAGTTCGGGCACTTTTTGAAGACTATTTTGCACTGACATTCGAGCTACACCTGGAACCACTGACGCCCTTCTTTCAGGCCATGGAAGTCATGGGTGAAGATGCGGCCCCCAAACTCGAAAACCTCGAACCGACAATTTTCGTGTAAGGAGTCGTCATGGATCTTTCTCTCGTAGAACGCGAAAACACCCTGCTTGGTCAGGATTTTCTGACCTGGCTCTGGTATAAAACTGATAATGACAATGTCCTTTTCCAACTGGAAGATAAAAGGACTTTTTCTCTGCAGATGGAGCAGAAGGTTTCTGTTCAGGGTGGCGAAGGTGAAACCAAATCTACTGCAACAGTCTCCAGCCCGGGCGGTGAACTGGATGAAGCCAAGGCCGGTCTGCTGACAGGCAAAAAGGTCAACAAGGCTCAGCTTCTCTTTACTATGGATCAGGACGATTGGCTGCTGACGGTCAATGCCGCTGACTTCGGCCTCTCTGGACTGAAAACACCAAAGGTTGCCACTAAAGATGAAGATGGTGACGATCCGGATTCCAAGTTTCTTGAAAAAATGTTTCTGGTGGAACGCTGCCTTGAAATGTTCGACATCGTCTTCAATGAGTTCCTCAGGCTCCGTATGAGCCGCGACTGGAATGAAGAGGCAGCTAAAGTCAAACTTTGGATCGGCGGGCAATAGTGAAGACACCGCTTCACATAGCCTGTTTTGGAGACAGCCTGACCGAAGGGTATGGCCTTGCACCAGATGCAGCCCTACCCTCGGTTCTTCAGGCAATGTTGCAAGCGGAAGGAATTGGCGCGACCTGTCTCAATTTCGGCATTTCCGGGGAGACCGCTGAAGACGGTCTCCATAGAATACAGGATGTCATCAGCGCCAACCCCGATGCTGTCATTGTTGCATTTGGAGCGAACGACTGTTTTGTCGGGGATTCGCCCCAAGCCGTGAAAGCCAACCTTTCTACGATAATTGAACAGTTTAAACGCCGCGAAATTGCAGTACTTCTTGTTGGCATCTCCGCACTGACAAATGACGATGAGAACTATCGCCTGGCTTTTAATCAAATTTTCGAAGAACTGGCCAACCACTACTCCATTCCGCTTATGCCGGATATCCTAGCCAGCTATTTCCATTCCTCTTCTCTCAAGCTCATGGATGAAATGCACCCCAACGAGCAAGGCGTCGAAAGAATCGCACAAGACATGTTCCCTCATGTTGTACGGCTCATCTCGCAAATCAATTCATAATACATAGGCCTTCATACTTAATTCGACTCAGGCCTTGTTTTTATCCTTTTTCTTTCATAGCGTGCGCTGTAGAAAGTGGTAAAATCCCTTTACCGCTCTTCAGCTCTCTACACACTTGCAATCCGAGGGATACTGCATGCGCTACAAGCTCCAAATGATGGATACAGATTTCGGTGTCGGCAAATTCGCCGCCATGCCAGCCGTTAATCTCAGCTTCAATGAGATGATCGACCACCTACGTGAAAACCCTTTTGATGACTACATGCATGAATTTGTACTTCAACGATTCAAGGACTTTCGCACCCGAAAACTCAAGAAACTCATAGTTCAGGTCATGAAAGATAAAGGGGCTTCAGATCCCGTTCTTGCGGCAATCATGTATGAAGCCTGCATCTGCCATGAACGGCAACATCAACTCCTCCCACTCTTTGACGGAATCGACCCCACATTTTTCTTGGACCACACTCCAGCCATCCACATCCGCAATTACCTACTTGAAGACCAAGCCCTGCACACACAATGGATACGAATGTTCGGCAACAATATCTTCAATCTTACCCCGCTCCCACGCCCGGAAGAACATGGCCTCGCATCGCCAATCCCAGAGGACGATTTACCCAAAAAGCCAATCACAACAATCAGTGATACCCTTGAATTACTGAAGAATGATCTTCCCGCCCCTAATCCCCGCAAGCCACTAACCGAGACAATTGATTTCGCACTGAAAGCCTTGGAAAAAGCTGATGCGTTTTTGGGTCCGGCAATGGAGCACAAGGCTTCGCTCTCTCCCATAGCGAGACTGCGGCACTGGATGCCCAAGATTCGATGCAAAAACGGGCGTATGTCCAACTCACTCGAAGGAATCCAAACCTGCTACGGGCGAGGTCTTTCCACTGAACAGGCTGACGCATCATACTCAATGGAAATGGCAGAGCGTTTTTCCTCATATGCTTCATTCGGTTCAGAAGGTGTATTGAAGTACGCAAGAAAGTATCCGCTTCTTCGCGGAAGCTATGAGGAATTAACAGTTCCGGCCATCAACCCTTCCAACCTGAGGCTGGAAGTCCCATACGCAGGGCAACCATTGCACTGGCTTGAAGGATGTATTCCCGATGGCAAGGGAGGGACAACTCCCATGTGGGTTCCAGCTCAACTGGTATTCCTCTTCTGCAATCTGGATGAGCAAAGTCTCTTCTCAGCGTTCGGTTCTACGGGGCTTGCCTCCGGCAACACCCAGGCAGAAGCGAAAGTTGCCGCGCTCACTGAGGTCATAGAGAGAGACAGTGATGCGACTGTACCATTTAGCCTTGAGAAGTGTTTTCGCATCAAAACTCAAGACCCGGATATAAACCATCTTCTCAACGCATATAAAGAAGATGGAATTGATGTTTGGTTCATGGATGCAACATCTGAGTTTGGCGTTCCCTGCTACAAATCCATTGTAGTGGGCAAACGAGGTGACATGAACAAAGGCACAGGCTCAGGCCTGAACGGTAAGTCCGCACTGGTTTCCGCCATGACGGAGACCCCCTATCCCTACCCTGGCCCCCAAAGCGCTCCAGCCCCGAGCAACCTGCCAATCCGGGAACTGGAATCGCTGCCCAATTATTCTACAGGTAGTGCGGAAGGCGATTTACTTGTACTTGAAAACACCCTGATTTCAAATGGTTATACGCCAGCATATGTGGATTTGACCCGCAAAGACTTGAATATCCCTGTCACGCGTGCAGTCATTCCCGGCTTGGAGTTCATATCCGATTTTGACCACTACTCCAGAGTCAGCCCACGACTCTATCAAAACTATTTAAAATTAGGGGCTGTACCAGATAACTAGCCCATATGTCTTCTAACCCACTGTTTCAGTTGTTTAAACTGGCTTCGCGGATTGCTGTTATTAAAACGCCACTCGCATTCCTTTAAAAACAGAGAAAAATGCTTGGTTGGAATGCCGTTGAATTTCCTCATATGGCGTTTGGCCTGGTTCCAAAAATTCTCGATTCCATTGATGTGGTTGTGGCTATCTGCAAACAGCTTCGAGTGGTTGATTCGGAAGTGTTTGAACGCTGACACATCAAGGACATTGTAGCCATACCAGCAGTCCGAGTAAACCACACTGTCTGGCTGGATTCTTTCCTGAATAATGGGAAGCAAGGTTTTACCTTTCGCATCAGGAATCACCTGTGTATAGACCTTCCCGCCCCTTTTAAGGATTCCAAAAACAGGAACCTTACCAGCCGCCCCACGTCCTCTTTTGCCCTTTCGCTTGCCACCGAAGTAGCTCTCATCGACCTCAAATTCGCCAAAATCCATCCCTTCACAGGACTCTTCTACCGCTATGATTTCCCGGAGCCGGTGAAAGTAATAGGCGGCTGTTTTGACGTTCACACCAACCAGATCGGCAGCGCAACGAGCTGTCGTGCCAGCCACAAAATGTTCGATTAAACGAAGCTGCTTGTCCTTGCTCAAACGACTTTTTCGCATTGCCATACCGATAACCCAAAGGAGTTATCTGGTACAGCCCCTAAAATTATAATACTGTGTGAGAACAGGCTGTCATATAATTGAACAATTAGTTTTGACAGCTCTACAAATGCACATTTTCTACTGGAATTGCGGAGAATTGATATTCATACCTAAGTTCGATGTGTAATCTTATGCATACGTCAAACACACAAAACAATTGTTTAATGAGCGCTGAATACGCAAGGCCACCACTGTCAAATGCCGTGTTCCATCCCCTGCGCTCATTTTACATAAGGGCATATTCACCTCCCCGGATATGCCCTTTCTCTTGTCAAAGAAAAATTCATTGACGCGCCGCACTCTTGCGCGATAATGACACAACCCACGCTTGGGTGGTGGAATTGGTAGACACCAGGGACTTAAAAATTAAGAAGTGACGCTAACACCCTGGCAAGACTTGAAAAAATGGAAAAGAAACACCCGTGACATTTCGGGTGTTTCTAATTTAATCCAGATATTCCAAGGTGTAAGCCTTGCCTTCATGGATTTTACGATTTCTTGCTTGTCACGCGAGTTGTCACGTATAAGCCCTTTTTGAGGGGTAATTGGCGGTGTTCTTTTACAATGTGCCGGAGTGGTGGAATGGCAGACACAGAGGATTTAAAATCCTCAGACCTAACGGTCGTGCGGGTTCAAGTCCCGCCTCCGGTACCAAAAGACCAAGAATAGCTTCTTGGTCTTTTTATTGCAAAACGGAAATACACACGCTAAAAACATTCTTTAATATAGCATTACAACTCTTCACAGCGGCCATTTATAGCCCTAGCTAGGGAAGTTCAAAAAAAAGAAGGAATGTATGACCTCTCCTGCCACTGAAAAATTAAGTGTAACTTGCCCACATTGTCACCATCGAGTCAATACCGACCCAGTTGGTGCCTACGATGTGTTCATCGATGAGATTGGCGAACCCATCAAATACTCCCTCCTGAAATGCCCTGTTTGTAAACACCCAATGTTAACATATCAATGGTATAATGAGATGGCTAATTTTGATGGGTGGACTGGATCCCAGTGGCAAGAGCCATCAGTACAATATCCAGAATTATATAGACAATTTGGATCTGAAGTTCCTTTGGGCGTTCGTAATTGCTTTGGTGAAGCTAACACCTGTTTCCAGAGCAAGGCATATACAGCTTGCGCGATCATGTGTCGAAAGACATTAGAAGGAGTAGGCAAAGAATTTATGCCTGAAGGAAGAAACCTTTATGGCATCATTGAACAGTTAAAAGACGATGGTACAATCGATACAAAAATCTATGAATGGGCGACGGCACTTCGCGAATCAGGCAATACCGCAGTACACGATATCGAGAGCAACATCACAAAAGAAGACGCTCAAGACATTTTGGGATTTACTGAGGCATTTATTGATTACACGCTGGTTTTGTCAAAGCGCTTTGATGAATTCATGAACAGAAGGAGCCAGTAGATTTGCGTCGACAATAAACTACCAGACACACCAAGTCACATTGTTTGTCACGCGGGAAGCGATTGTCACACCAAACCACACCCCTAACATGCTGTAATAATTATACACATACTTAGGGAAAAGAGACTTAAAATCCCTTGATCTTCGGGTCGTGCGGGTTCAAATCCCGCCCCAGGCACCAGATATTAAAGGACTTTTGCTTATAAACAGCAAAAGTCCTTTTCTCTCTTGGGCCAAATTGACACCTCGGTGACACTGTGGTTTAAAATGACACTCGAAAGGAGTCACTATGGCCACCATCTGGAAAAAAGAGTTCAAGAACAGCAAAGGCAAGGATGAAGTCCGCTACCTCGCCCGCGTCAGACGCAAGGGCCACAAGCCTGTGAGCAAAACCTTCAAACGCAAAGGTGATGCAGACAAGTGGGCGCGCGATATTGAATCCGAAATGGACAAAGGCGTCTTCGTCTCAAGAGAAGAGGCTGAAGGAACCACTCTTACCGAAGCGATTGATCGCTACATAAAGGAATACATCCAGACCCGCTTAAAACACCCCAAGCGCGAAACTGATCGCGCCAATGCAATTAGATCCAGAGACATTAGCAAACTGTTCCTAGCACGCATCAGAGGCAAGGAGATTGCTGCCTTCATCAAAGAGCGTGAGAAGGAGGGAGTATCTGGCAATACAATCCGGCTTGACCTCGCCTTACTCTCAAAGTTGTTTGAAGTAGCCAGACGTGATTGGGGCATGGAATCCCTCGTCAATCCGACCAAGCTCGTCCATAAGCCCAAAGCTGGCCAAGGTCGCACCAGAAGGCTAGAAAAGGGAGAGGAAGAAAGTCTCTTGGAAAAGGCCGCCGACAGATTCAAGCCGGTTGTACTTTTTGCTCTAGAAACCGCTATGAGGCGAGCCGAAATAGCTGGCCTAGATTGGGGCGATGTCGACTTAAAGGGCTCCTCGATCTACCTTGGCGAGACAAAAAACTACGAAGAGAGAACGATTCCACTCTCCCCGCGAGCGAAAGACATATTAAAAGGCCTCCCCCGAAATATATCTGGCTCTGTCTTTGGCCTATCAGCAGATCAAATTACTGGCTACATGCGACGGACTGTCAAGACTGCAAAGCTCCACGATTTACGCTTTCATGATCTCCGACATGAAGCAACATCCCGCCTATTTGAAAATACCGATTTGGACACCATGGAAATCAAAATGATCTCTGGTCATAAGTCGATGCAGATGCTGGCACGGTATAGCCACTTAAGGGCAAATAGACTGGCAGAACGGCTGGCAGGAGCTAAAAGATAAGGGGCTGTACCAGATAACTCCTTTGGGTTATCGGTATGGCAATGCGAAAAAGTCGTTTGAGCAAGGACAAGCAGCTTCGTTTAATCGAACATTTTGTGGCTGGCACGACAGCTCGTTGCGCTGCCGATCTGGTTGGTGTGAACGTCAAAACAGCCGCCTATTACTTTCACCGGCTCCGGGAAATCATAGCGGTAGAAGAGTCCTGTGAAGGGATGGATTTTGGCGAATTTGAGGTCGATGAGAGCTACTTCGGTGGCAAGCGAAAGGGCAAAAGAGGACGTGGGGCGGCTGGTAAGGTTCCTGTTTTTGGAATCCTTAAAAGGGGCGGGAAGGTCTATACACAGGTGATTCCTGATGCGAAAGGTAAAACCTTGCTTCCCATTATTCAGGAAAGAATCCAGCCAGACAGTGTGGTTTACTCGGACTGCTGGTATGGCTACAATGTCCTTGATGTGTCAGCGTTCAAACACTTCCGAATCAACCACTCGAAGCTGTTTGCAGATAGCCACAACCACATCAATGGAATCGAGAATTTTTGGAACCAGGCCAAACGCCATATGAGGAAATTCAACGGCATTCCAACCAAGCATTTTTCTCTGTTTTTAAAGGAATGCGAGTGGCGTTTTAATAACAGCAATCCGCGAAGCCAGTTTAAACAACTGAAACAGTGGGTTAGAAGACATATGGGCTAGTTATCTGGTACAGCCCCAAAGATAAGATTTGCAATCTGACTCAGCTTGCATTCTTTTTTATTGCAGACAAGACATAACGGGCCCCAAACAGCAGAAGAATGACAACAAGGGCAATACGATTTACCACGCCTAGTCCATTAAATTGGGTTACAACAAGATGACAATCGATCCTATTTAAGAACAGTATAGCAATCATGATAGGGAGCCCACAGCATATGGAAATATCCACCCATCTCAGCCATAAATTTGAACATTTCCAATTACATGAATCGATTAAATACAAAAAAAGAGTAAACGTTGTAATCAGTCCGCAAACTAAAATAGAAGAAGCTACAACACTAAAAAGCGGTTCATCCGGCTAAAGCGTACTTTTGACAAAATGAAAGGACATGGCGTCCAACCGTTGGAAGCATCACCAACCAGCGGGAGGAGTAATCACCATGTCCACGAGTTTCATCTACCACGCGTTCGGCCTGCGAGGCTACGACTACGTTCGGCAGGATTTCATCGCAGGCAACATCATCCTGAAAGTGCAGCCCAAGGATGACTTGATTCGTTGTCCTTGCTGCCATTCCAGAAACATCATTCGCCACGGCTTTGCCGAAAGATGGGTTCAGACTGTGCCCATCGGTTTCAAGCCCGTCTGGCTGGTCATTCCCGTCCAACGGGTAGGATGTCGCAATTGCGGCGTCATTCGTTTGATCGACATTCAGATCGCCGAGTCCAGGCGCTGGTATACGAAAGCCTTTGAGCGATATGCTCTCGCCTTGGCAAAAAAGATGACGATTCAGGATGTTGCCGATCTGCTGGGCGTCGGTTGGGACACCATCAAATCAATCTTCAAGCGCTATCTGTTTCGCCGTTTCTCAAGTCCCAGCCTGGGAAAGATCAAGTATATCGCCATCGACGAAATCAGCGTCCGTAAAGGGCAAAAGTACCTCACGCTGGTCATGGACCTCGAAAGTGGCGCAGTCGTCTTTGTTGGTGAAGGACGAAGTCGAGAAACGCTTACCCCGTTTTGGGAACGTCTCAAGAAGACAAAAGCCAAGATTGCGGCTGTGGCGACGGACATGAACGCAGGCTACATCAGCGCTGTCATGGAGAACTTGCCGAATGCGGCTATCGTGTTTGACCGGTTTCATGTGGTCAAGCTGATGAACGAGAAAATCACGCAGATCCGCCGCCAGCTCTTTCGGGAACTCACCTCGCCACTTGAAAGGAAAGCGGTCAAAGGAACTCGATGGATTCTTCTGAAAAACCCCGAAAATCTGGATGAAAGCCGTGATGAAAAGGAGCGCTTGGATGAAGCGTTGCGGCTGAACAAACCTCTGGCGACAGCCTACTATCTGAAAGAGGATTTGCGGCAACTCTGGTCCCAGCCGAACAAGGCGACGGCAGAGAAAGTCATCAACGACTGGATCGCCAGAGCCGAAGCCTCGGAGATACGCCCTTTGCAGATCATGGCGAGGACGCTTGCCTCGTATCGTTTCGGCATTCTTGCCTATTACGACCATCCCATCTCATCAGGCCCAATCGAGGGAACCAACAACAAGATCAAGACGCTGAAACGACAAGCCTACGGATATCGGGATACCGAGTTCTTCAAGCTCAGGATCATGGGAATTCACGAAGCGAAGTACGCTTTAGCCGGATGAACCTAAAAAGCCCCCCCCATTCAACATCAATCAGCAATCGCTCAGAACAAATATATATAAAGGCCACTGGAAACACTCTTCGAAAGAGCAATGAAACATGCTCTGATGAAAACGGATGCTTTGAGAAGTATGACTTACCTTCTCGCGTAAAAAATATGTCGTCATTAAAATGAGATTGGAGCTTATCTTCAAGAGCCTGTATATACTTGTACTGGCGTTCTAAATGCACATGCGTCTGACAGTATTTAACCGTCAAAAGAGTCAATCCAAACCAAAGAAAAGATGTAAAATACTGAAAAACTACCAAGTCAGATAGGTCAGACTTCTTTGAGATAAAAAGCACTGCAATGTCTTTTGCTAACTGGGAGCTTTCAAACTGCGAAGCAAACACTGTTACGATCAGAATCAAAAATATGAAATACTTATCGCGTGATGCCTGGGTCTTTTTCATATACGCACATGTCTCAGAATAATGTGCGACTTGATCAGATACTCTCATTGAAATAACTTTCCGAATTTATTTTCTAACCTTTCAACAAATTCAGGCTCAACACTTCGAGCAAAAGCAATCACCCCTCTTAAATGTTGAATTTGGTCTTGATTGAACTTGCCATTTACAAAGTGATGAACCTTCGCCCGTATTGCTCTCTTTTTATCACGTCCTAGTGAAATTTTATCTTCATTTGAGAGATAGAGCCCTGTCACAAACCGTCGAAATGGCTTCATTGCAAAAACGGTTTTGTCATTGTTAAGGCTTAATCTTGGGGAATTCATTTCTTCCAAAAGTTCGGCAATTTTCCTCTTCGCTTCTGCCAATGACTCTTTAGAATCGCCTGACAATGAAATATCATCAGCATAACGGGTATAATTTATCTTTGTCTCATCACACCACCGCCTGACTACTGAATCAAAATCGTATAGCATAATATTGGTCAACATAGGCGATGAGGGTGCACCAATAGCAACAACTCGTTCTGCAGTACGAGTACGAGCCCAACTCAATATTGACGCCAAGGCATTTACCTCTTCCTCGTCAAACTCAAGGGACCCTTTCTCAAAAAAATGAACTATGTCGGTAGCCAAGATAGATGGGAAAAAATCTTCAAAATCCAGCTTGAGAAGACACCTGCTATCCAAATGAATTTCGGCATTCTGTAAGATACTACTTTCTTTTTTATATGCTGTAGCCGCTGGGTGCACCGGATATTTGGAAAGCACATTCTTAATAACCCAATACTGTAACTTCTTTACTTCTTTAGCAGGCTGAGCAATAGACCTTACCCCTCGCCCCCTCCTCTTAGGGATACTATATTTCTTATACCTATAAGGGCTTGTCCTAATAATGTATCTAAGATTCTCAACAGGTATCAATAGATCTGAGGAGATCTTGCTTATCAATGAAAATGACACAGACTTACTCCCCATTTTTAGCCAGGTATTTTTTATAGGCTTTGGTGCGGTATTTATCATTATTCTGATAATACTCCCCGAACTCCGTACTCCACCTCATTGCATCAAAGACTTCTTCATCATCAATATTCACGAACCTGACATACCTATAGTCAGACTTCTTAAGAACATAAAACGTTCTATTTTGATAGTGCTGAACATCAACAAAACCAAGATGCTTCAACAACATCATCCGAGATTTAAGTTCCTTTTTATCCGTATAAATATCAAAATTTTCAAGTAACTTTACTAGATCCTTATCTGTTGCCAGCAGAACCAGTCTAAGCAACTCAAGTATTATGAACAGATGGTGACTAGCTGCTTTAACATCAAAATTCTGAGTTTTCCCTCTTTCCCGAGAAACAACATCCAGATACTCCACCAAATCAGGCAACTCATCGAAGCTCTCAAAATCACCTTTTTCACTCAAAACCCATGAATGAACAACTATGGATTCATTGTTCAATTCTTTTAGATACTTGATGGGGCCATCAGAGATAAAGGTGCGCCTCCCCCCATCCTTTGGACCACTGATCGGCCATTTTAAGGTGGAGTCCTGCGTCCGAGTTTGTGCCTCCGTGGAGGCGGTTCGCCGCAGCCGTTGTGGAGCGTAGCCCGTCCCCGCAGGGGCGGCCCGAAGGGCCGAGGGCGGAGCGGAGCAACGGCTGCGAGCCAAGTCAATGAACATTCAGGTTGCCTCTGTATACGGCAGCGGGAGTTCTTTTGTCCAACGACGAATGTCCGCGCTCTTCGTTGTAATACCGAAAATAGCGCGTAAGCCCATGGTATAGCTCGATTCCATCAGAATACGCCTTGGGGTAAACATCCTCGTATTTCACCGTCCACCACAACCGCTCGATAAATACGTTGTCGATTGCACGGCCTTTGCCGTCCATGCTGATTGCAATGCCCTTGCTCTGCAAAACGCCGGTAAATTCACGGCTCGTGAATTGCGCTCCCTGGTCCGTATTGAACATCTCTGGCGTGGAGATGCGCAATGCCTTGCTCAGTGCGTCCACGCAAAACGAACTGTCCATGGAATTTGACAGTTCCCAAGCCAATACGAATCGGCTCCACCAGTCAATCACTGCCACCAGATACAGAAAGCCGCGCTGCATGGGGATGTAGGTGATGTCAGCACTCCAGACTTGATTCTTTCGCTCAATGGCAACTCCTTTCAGCAGATAAGGAAACACGGGATGCTCCGGGTTGGGGACACTCGTATGCGGCCCTGGAGTAATCGCTTGCAAGCCCATCAGCTGCATCAGTCGCTCAACTCGCTTGTGGTTGATCTGATGGCCTTGTGTCTTCAGCCAATCCGTCATGCGCGGCGAGCCGTAATCCGGCTGACGCAGATACTGCTCGTCGATGAGACGCATCAAGGCCAAGTTCTCATCGGACTCGGCTGCAGGTTTGTAGTAAAACCCCGAGCGGGAAATGCCTGCCAACTTGCATTGCCGCCGGATGGAATACTCCCGATCCGGTTTGATCCACTGGCGGCGTACCTCAAGCGGCAGGCTTACAACTTTTTTTCAAGCCACTTGATATCCATCTTGAGCCGACCGATCTCCTCGAACAAAGGTGCGGTGACCTCCTCCTGGCTCTTGGCTTTCTTGCCACCGGAAAAGATTCCTTCGGCATTTTCAAGGAGCTGCCTTTTCCAGGTGGATATCTGGTTGGGATGCACTTTGTACTCCGCAGCCAACTGCGCCAACGTTTTCACGCCACGGATAGCTTCCAGCGCGACCTTGGCCTTGAACTTATCCGAATGCTTCCGTCTTTTGTTGCTCTTTGTCATACGTCCTTCCTTATCGGTTTAAGGACGCAGATTCCACTTTAACCGGTGGTCCGAATTTCGGGGGAAAGCGCAAGGATCCAGCTTCAACATGATCTTCATGGACGACAACTACTAGTTTTTTGTTAATTTCATTCAACACAGAAAATGCCCCCAATTCAGCGATAGAACCAGGACCTTCTGGAATAACAATTGTTAAAGTAGATAATTCAGCCAGATCTCTTTCGAACCTCAAAAGATCGGTATATCCAGAGGATTGATAGAATTTAAAAATATTCTCAGGAAGCAATATGTGTTCATAATACCCTTTTCCTTTGATCTCTGCCGATCGATAAAGGGCATCTCGAACAGACACTCGCTGCTCACCATTCGTGACATCATGTTTACCCCCGCACAGAACTATGCGAGGAGGAGGAGGGTAAATTTTGGTTTTCGACAGGTCTATTGAGCTAGTCAAGCGTTCAAACAGATCATCCATCTAGTAAATCTCACTCTTTCACTCAATAATAAGTGCCCTTTACTTGAGCGAGGCAAATAAGGCCGCGCTTTTCTACGTAGGAGCTAGCGACGGAGGAGAAAAGCGCGTCCTTATTTGCCGCTAAATGCTCACAATAACAATTGGTCTGGCGGAGCGCCCGACACGACGGCTTAAACCTTTCGGCAATTGACCGACAATTCCGCTAAAGAGCAAAGCAAATATGATGGATATAAATAATCTTGTCAAGAAAACAGCTTATCGCATTTTCTTCTTTTTATTACTCTTCTTCTTATTTAAAAAACTCACTCCTAGCTCGAGAGCCTGACACCTTCTACATCTTCTCGATTGAAACTCATTGCGAATAACAACAAGCCGAGTCCAATGAGGGTAAGCGCTCAGCAACCAACTCATGCCATAGATTTCCTTATTGCCACACAGCGAGCAAGCGACTTCCAAAGCTCGAACCCGATGTCGGACCTCATATATCTTTTTTGACAACATGCCGAATCTTTGGCCACGCACCCCATTTTGAGCAGGCGCTGACAAAAGATCCCCCGTGATGACAAAGTCTGACTTCCCATTACAAATCGACAAGTCGTAACTTCCAGGTGTTTGAACTTTTGCCATCCAAAGGCACTCGTTCAACATATTTTTGCTATAATCTTTTAACTTGTTAGACTTGAACTTCAACTCTAATTTTCTTCTTTTATACAGCCCCGTAACAACATACGCCTCCTCCCAGCGACGACATTTAATGTCAACATACGGCTCCCAACCATCTAGCCCCCACGAATAATCAGCCGCAGACACTTCACGCCCAACATCAGAAGGACAAATGCCTTTAGCTGCCGTTTTGTATTTTACAGTACATGGATGCTTTGGCCAAGGAGGTCCGAGTTCATCAAAAAAAACCCTACCACCATTGGGTGACTGATAATAAAAAACCAATTCTCCACAAACAGGACATTTTGCATTTGGACGGACGAAAGTTTCATAATATCTTGTGTAGATGGGGGGGATCTGCCACGACTGGTCATCGCAATCGCTAGAATCTCTCCGTCCTAAGTGCCCTTCTCCTCCCCAACCGCACCTACAACTGGGGTGATGATTCCAAGCATTGCACACTGAACATCGACCTCCATTCAATACTACTTCAAAGTAAACAGGGTACTCATTAAATTCTTAATGTTTATCCACATACAGTCCTTCCTGAAACCCAACGAACACATCCCAAATCAATGGGCGCGCCCCATAGACCAACGGTGCTTTCCGTCAATAATGTAGCTATATTCCTTGCCCACCAGCTCGCCTTCTATGACCCGTACCGGTTTCAGATCACCCAGATATCTCAAAAGGAGCAGCCACGAAGTCTGCTCGGTATAGTCAAGTTCCGACGAATATCCGGCTTCTTTCCAGAGTACGTCATCGATATTCTTATAAGTCTGTTCAAACGTGGGTATCCTTGTATGTTTGCCCACTCATACATCCAAGGAAACGGGATGTCTACGAATTGGCGGTATTTATTAATGATTACAGGTTGGCGCTACCAGCAAGATTTTTTTATCCCAACACATTTTAATCACCTCTCATCATGAGCCATTATGAACAAGCACTATCAATCACCATTCATCATACTGATTTAGTTAGACAAATTGACACATTTGATTCTGTGATCTAACTTTTCGGCATTAATACTCGGCTCGATCAATAAATGCATCGACCCGTTTTAGATTATGGACGCGCTAAAGCCGACACATTGGTCGATTGGCAAAGCTGGAGCATGCTCCTGAAGCGTCGAAGAACCTCGATCTCGATCGACGGCTACTGGTTGCCTAGTCGTAAACCCACGCAACCAGCCCATGAAAAAGGGTCATGAGAACCATGGATTGGCGGAGTTGCACTGCAACTCGACAGGAACTGACCACCCTTTTGGCTGATGCTTTTCCCACATCTTTCCAGGTGCGAAGAAGTGGGAACGATGACCAGCAGTCCGTCTCTTTCTACCAAAAAGGAGAAAGAGACGGACTGCAGCACACCACACCACCACTGTTTCTCAACGAGAAAGAGAAAACTACGGCCGAACTATGGTGGGCGGCCCGCGCCTCCTCCTAGATAAGTCTAGGTTGTAGACCGCCTCTGCTCTCCGCTCGGAGACTATCTCTAAGGAGGTAGCTGGATGCAGAGGTAGCATCATTCAGATTTAAGCTGCGGCTTACAATTCTGGGATGCGATGGTTTTTACACTTAACGAACCTAGGAGCGATTAGAAATGGATCTAAAATATCAAGTTGAGAAAATACTCGGTAAAAACAGACGGGCTAGTAAGCTGACTCAGTATAAAAACAAAGGGCAGATCCGCCGTTTCTGCGACCTTGTCCAAAAGAAGTACGGCTTACAAAAGATAAACCACCTCAAGACAAAACATACCCGAGGAGTCTTTGAAGACTTAAAAGAGGAAGGGCTTAGTCCCTCGACGCTTGCTAGCTATGGGACCGCAGCACGGGCAATAGCGCAGGCCATTAGCAAACAAAACATAGTACCTCGCTCAAACCGAGAACTCGGAATATCAAGGGCAGGAGACCGATTAAAACCAGTCATGGCCGACATGGAGAAAATCCACGATCTCACCGCCCAACTTTATAAAAAAGATGAATGGCTCGGACTTGCTGCTGAACTGCGTGAAAATTTTGGTCTTAGAGCCAAAGAATCGCTGCTTTCGACTGGAGTGGCTAATGGCAAACTAATCGTACGTGGCAGTAAGGGTGGAAGACCACGAGAAATCCCGATTCGAAATAAATCCCAGCGAGAATTACTTAATCGGGTTCAAGATCACCTAAAACGCGAGGGAAAGACATCCCTAATCCCCTCTAACATGAACTTAATGCAGGGCCTTAAATGTCAAAGCAACGCTATACACAGATTGGGTGGAACGAAGGATAACAACGCCCACCCTCACTCCTCAAGACATGCATATGCCCAAGACTTGTATAGACAAGGTAATGCGCCTCAAAACATCGCCGAAGAGCTAGGGCATGGCCGTACGGAAATCGTATCCCACTATATCCCCAAATAAAAAGGCCAGCACTTGCTGGGCTTTTTATTTGGGGATTGCCTACCTATTCAATTCTCTTACCCTCTTTTCCGATTCATCGATCTCAAAACCGCCCAGGTTTTGAATCAATTCGACAATTGATTGGCACTTCGTTCGTCTTCTCCAGTCAGGTTGAAATCTATAGATGAAGCTCTCCACTTGTGCTAGTGAACACTTGTCCTTTCTAACTACTTGGCGCACTACGAGCAAGATTTCAAGCCGCTCCCTTGTTGCCCAACAACTCTGATTAGGCTCAAATTCACTCGTCAACAAATCATAGCAAGCATCATACTTACCTCTATGATACTTTGATACCTTACCAGAGACCTCTGCACGGCAAATCCCACACTTTTACTCTTTAACTATTTGATTTATTATGCTATTATTTCTCCATCCAAAGGAGGAAGGCATGGCTATTCGGCAGAAAGGACCTCGGTTGGGTGATTACTTCCTGGGGCACCGCAGAACCAAGACCACATTTCTGGATGAGATCAACGAACTCATCGACTGGCAGCCCATCAACGCCTTTCTGTGCAAGAAGATCAGGCGCAAGGCCAACGCCGTGGGCAATCCCGCCTATCCGCCTCTGGCGATGTTCAAGATTCTGCTCTTGCAGCGTTGGTACAACCTGAGTGATCCGGGCGTGGAGCAGGCGCTGCTCGACCGGCTCTCCTTTGTCAGATTTACCGGTTTTTCCATCGAGGACGACGTGCCGGACGAGACCACCATATGCCGTTTCCGTAACGGTTTGATCCGCCTGAAGGTGCTGGACTCCTTGCTCGACATGCTTAACCGCCAGCTTGAAGGACAAGGGCTTCTTGTCCGTGAGGGAGCCGTGGTGGACGCCTCGGTAGTCGAGTCGCAGCGGCGGCCGCGCAAGGTTATCGACGTGATGCCTGAGGACCGTTCCGAGGACGCCGAAGAACAGGATGGGCCGGTGGACTGCCGGGTCAGCTATTCGGATGACGAGGAGGCGGCCTGGCTCCGCAAGAGAAATCGGGCCTATTACGGCTACAAGCTCCATGCCGCGACGGACAGTCGAGACGGGTTTCTGCTCTGTGGTCACATCACTCCCGCGAACCATTCGGACACGGGCGAATTCGAGCGGCTCGTGAATGGCGTCGGCCTTGATCCCGGCGCACGGGTTTATGCGGACAAGGGCTATTGCAGCGGGAAGAACCGGGACATTCTGTTTGATCGCGATTTGGAGGACGGAACCATGGACAAGACGCCTCGTGGCGGCAGGCTGACAGACTTCGAAAAGACCCGCAACCGTGACATCAGCAGCATTCGGCAAATAGTCGAGCGGGCCTTCGGCACACTCAAACGTGGCTACGCATTCTTTCGGTCCCGATACGTGGGTCGTGAGAAGGTGGAGGGAGAGTTCCACATCCTCGCCATGGCGTTCAATTTGAAAAAAGCTGTTCGACTGGCGCGAGCCTGAAGGGAGAGGTGCGTCCAAAATCCGGCATTTCGGCCAGAAATGGCAGGAAAAGGCCGGGAATGAGCCCAAGCTGGGGTGCGGTCAGAACATCAAATTGGGTGCGGAGCGCAAGGCACGGACGCGAAAAGGGGATGCGCAGAGGTCTCTACCAATACGAAAAATGACGAAAGCCCTATTGCTTAACCGAACGACCTCCCTCAACTTTAGATATCCTTTATCCGATGCCACCACGCATATCACATTGGCGTCTTGAGGTACTTTCCCCTTATTGATCCACTCTTTAATTTCATCGTCTACAGATTGGTCCCCCGCCTCTTTAACTTCAACATATACGATCTTAATATTAAACTCTTTGGCAGCCTCTTCGAGGGCTTTATTACGTTTACCTTTGGTCCAAAAAGCAAAGGCATATACTTTCACACCAAGCCATTTTGCTATAGCCATAACATTTTTAATGTATTCAGCTGACACATTCTCGACATCAATCAAAAGCACCAGAACCAACTGCAAGCCCAACATGGTAACATCTAGGCGATATCTTTGCATGATTTCGCCCCTTACCCTTTCTGCTTGGGATTCTTGCAAAGCTGCTTTTGGCTGCTATCAAACCCGACAGCTTCCAATTCCTTCTTCTCCAAAAAAGCCATGATCATATCAGTGGTCCAGGCCAGCTTACGCCCCAGCTTAAAAGGCTTGGGCAGAACACCAATCCCATCGGATTGGAGGCTAGACCTCTGCAAATGGGAGCGAACCGAATGTTCTGTCAGCCCCATAATCTCACAAAATTCCTTAATAAATACGACACGCTTCTTCATTATGCCCTCCTGGACACTCTAGAATGAGAAGCGCGGTGCACCGCGCCAATTGATTAACTCTGACACACGCTAGCTATGTACACTTTGACACGATTGCGCCTGATCAAAGATATGGTTACAATTATTCGGCAATTGACCTAACCATCTAACTTTATACATATTATGAGAGAAAAGAACTGGACCGAATTAGCCAATGAGATATGCAAAGAGGCTAGTTTGGCTGCACACAAGCCAAACTTAGAAAGCAATTCCGACAATCTATACTTTGGGGAAGATGGAAAGCTGTGGAAAGGCAATGACTTCAATGAAGGCCACCATCAACTGCACGTTAACGTTGCATATTACGTACAGGCAGCAAACCGCGTGTTAAGTGAAGAAGAAGAAATTAGATATCGCATACGTCAAAACCAAGCTCTAGAGCAAAACAGATTCGACGAGAACAACTCGTTAACACAGTACCTTGGCATAGCCGCAAGTTATCTATCTGACATCGGTAAATCATGGAATGATGTGGAACGTATTTACAAAGAGATGCACTCAACTAGCCAAAGTTATGATTCTGGCCATAATCGAATGATTCTTGGTGACCTAGCTGACTATGCCAATGCTCTAAAAATGGCAGCTGACACATTAAAAACCTATAAAACAAAAATGCCATCAAAAAATTCAGCAACTAGAAATATAACTTACTATGATTTTTGCCCATTTTGCTGGAGAATTGTTTTCTATGAACCATGCAAAATTCATAATAAAGAGAAAAGATGCTCAGTACATAAAGACAGCCAATCAAAGGAAACCAAAAGAGACCGCAATCTAAGAGACTTCACCCCGGCAGGAGATCAAGATACCGCTTATGACAAATTCAAAACCGCATTTTGGATTGAGCTAAAAAGAATTAGAAAGGAAACAATCATTTTTAGGCGAACACTAGCCTCAATCCCTTCAGAATATGAAAATTATGTATTATACCAGACTGATAGCTTTGACCCGACACGAATTCCAATCCAAAGCATCGACCTAAGCAAACTCTGGTCTCAGTTCCCCAACACAGCTGCCTACGCAAAATTTCATCTTGCCAATTTGAATGATATGCTTTCAGTTCTTAAAACTCTTGATGATCCACTTGATCCAACAGGGCTTAGAGAAAAAATTCATATTGCTTACTCTAGAGCACCTATTTTAGCGATTGACTTTTTAATGAATGTAGAACTGTGGCGAAACCTGGACATACAAAGCAAACAAAAGAAGAATGGTTAAGCTGACACATTGCAGTCAACAAGAACGGCATATTGGCCCTTTTAAAATGACAACTGAGTGACAATCACAATGATTTATCGTGATTAATCACGACAAATCATGATTTCAATTGAACAATTATTTTAAATAGTTAAATAGATATACTGTTTCATTTTAACTACTTAGAAAAGGACTTAAAATCCCTTGGAGCTTGCTCCGTGCGGGTTCAAATCCCGCCCCAGGTGTAAAGTCCCCGTAAAGTAGGTCCATTGCCAAGTAGAGACTTCTGGCCCAAAATGGGACAGGAGTTTTGCATGCGTAAATCGAAGTTCAGCGAGTACCAGATCGTCAAGATCCTGAAGGCAGTGGAAGGCGGACGAACTGTCGTCGATGTCTGCCGCGAGCACGGCGTGAGCAGCGCCACGTACTACAAGTGGAAGTCAAAGTATGGCGGCATGGAGGCATCCGATATCCAACGGATGAAGGATCTCGAAACGGAGAACCGTAAGCTCAAGCAGATGTTCGCCGACCTCAGCCTGGAAAACATGGCGCTCAAGGATGTGATCGAAAAAAAACTCTGAGGCCAGTTCAACGCAAGGAATTTGTCATGCACATGGTCAACGCGTTTGAGTTGAGCTTGCGCAAGGCATGCGCGGCCATGGGCATCAGTAGGAGCTACTACGCCTACAAGCCGCATCCGCGGGACGACAGCGATGTCATCGCAGCCTTGACTGAACTGGCCGAGAAAAAGCCTACATGGGGCTTCAGTAAGCTTTTCAACGTCCTTCGACAGCAGGACAAGCCCTGGAACCACAAGAAGGTCTGGAGGGTTTACTGCCTCTTGAAAATGAACCTGAAGCGCAAGGCCAAGAAGCGGCTTCCGCAAGCCTCTCGGACGGCAGTGGCCCAACCGCTTGCGCCAAACTATTGCTGGTCGATAGATTTCATGCGGGACACGCTTTACAGCGGTCGCGTCTTCAGGACTTTCAACGCTGTAGATGATTACAACCGTGAGGCCTTGGCCGTGGAGATCGATACCAATATGCCAGCAGGACGAGTGGTAAGGGTGCTGGATCGGGTAGCCGAAGAGCGTGGCGGCTATCCCGAGAGGTTGCGAATGGACAATGGTCCAGAGTTCTCGGGGACTGTCATGGCGGCCTGGGCCGAATCGCATGGCGTGAATCTGGAGTTCATTCAGCCTGGCAAACCCACCCAGAACTCATACATCGAGCGGTTCAACCGAACCTACAGAGAAGAAGTGCTTGATTTGTACGTGTTCAACAGCCTGAGCGAAGTTCGGGCCATTACGGAGGACTTTATCCGTGAGTACAACGAGGAACGTCCTCATGAATCCCTGGGGAATATGTCGCCGATAAATTTTGCTGCCCAAAGGGCAGGGGGTACCCCCTACCCTCTGGGCAACCCCCCGAAAACTGCCGGGAGTCTCTACCGTTAACTGGCCCTATGAAAGGGGACTTTACACAGGTACCAATGATTAAAAGCAGTTAGGACAGCCGTCTGACCTAACTGCTTTTTAGTTGGCAAAGACAAAACCCGTTTTAGACCTGTTTCGTCCTTCTACTTATCAAAAAATAGAATTCTTCTCTTTTGAAAATCGAGATTACAAAGGCTTCCACATTTAAAACATAGGGGCTGTACCAGATAACTAGCCCATATGTCTTCTAACCCACTGTTTCAGTTGTTTAAACTGGCTTCGCGGATTGCTGTTATTAAAACGCCACTCGCATTCCTTTAAAAACAGAGAAAAATGCTTGGTTGGAATGCCGTTGAATTTCCTCATATGGCGTTTGGCCTGGTTCCAAAAATTCTCGATTCCATTGATGTGGTTGTGGCTATCTGCAAACAGCTTCGAGTGGTTGATTCGGAAGTGTTTGAACGCTGACACATCAAGGACATTGTAGCCATACCAGCAGTCCGAGTAAACCACACTGTCTGGCTGGATTCTTTCCTGAATAATGGGAAGCAAGGTTTTACCTTTCGCATCAGGAATCACCTGTGTATAGACCTTCCCGCCCCTTTTAAGGATTCCAAAAACAGGAACCTTACCAGCCGCCCCACGTCCTCTTTTGCCCTTTCGCTTGCCACCGAAGTAGCTCTCATCGACCTCAAATTCGCCAAAATCCATCCCTTCACAGGACTCTTCTACCGCTATGATTTCCCGGAGCCGGTGAAAGTAATAGGCGGCTGTTTTGACGTTCACACCAACCAGATCGGCAGCGCAACGAGCTGTCGTGCCAGCCACAAAATGTTCGATTAAACGAAGCTGCTTGTCCTTGCTCAAACGACTTTTTCGCATTGCCATACCGATAACCCAAAGGAGTTATCTGGTACAGCCCCAAAACATATTGTACAAGCTCAGCAGTCGAGAGAACCAAAGACAAGCGACAGAGGTGCCCTGAATCGACTAGTTCGATTGCTGTAAAAGATCGTAAACAATCTCTGCGATCTGCCTAGCCAAATACGGCGGCACAGCATTACCGACCTGTGTGTACTGACTAGTTCTTGGGCCTGAAAAAAAGTAGTCGTCAGGGAAAGTCTGAATCCTGGCAGCCTCCCGAACGGTCAAACTGCGACACTGTGAAGGATCGGGGTGGATATAGTAATGCCCATCCTTTGCAATATGGCTCGTGATGGTCGTGGCCGTTCGCCCCTCCTGTTGTACTCTAAACCTGTCCGCAAACTTCCCAGTCGTCCAGTTCTCATGTGCAGGAGCCAAGCCCGGTAACGAAAAATCATCAACTCCCTTCGGGTATCGGCCATATGTTCTCGCGAACACGGCAGCATAGGCGTATCTTCTCAAGTCTGATGCCATATGAGTTCTTGTTTCATGGTTGAAACACGCTTCCGGCCATATACCCGTAAGCCATTCATTCAGAAGAGGAGGCAAGTCCGTAGACAGGCCTCCTGCCCTCTTTTCCTGAGCATCACGGTCTAAGCTATTCGACTGGACCATGAACCCATATTCATCCAAATCTTCTGCAAGTTCAGGCATTCCGGCTTCACGTGCACAACTAGCCAAATCCCATAATTGAGTTGCAACATGAGAATGCCATTTATCGCAATCGTCACCTTCCCTGCTGAATCCACTTCGCAACAAAGGCAAATCCGATATTACTTCCTCAACAAAAGGCCCACCCCTCCGGGAAAGCCGCCCAGGCCGGACATCTATATCGTTCCTGACTCCAAGCAAAATCACTCGATGCCTGGCCTGAGGGACGCCGTACTCTTCCGACTTGACCACGAACTCCTTCGTGTCAACCTTGCTTACATCCTTGCCGTGTTCAAAATATGTAGATGATACGAGAGAGTAGATTCGGTATCCTTGCCCACTCTTCAGACTGCACCGGTCTCCGGCACATGCAAGATCTTCCAGTATCTGATGGGCAATAAGCTTTCCGTCTATCTTGCACGAAAGCATCCCGCGCACATTCTCCATCACGAAGACAGAAGGCCGATATTCGCTGATAATACGAAGATATTCTTGGTATAAGAAGTGTCTCGAATCATTCGATGGGACATAGTCCGCATTGCCCTTGTTCCGAACACGACCAGCAATTGAATACGCTTGACATGGGGGGCCGCCAATCAAAACCCATGGCTTGCTCGCATCTAGACGGCTCTCCAGCTCTTTATATAAGCGCTTATCACCATTGGTAGACCCCAACTCCAAGCAAAGAGCTTCTTGGGAGGCCTCTTCCCATATTCCTTTGGTGTCCTGAGTATACGGTTCGTCATGATTGCCTTGGTAATATCCAAGCAAATGAGAAAGATCTCTGCCGGAAGTCAGCAGAGCCCGTTGGAATGCCCTCAGGCGCAAGGTGGAGTGCGCATCATGGTTGGCTTCTGCTGACAACAGAATTTTGAAAGGAAAGCCTTTGGAAGCTTGGAAGCCAGCAAATCCTTCCCCGAGGCCCCCCGGACCTGCGAAAACATCAATAATCGGTATTGTGGACATTACGTGGAACAAGTATCTCCATTTTGGTATCAAAGCAACGGATAGTGCACGTTCATGGTTCAAAATGCAATCGCGAGAGTCAAACAAAATGGTAGACATAGTTGACCGAAAAACCAGAAGCAGAATGATGTCCAAAATAAAAGGCAAAAACACCAAGCCTGAAGTTGCGGTACGTCAATACCTCCACCGCAAGGGTTATCGGTTCCGTCTTCACAGAAAGGATCTTCCCGGCAATCCGGATATAGTTCTACCAAGCCGCATGATCGCGATTTTTGTTCACGGCTGCTTTTGGCATCGTCATCGTGGCTGCAAAAAAACGACAACACCTTCCACCAACCGGGCATTTTGGGAACGAAAATTCAAAGACAATGTGAATAGAGACGAGCGCAACACACAAGCACTGCAAAAACTTGGTTGGGCAGTCATGGTGATCTGGGAGTGCGAAGTCAATGATCAAGGTCTTGAAACAATAGCTGCCAAAGTTGAAAGTATCCCCCAAAAGATGAAAATGTCCTCAACAAAACGCACGTAACACTTTTTAAATATTTCACCTTGCAACATTCACTTTTATTTGAGAGTCTTCAGAAATATATTATTCATTATTCTAGCCTCCTCAAGGATGATTCTTGCGCCTCCCCCCATCCTTTGGACCACTGATCGGTCTTTTTAAGGTGGAGCCCGGCGTCCGAGTTTGTGCCTCCGAGGAGGCGGGTCGCCATAGCCGTTGTGGAGCGTAGCCCGTCCCCGTAGGGGCGGCCCGAAGGGCCGAGGGCGGAGCGGAGCAACGGCTACGAGCCAAGTCAATGAACATTCAAGTTGCCCCTGTATACGTCAGCGGGAGTTCTTTTGTCCAACGACGAATGACCGCGCTCCTCGTTGTAGTACCGAAAATAGCGCGTAAGCCCATGGTATAGCTCGATCCCATCACAGTACGCCCTGGGGTAAATATCCTCATATTTCACCGTCCACCACAGCCGCTCAATGAAGACGTTGTCGATTGCGCGACCTTTGCCGTCCATGCTGATTGCAATTCCCTTGCTCTGCAGAACTCCGGTAAATTCACGACTCGTGAACTGCGCTCCCTGGTCCGTGTTGAACACCTCCGGCGTAGAGATGCGCAAAGCCTTGTTGAGCGCATCCACGCAGAAAGAACTATCCATCGAGTTCGATAGCTCCCAAGCCAGCACGAAGCGGCTCCACCAGTCTATCACTGCCACCAGGTACAGAAAGCCGCGCTGCATGGGGATGTAGGTGATATCAGCGCTCCAGACTTGATTTTTTCGTTCAATGGCAACTCCTTTCAGCAGATAAGGAAACACGGGATGCTCCGGGTTGGGGACACTCGTATGCGGCCCTGGAGTAATGGCCTGCAAGCCCATCATCTGCATCAGTCGCTCAACCCGCTTGTGGTTGACCTGATGCCCTTGTGTCCTCAGCCAATCTGTCATGCGCGGCGAGCCGTAATCAGGCTGACGCAGGTACTGCTCGTCGATCAGACGCATCAGGGCCAAATTTTCATCGGATTCGGCTACAGGCTTGTAGTAAAATCCCGAACGGGAAATGCCTGCCAACTTGCATTGCCGCCGGATGGAATACTCCCGATCTGGTTTGATCCACTGGCGGCGCACCTCAAGCGGCAGGCTTACAACTTTTTTTCAAGCCACTTGATGTCCATCTTGAGCCGACCGATCTCCTCAAATAACGGTGCGGTTATCTCCTCCTGGCTTTTGGCTTTCTTGCCACTGGAAAAGATGTCATCGACATTCTCAAGGAGCTGCCGCTTCCACGTGGAAATCTGATTGGGGTGCACTTTGTACTCCGCAGCCAGTTGCGCAAGCGTCTTCACGCCACGAATCGCCTCAAGTGCGACCTTGGCCTTAAACTTGTCCGAATGTTTCCGTCTTTTGCTGCTCTTTGTCATGCGTCCTTCCTTATCGGTTTAAGGACGCTGACTCCACCTTAACCGGTGGTCCGAATTTCGGGGGAAAGCGCATCTCATAATTCTAATATCCTAATTCTCACACTTCGTTGACATGAATTTCACTGCCGCCGTCAATACATGGAAAGAAGCTGCTCCCAACTTGCGATTCCTTGGACAAATTGTCCTCTCGGAGTCGGACACCTTCGAGTATCTGGAAATCCTGGGACGCCATCTCAGGACAAGGAGTGACTGTTTCGCAAATAAGACAGCACTGGCCGTGCTGGCGGTCAATTGTGCTTATTACACCTACGACGATGAAGGCTTTTGGAAGCATTTCTGCAACAAACTCAACTGCAATTCAAGTATGCAGTCGGATTTGGGAGAAGCTATCGAAGCATACATGGAAAAAATCGATACGAATTTCCAACCGCGCGTCGGGACCAACCGATACGTAGGTCGAATCATGGAACAATGCGGGATAAGTCGATATTTTCTGAAGGATTTTGTTTGGTTCATTAAGCACTTGAAACAACGAGCCAAATGGGATGCAACGGCAGAACTTCAATTCGATGACTACGAACTCTGTGTACCTGAAGATCTACCGCTATGGCTGGGAAAATTCTTGAGAGACAAGGGGGGCTGGACCTTTACCACGAGCGTTGCGAAAAACATGTCACAACTCAACCGTGGACTTCTCACACACGAGCAATTGGCATCGCTACCAAGCTACAGACCAAGCTTCTGGAGCGACTTTTTCAAAGTGTATGGGGGGCACTCCATCCTGCCGCCCCGCCCATCCAGTGATGAGGGCCAGATTCACCCCACTCCACTCTTTGCTCCTCCGTCCATGCGTTGGGAGTCCCCTCTCAAATGCCCGGATCATATAGTTACCGAGTATGTTGGCACACTCCCTCTTCCAAAGTTGATAATTGAAAACCCTCAATCAATTATCTCTATGGAGTACCTCCTGATATACGATGCAGGCCAAGGACCACGAAGTATCCAGGCAACCACTCTGGAAAAACTGTCGGATTATCACTCGTCTCTTGATCTGAACAAGTTGGGATTGGGTTTCCCATGTCGGCTCAGACTGTGGTTCGAAGCAACTGGCAGAACCGTGATCAGTGGTGGCCAAAGGGTCATGAACGAGTTGGTTGTAAACATCGTAGATGACCTGTCAATTACAGCCTCATCCAATCTGGTAGCCCCTGAAGACCATCTGCCCATCTGCTTGAATGCCCCCAAAGATTACACACTTTCTTTCTCGACCGAAGCAACACATGTTACTGATTCCCCCAACACATGGGTGGCCTCCTGCCGAACAACACCCGCTCAAGGCTTCCTGAAGAATGGATCCTTTTCGCTTCAGTTTTCTATCCCCATATACCGAGACATACTTCGGCTTGAGGACGACACGGGAACCCTCTTGAAAAGCGAGCTTGATGGCGGTCAATTCATTTATCTTGAAGGCAGCCCTGGCAGTGACCTGGCTCTGGAAATCAGAAACGACGAAGATAAATCTACCATTTTTTCTGGCGGACGATTCGGAAAAGATGGCACTTTGAAAGTCAACTCCCGGAGCTTGGCACAAGGCCTGTACAACTGGGCTGGCCCTTGGGGAATCGTGACTCAGGGAACAGGCTCACCATCGGGTGGTTTACTGTTTTTGGACCTACTGACTTTCCTGGAAACTTTCCCTGAACCCAATCAATACCCTGAACAATTCTTTAAAGCACTGCCAACAGGCAGCCGCACATCTTTGAAAGAGTTTTCGAAAGTATTGCGAGGAGAAGGAACAACATCATTCGATGTCAATGATATCCAGGCTTTCCCGACGAAACTACAGACCGCTATATGGATACTCGCAGCATGCTCCGTGGCATTCGACGACACCGCAATCGAAGGAGTCGATTGTGATGATTCCGAGCAACCCATTCCACCCAAAACTCGTTTCGCCATACAATGGTATCGACAGGCAAAATCCATCCTCACGAACGGCGATATGGATGCTATCGAAAATCTGTTGAACGGCAAGCCCGATTTCGTGGCCGTCTGCTCACCTCGGTGGAAGACCATCCTGGAAGACGAGATAGGACGTCTCGAGGACTTGAAACACATGGACGCGGACTTGAGTGAAGCCATTAACGAGTGGAGCTTCCATGTTACTGCCCCCCTGCCAGGAACCACAGGGATGATTGCCTGTCTGCCCAAGGGGCAAGAACTGATATCGGCATGGAGAAAACATTACAAAAAGTTGGCAAAACCTGAAATCCCATACGCTGAAGCAAAGAAATGCTCAGGCGAACCAGGACTGGTTGGCGACTTGGCCAAGCTTCTTCAACTTGCAATCCTCAAAAACACCGATCGTCAAAACCTGATGGCCCCTATCGACGCCACTAACATGTCTCCAGGATTGCAAACGTATGCAAATGCATTGAAAAACAACGAAGAACTGCCTACAGAACTGGAAGGACTTAAAAGGCTTTTGGAAGGCCAACACATATCTGCCGAGGAATAATATGGAAAATACGAATCGCGCCACACTGAAAACATTGGCTGCGGAACTCAAAGACATCGACCAAGGAACACTGAAGCCAGCCAAACTGGCCGAATACGTTTCGCGTTTTTTCGACACAAGCATCAAGGACAACAAGTTTGCTCTCGAATCTATCGAGGAATTGCCTACCTGGTTCTTAATCCATGCTTTCGTATCGGTTTGGCCAAAAACCGAAAAAGATCGACGGAGCTTCCTTCTCAACCTGCTCAATGCCAAGCTGAAAGGTGCCAACTACCGTGACATGAAAATCGAACTGGCTGCCCAATTGTCTGCCTGTGATCCCCCCTCAGGACTCATGCTGCTTACGGCTGTCGAGAGCAACGAATCCAAAAAAGGTGGCGAATTACCAAAAATATACATGGAAACGGTCGAGAAACACTTTTTCCCCGGCAAAGCTGAACCAATTGCTTCGATCTTGAACCATGAATTCAAGAGCGCCAAGAATCTGAAAAATGTGTCGCTCCAATTCTTCGAAATCCTATTCGAATGCAAGACACCTTATGGCGAGGCCAACAAACTAGACCTTCAGGCAAAACTGATTGAATGGCTCATCGTAAATGGCACTTTGGAACATTGTACACAAAAATATCCTAACACGTTGACCGCGGCTGTTTCGGGTTGGACGATCGGGATGCTTCCTGCCGTGAAAGCCATTATGAGCAAAGCGCAACAATCCGGAGTCCAATTGAAACTGCCACTTGCCGGAGATGAACAAACCGACTCAATACCAAAACAAGCACCTTCGGAGCCTAAAAGATCAGAAGCACTGACTGCGGATCAGCTGCTCGATCAACTAGGCAAGCACCTGGCAGCGAATAGCGAAACCATCAGAAGCCAAAATAACAACATATCCAGATTAAAAAAGAAACTGAGCAAGGCCAAGAAGGATTCTTCTCGAAGAGCAGACAAGCTACAGCAACTTGAAGAAGAACTTTTACAATCGCGACAGGCACTCAGAAAGGAAAGAGAGTCTCACCAATCGCAACTTAATGAGGAAAGGACAAAGCTTGGTCGACTTCAAACCGAAGTAACTGAGAAAAACACCGACATCGATGGATTGAAAAACAAGATTCGATCACTTGATGAAAAGATTGTCGCCATGAAGAATGACCATTCCGTTCAAATCCAAAAGACATCAGACAGGTTCGGAATTGAAACTGAGCATGCTTGCAAAGAATTCAAGGAAAAACTCAAAGACTCTTTGCGCCCTGAATACAGGGACATGAACAGACTTGGCGATTCTAAAGAAGAAGAAATCGCAAAGATCATGCTTGAAGGCCTTTTCAAGAAACTGAACAAACTCGGCATCAACTTTTCATAGGCATTCAGGGAATATCATGGGTTATTTCGGTATAGATTTCGGCACGACGAATAGTGCGACCATGGAACTTTTCAACAACCAGGCAATCCTCCACAGCGAAAAAGGTCAAAAGCCCTTTCCCTCGCTTGTCGCCATTGACAAGGTGACAGGTGAAGTCGTCGCAAGAGGGTTGGAAGTTCGTGAAAACCGCAACAGCTATCAGGAGAAATACGAAATAATCTCGTCTCCCAAAAGCTATCTGGGGACTAACCACAAATGGTCCATCGCGAACAAGGACTGGACCCCGACCGATATAGCGAGGGAAATATTCACCGGCCTCAAAAAAATGGCTTGGCAAAGTAGAAGCGTAGACATGAATGAGGCCGTTGTCGCCATCCCTGTAGGGTTCGCTCCCGAAAAACGTAGAGCATTGCGGAAAGCGGCAAAAGAGGCAGGAATTGAGATCAACAGTTTCGTCTCAGAACCGACAGCAGCAATCTTCAAGAACTATGAACAAGTCCGTCGATGGAGGAATTGTGTGGTTTTCGATTGGGGTGGAGGGACGCTGGACATTTCAGTTGTCGAAATGAACGGCGAGAACATCAAGGAAATCGACGCCGTTGGCATCCAGTTGGGGGGAGACAATCTGGATCGCAAGATTGCTGAATGGGTCTACGAAGATCATATCAGAAAGACGGGAGATACACTCCCATTCCACGAACTGGACTCTGAATCAATGGACATCTTGCTGGTACGCTCCGAAGAGGCCAAATGCGATTTGGGAGAAGAGGAAGAGCGTACCATAATCATTCCCGGCTTCAACAAAGGGGAACTTCTTCGGTCAACGATCACACGTTCTCAACTTCTCGACCTGCTGAAAGATGAATACAACAAGGCTTTGGACGAGCTGCATAAAGTTGTTTCGCTCAAGGCCAGAATGAGCTTTGAAGAAATCGGTTGTATTCTCATGGTGGGAGGCTCAAGCAAACTGGTGGGACTTCAAGAACGTATTCAGGAAAAAACGAAGAACTGCCAGATCATCCCTCCAAGCAGCTCCGCAGATTGGGATGTCGCGCATGGAGCTTCGATTCTGTCGTCTACCCCAGGCAATTACCTTATAGCGGACAACATTGGAGTTGAACTCTCCGACGGCACCTACTTCCCTCTCGTTAACTCCGGTGACACAACCAAAGCATGTGAGGGGTCACTCAATTTCGGGGTGGTAGATGATGTCGAAACCGCATGCTTCAACTTCATCAAATCGGAAAATGGACGACCAGACTCGACCATGTCCAGATCTGCAAGGACCATCGGCACTCTACTCGCTCCCTGTAACGGATTTGTAAATGAATCCATTGAACTGAAGTACTCGATAGACGACAATTTATTCTTAAACATTACTGCTAGGAGCAACTTCAGAGACAAAGAGAAGTACAAGCACTGGGAATATGGCGAATTGCTGTTCACTTACGATCTTCCGCCCAGAGGAGAGTATTTCGACAATGAGTAATCCAAACGTCAACATCAAAAGTAATGTATATCCGATCGAGTCGGATAAACCTTTCTCCGACAAGTCATTCCTTTCCAACGTGGTGTCAATCACTGCACTCTGCGCTTTCCCCCGAAATTCGGACCACCGGTTAAAGTGGAATCTGCGTCCTTAAACCGATAAGGAAGGACGTATGACAAAGAGCAACAAAAGACGGAAGCATTCGGATAAGTTCAAGGCCAAGGTCGCGCTGGAAGCTATCCGTGGCGTGAAAACGTTGGCGCAGTTGGCTGCGGAGTACAAAGTGCATCCCAACCAGATATCCACCTGGAAAAGGCAGCTCCTTGAAAATGCCGAAGGAATCTTTTCCGGTGGCAAGAAAGCCAAGAGCCAGGAGGAGGTCACCGCACCTTTGTTCGAGGAGATCGGTCGGCTCAAGATGGATATCAAGTGGCTTGAAAAAAAGTTGTAAGCCTGCCGCTTGAGGTACGCCGCCAGTGGATCAAACCGGATCGGGAGTATTCCATCCGGCGGCAATGCAAGTTGGCAGGCATTTCCCGCTCGGGGTTTTACTACAAACCTGCAGCCGAGTCCGATGAGAACTTGGCCTTGATGCGTCTCATCGACGAGCAGTATCTGCGTCAGCCGGATTACGGCTCGCCGCGCATGACGGATTGGCTGAAGACACAAGGCCATCAGATCAACCACAAGCGAGTTGAGCGACTGATGCAGCTGATGGGCTTGCAAGCGATTACTCCAGGGCCGCATACGAGTGTCCCCAACCCGGAGCATCCCGTGTTTCCTTATCTGCTGAAAGGAGTTGCCATTGAGCGAAAGAATCAAGTCTGGAGTGCTGACATCACCTACATCCCCATGCAGCGCGGCTTTCTGTATCTGGTGGCAGTGATTGACTGGTGGAGCCGATTCGTATTGGCTTGGGAACTGTCAAATTCCATGGACAGTTCGTTTTGCGTGGACGCACTGAGCAAGGCATTGCGCATCTCCACGCCAGAGATGTTCAATACGGACCAGGGAGCGCAATTCACGAGCCGTGAATTTACCGGCGTTTTGCAGAGCAAGGGCATTGCAATCAGCATGGACGGCAAAGGCCGTGCAATCGACAACGTATTTATCGAGCGGTTGTGGTGGACGGTGAAATACGAGGATGTTTACCCCAAGGCGTATTCTGATGGAATCGAGCTATACCATGGGCTTACGCGCTATTTTCGGTATTACAACGAAGAGCGCGGACATTCGTCGTTGGACAAAAGAACTCCCGCTGCCGTATACAGAGGCAACCTGAATGTTCATTGACTTGGCTCGCAGCCGTTGCTCCGCTCCGCCCTCGGCCCTTCGGGCCGCCCCTGCGGGGACGGGCTACGCTCCACAACGGCTGCGGCGAACCGCCTCCACGGAGGCACAAACTCGGACGCAGGACTCCACCTTAAAATGGCCGATCAGTGGTCCAAAGGATGGGGGGAGGCGCACTCCAAAAGATGAAGGACTCATTCAAACTAACATTCAACACAATCCAAGACAGAATTTGGAGACAAAACAGATACTGTCCTAGTCATCCACAAAAAAGCAGAGTTACCGGTGTCATAAAAAGAGATGGTAAATACTTTCTAAAAACCAAGGGGCTGTACCAGATAACTAGCCCATATGTCTTCTAACCCACTGTTTCAGTTGTTTAAACTGGCTTCGCGGATTGCTGTTATTAAAACGCCACTCGCATTCCTTTAAAAACAGAGAAAAATGCTTGGTTGGAATGCCGTTGAATTTCCTCATATGGCGTTTGGCCTGGTTCCAAAAATTCTCGATTCCATTGATGTGGTTGTGGCTATCTGCAAACAGCTTCGAGTGGTTGATTCGGAAGTGTTTGAACGCTGACACATCAAGGACATTGTAGCCATACCAGCAGTCCGAGTAAACCACACTGTCTGGCTGGATTCTTTCCTGAATAATGGGAAGCAAGGTTTTACCTTTCGCATCAGGAATCACCTGTGTATAGACCTTCCCGCCCCTTTTAAGGATTCCAAAAACAGGAACCTTACCAGCCGCCCCACGTCCTCTTTTGCCCTTTCGCTTGCCACCGAAGTAGCTCTCATCGACCTCAAATTCGCCAAAATCCATCCCTTCACAGGACTCTTCTACCGCTATGATTTCCCGGAGCCGGTGAAAGTAATAGGCGGCTGTTTTGACGTTCACACCAACCAGATCGGCAGCGCAACGAGCTGTCGTGCCAGCCACAAAATGTTCGATTAAACGAAGCTGCTTGTCCTTGCTCAAACGACTTTTTCGCATTGCCATACCGATAACCCAAAGGAGTTATCTGGTACAGCCCCAAAACCAAATGCGATCATATATACCAGTGTAAAGACGCTGAACGCGGACAGTGCCGTAACGTCAAAGAAATCGACTACGATAAATAACCATTGATCTGGTCAGGAAGACATGAAAATTACCGTTTGGGATGGTGATAAAAAGAAGTTCAAAGGCAAGCTTCGAACGCGCACGGAAGCTTCCGCCACCTATGCCAAATGGGAAGGAGAATCTTACCTCGTAAGGAACAATAACGAGATATGGCTGACAGGCTCCCCACCGAATAGTCCTAATGAGCAATCACAAAACAATAATCCGGACGACACTCCGCCATCTTCCTCTGCCCAGCCCGCTCCTGAGTACTCCCCCCCAACAGAGCCTCCTGCTGACGACTTTTTTGCAGGCTTGTCTCCGACTGACGGAACGGACGTAGACACCCCAGCCCCATTGCCTAGCGAGGGAATCAATTGGGATCCTTCTCAGGAAGCCGTTATCCAAGCATCACAAGACGCCAAATTGCTCGTAAGCGCTGGACCTGGGACAGGAAAGACGGCTGTAGCATGTAAAAGAGTTGCGCACCTGATTGAAAAGCATGGATGCAACCCAAACAGAATATGGTTGATAAGCTTCACAAGGACGGCTGTCGCTGAAATACGAGCTAGGATAGCCTCACACCTCACGAGCAAGTACGATGCGTATTCCGTAAGAATTGCGACGCTCGATTCATTTGCCTGGAAGATCAATTCCGGATTCGATGAAGAAGCCTGCCTCGACGGCTCCTTTGAAAACAATATCGATGCAACAATTGATCTTGTCAGGCGGGATGAGGACGTTTTCTACCACTTGAGCAAGGCCGACCACCTGATAGTTGATGAAGCACAGGATTTCATAGGGAACAGAGCGACTCTTGTTCTCGAAATCATCAACAAGCTTCAGGAAAATGCGGGCGTGACTGTCTTTGCCGATGAGGCGCAAGCCATTTACGGTTTCTCGATAGGGGACTCCGAAGCCGATTCCCCGGATGCCAGCCGGACCTTGCCCCAAAGAATACGTGTGCAAAACAGATTTGAAGAAACCGAGTTGACGACAATCCACAGAACCTCTTCGCTTGGCTTGAAATCCATCTTTCAGGGAACACGCCACGAAGTCCTGGAAGAAAGTAGCCATACTCTCTCCAAATATCACAATATTTGTGACCAGATTCGGAACAAGGCAGACTTCATGGACGATGACGAATTCGACCCATTACGTTTGCCTCAAGAGGACAGCTGCTTTGCCCTCTTCCGATCCAAGAAGGAAGTTCTGAAAGCATCGTCGACAATGAAGGCCAGCCCGCACCGCATTCGAATGGGAAACATCTCGGCTGGTATCGTGCCATGGATAGGAGCCCTCCTCAGCGGCATTGATCAAAGCCATTTGAAAAGCCGTGACTTCAAGACCCTTTGGGTTGAGCGTGAAATCGAACCTATTGCGCAAGGAGCGGATCCCGATTCAGCTTGGAAATCGCTGAAGAAACTTGGGGGAGGCATCAAAAAACCGAAGGTGGATTTGGCCAAACTGCGGAAGAACTTGGCCAACCAGAACCTACCTCCGGAACTGGTGCTGCCTGAATTGGGCATGAATGGTCCGATCTTGGGTACCATCCATGCAGCAAAAGGCCGAGAAGCCGAACATGTTTATCTCTGCCTCCCTCCCAACGTAGGAGGACGGCAGGCCGATTACGATGAAGAAACCCGAGTGATGTTTGTGGGTGCCACTCGAGCAAAGAGCTGCTTGCACGTATACAAAGGGTTCAAGACATCCTTCGGGAATCGTGCAGGAGAAGAAAGGGTATGGGAAAAGGCTTGGGGGCAGGGCCAAGGGCCTGTTGCACGAGTTCAAATCGGCTGTCCTTCCGATATCGAGACCTCTGCGCATCCCCTTTTCGCGTCCGTGCCTTGCGCTCCGCACCCAATTTGATGTTCTGACCGCACCCCAGCTTGGGCTCATTCCCGGCCTTTTCCTGCCATTTCTGGCCGAAATGCCGGATTTTGGACGCACCTCTCCCTTCAGGCTCGCGCCAGTCGAACAGCTTTTTTCAAATTGAACGCCATGGCGAGGATGTGGAACTCTCCCTCCACCTTCTCACGACCCACGTATCGGGACCGAAAGAATGCGTAGCCACGTTTGAGTGTGCCGAAGGCCCGCTCGACTATTTGCCGAATGCTGCTGATGTCACGGTTGCGGGTCTTTTCGAAGTCTGTCAGCCTGCCGCCACGAGGCGTCTTGTCCATGGTTCCGTCCTCCAAATCGCGATCAAACAGAATGTCCCGGTTCTTCCCGCTGCAATAGCCCTTGTCCGCATAAACCCGTGCGCCGGGATCAAGGCCGACGCCATTCACGAGCCGCTCGAATTCGCCCGTGTCCGAATGGTTCGCGGGAGTGATGTGACCACAGAGCAGAAACCCGTCTCGACTGTCCGTCGCGGCATGGAGCTTGTAGCCGTAATAGGCCCGATTTCTCTTGCGGAGCCAGGCCGCCTCCTCGTCATCCGAATAGCTGACCCGGCAGTCCACCGGCCCATCCTGTTCTTCGGCGTCCTCGGAACGGTCCTCAGGCATCACGTCGATAACCTTGCGCGGCCGCCGCTGCGACTCGACTACCGAGGCGTCCACCACGGCTCCCTCACGGACAAGAAGCCCTTGTCCTTCAAGCTGGCGGTTAAGCATGTCGAGCAAGGAGTCCAGCACCTTCAGGCGGATCAAACCGTTACGGAAACGGCATATGGTGGTCTCGTCCGGCACGTCGTCCTCGATGGAAAAACCGGTAAATCTGACAAAGGAGAGCCGGTCGAGCAGCGCCTGCTCCACGCCCGGATCACTCAGGTTGTACCAACGCTGCAAGAGCAGAATCTTGAACATCGCCAGAGGCGGATAGGCGGGATTGCCCACGGCGTTGGCCTTGCGCCTGATCTTCTTGCACAGAAAGGCGTTGATGGGCTGCCAGTCGATGAGTTCGTTGATCTCATCCAGAAATGTGGTCTTGGTTCTGCGGTGCCCCAGGAAGTAATCACCCAACCGAGGTCCTTTCTGCCGAATAGCCATGCCTTCCTCCTTTGGATGGAGAAATAATAGCATAATAAATCAAATAGTTAAAGAGTAAAAGTGTGGGATTTGCCGTGCAGAGGTCTCATATCGATTTCAATTGCTTGGCAGGACAGGCCCTGTACGGCTCCGAAGAAGACGTCGAGACCGTGCAAAATTCGCTGAGAACCGTAGCTGCACGCGTGGCAGAAACTGGCCCAATGGACTTGATTGCATCGAAAAACAACAAAGGACTCTATGAACTCCGGACCGATGATGGAAATGTCATATCCATGCTGTCCAAAAAAGTCACAGACTCCTTGTTTGCTATAGGCAAAAGACTCAACAACGACAGTCCGGGACTGTACCCTCCACGCACGTTCAAAGGTATCAAACTGATGGATTTTTGCACAATGGTTGTCGGTGAAGATGCCTCCATCTGCCACATGTTGCATAGCCCTTGGGATGACCAGGGGATCATACTTGCGCCCAGGATCATTGGCTATCCTTGGGTCAATTTCAACTGATAAGGATTTTCACAAATGGGAATGCGAAGCAACATAATGGACCGCCTTGCCGAAGACCTTGTCGGCCCATATTCCGAAGACGAACTGCTCGAACCTCGGCTGTCCCCCCAAAACCTCATTCTCCAAAGTCGCCCTGGTGATGTCTATCTCAGTGGAATCCTTTGGCCACAAAAGACCAAGGTGGACCCTTCTGAAGATGAAAGTTTGGGAGCAGAAGGCGTTGGTGATGACAGCGATACCGGATCATCTTCGGAGGCGGAACAAACACCATTTTCCAATATGATGCGGCCAAGTTCTGCCGGGTTATCCTTTGCAGCCAAATGTGATGGAGAATTCCCGGAACTGGCCATCAAGGTGTCTTTTGGAGTTTATGTCCCGGAACGGTTTCCCATGAAAATAGGTGACAAGGATGTGGATGCAAAGGCCTGGAGACGCAGACATGTCAACATCGAAAAAACTGTTCTCGTAAAGAGCACCAAGAATTTGAATCCGTACAAATTGAAAATCGAAAATCTACCCGACGGTATCTATTTGTATTTCAAAAAGACTCCAAGCCCGGTCGGAGAGCTGATAAGTGTATCGCTTGTCAATGGAATGGAACTGGAAAAAGCCAATAGGGAAGACATCGAGAAATACACCCTCTTCCAAGTCGAGATCAAGGTTTCGCCCGGAAAAAACACACGCTTCGTGGCCCGTCCATCCAGGCGCTCAGGACTCGAGGTAGAAGACCAATCCGCCAATCTCCTTTACCGATCGAAACTCGAATTTGCCACAGGTCATACCTGCTCGGCGACATGGACTAAGGCTGATGACGGAATTCATGCGACTGAAGTCGCTACCACATGGCTACCAAGCTCAAAAATCCTGGACACCAACCCTGACGGGCACACTCTTTTCCACAAACTGAAAGAGAGTGCTCCTCATCCGACTCTTTCCGTACCGTGGCTTTCAACTGCTACGGATGATGAGTTGAACAAAGCTCTCGCGTTGCTTCCACGAGCGTATGAAGAGTGGATTGAACTCCAGGAGCAGCGAATTCCAAGCTTGTCTGCAGAGCACATTGAAGCTGCTCGAAACAATCTGCAAGCATGCAAAGACATCAATAACAGAATGATGTCCGGTGCCAATACGATTGCTCAATCTCCCGAAATAGCCGAGGCCTTCCGACTGGCCAACCAGGCAATGCTCACACAGTTCAGGTGGAGCAAGGGGGAAGACGCTGAATTGTTCTGGCGTCCCTTCCAGCTGGGTTTCATTCTTCTTGCTGTGAAATCCACTCTTTTGGACATCACAGATGATGCAGCTCTCGACGAACGACAGACCATGGATTTGCTGTGGTTCCCGACAGGTGGTGGCAAGACGGAAGCATATCTCGGACTGATAGCAATACTTGTCTTCTATCGCCGCCTGAAACACGGGAAAGCACCGAATGAAGGACGAGGTATCGCTGCAATAATGCGGTACACCCTTCGCCTCTTGACGACACAACAGTTTGCAAGGGCAAGCTCTCTGATCTTTGCTTGTGAGGTCATCCGGCGTAACAATGAAAACCGCTTGGGGACGATTCCCTTCTCCATCGGACTTTGGGTCGGGGACAGTGCCTCACCGAACAGGATCAAGGATGCCGTCAAGGCATTGGCTGGTGACAAAGAGCTTTCATCCCCGAAGCAATTATCCTCCTGCCCGGCATGCAAAGGGAAGCTGGAGTGGAGAATTGATCGCAGCGTTAGTGAAATACATGCACGTTGCACAGGCAAGAAACCATGCCCTCTGAGATCTGATGCACCTCTGCCCATATGGACTGTTGACGAGGACATCTACAAAAAACATCCGACGCTATTGATAGGGACTGTCGACAAATTTGCCCAGATATTAAGAAGGCCGGAGACCAACGCCCTTTTCGGCATAAACAGAAATACTCCCCCTGATCTGATCATTCAGGACGAACTTCATTTGATTGGCGGCCCTCTGGGGTCCATGACAGGACTCTACGAAGCCTTGGTAGATAAACTTTTCGAGTGCAATGGCATTCCCCCCAAAATTATAGGCTCGACGGCTACGATCAAAAGAGCGGACGAACAGGTACGAGGTCTGTTCAACCGAAACACCGAACAATTCCCTCCTCCATGCATCGATGCAGACGACTCCGGCTTTGCCGTAACCAAAGAGGGGTCAACTGGTCGAATCTATCAAGGTGCGACGACCGCTGGCCGATCGGCAAAATTTGCTCTTCAAGCAGTTTCAGCCTCCCTACTGCAGTCAGCACAAGCCCTTTCCGATCAAACGGACAAGTTGACTTTGGACGAATGGTGGACGCTTGTGGCCTACTTCAATTCCTTGCGAGAGCTAGGGGGCGCATTAGTTTTGATGCAGGATGATGTTCATGATGCAATTGATACGATTTCACATAGGAGAAAAGAGAACTCCAGGATGTCAGAAGTCGTTGAAGAGCTTACTTCTCGGCTTACCCAAACCAAGGTCGGCGAAATGTTGGTGGACCTCGAAACCACTGCCGATGAAGACGGAGTCCTCGATGTAGTTCTTGCCTCCAACATGTTGAGTGTCGGCGTCGACATTTCTCGTTTGGGGCTGATGGTGGTCAATGGACAACCCAAGGGAATGTCGGAGTATATTCAGGCTACAAGCCGCGTAGGCCGAAGCAATGTCCCGGGTCTGGTCGTCTCGATACTAAACAACGCCAAGGCCAGAGACCGTTCTCATTTCGAAAGTTTCAGAACCTGGCATCAGTCACTCTATCGTGATGTGGAACCTGCCAGCGTGACCCCCTTTGCCCCAAGGGCAAGGGACAAGGCTCTTCACGCCGTCCTCGTGGGGCTGGTCCGGCATTTGGATCCGGCCATGCTTAACTCTCCTGACTTGAAAAATGCCGATCCCAAGAAACTAGATAAGTTCATTGACTACATCATAGCCAGAGCCAATGAAGTGGACCCGGAAGAGACCGACATACTCATGGAACTGAAAAACCTGATTCACAAATGGCAATCCAGAGGTGCTTCCGAATACTGGCATCCCTTCAAATCTCGCATATCCTTGTTGCAAAGTGCGGAAGATGCCGCTGCCAAGAGAGCATCAGGAAACACTATAGGCGAAGCATGGCCCACCCCGAACAGCATGCGAACCGTCGAGCCATCAGTGCGCTTCAAACTCATTCCGCAAGCTTTCATGAAAAAGAAAGAGGAGGGCCAAGATGGCCAAGTATGAATTGGGCGACCTGCGTCGCAGCATGGTGATCATGAATGCCGCACCTGGAGCTGTGGTCGACTTCAGAGCTGATGGAGCTCCGATATCTGCCGTGGTCGCTGGCCAAGATGCTTGGGATCGTTTTTTCCCACCTGTGGGATTGGCTAATCCCCAAGTCGTCTATGAAGAAAGGCTTCAAAAGAAACTGAAAGTTGAAGGCTTCAGGCTCCCTCCGGTCCGCCCTTCAGACGAAGTGAAAAGAAGCAAGGAAAAGGGATGGAATCCGAGAGCATTGACCGCTGTCCGCTTCCCGGACTGGCTCCAGTGTCCTCAATGCAACAGAATCGCCCAAGCAAAATACTGGGGAGACGAGCCTGGCCGCCCTTGGAAAAAGTGTTCACCTTGTTCTGTAGAAGCAGGAGAGACAATATTTGTCGTCCCGGTTCGTTTTGTCATGGCTTGCGCCAATGGCCACTTGGATGAATTCCCATGGCACAGCTGGGTTGGACACAACAAGAACGACTGTTATGGGGAAAATGGATTTCTCAAATTGAAATCTGAAGGCCCCGGTCTTGCTGGTCTTGTTCTCAGCTGCACCAAATGCAAAGCAAGCAAACCGCTGGAAGGAATATTCAGTTCTACAACCTGGGAGCAGAAAAAACTCAAATGCAAAGGCAAAAGACCTTGGCTTGGAGACCTAGATCCCACGCCATGCGAATTGGTTCCAAGGGTCATGCAACGTGGTGCTTCAAACATGTACTTCCCTGTCATGGAAACCGCACTGAGCATCCCGCCATGGTCCAACCGCCTACCGGAGGAAGTTGGACAATTTTGGGGAGCGCTCGAAAACGTTGAGGACATGAATGGCCGAATCAAACTCATCAAACAACTGGAAGTTGCAGGGCTGAAGGATGTGATGGAAGCCCTAGATCTCACCAGAGAAAGCTTGGCTCAACAGGTCGAAGAGTACAAACGCCTAGTAGCTTCTTCCAACAAGGAGAATCTACGTGTGGATGAGCACCGTCAATTCTCTTGCCGATCGTCCAATCCCGGAGATGAATCCCAGAACTTCGAAATGCGGCATGAAAATGTTCCAGCAACCATGGCAAAGTTTTTTGATCGCATCGTCCGTCTCGTTCGGCTCAGGGAAGTTAGGGCCTTGAAAGGATTTACTCGCATATTCCCGGCTGGAGAAGAAGGCCAGAATATTGCCCCCATATACTCGGAAAAAAAACAATGGCTTCCGGCTGTCGAAGTAAAAGGAGAAGGAATATACATTTCCTTCAGCCCCCAAGCTCTTCAAAAGTGGGAAAAAGAGGTAACCGCTATCAAGCGTGCCCAGGAAATTCAATCAATGTACGTCCGCCAATGGAAGGAAATGCATGATGAAGAAGCCCCAGACAGGACCATTACTCCACGATTTCTGCTGATACACACGTTTGCCCATGTCCTCATGAAGCAACTGACCATGGAATGTGGATATTCGAGTGCGGCATTGCGGGAACGGTTGTATGTGGATCAGGAAGACATGGCTGGTGTACTTATCTACACTTCCACCTCCGATGCCGATGGAACGCTTGGGGGGCTGCAAAGGCAAGGTAAGTCGAACAAGATCGGCAACATCGTCGAAAGTGCCATCCAATCGATAGAGTGGTGTTCCTCCGATCCTCTTTGCATTGAAGGTCTCATGTGCGGTGTTGACAGCTTATCCTTGTCGGCATGCCACTCTTGCGTACTGGCCCCGGAAACGTCCTGTGAAGAATTCAACCGATTTCTGGACAGGGCACTATTGATTGGCCTCCCTGACGAACCGGAGCTCGGTTTCTTTTCAAACATGATGAGGAATAGTTGATGGTTAAGATGTGGCCCCGGACCATACCTCCGGATATCCGGAATTTTCCAATGCGTAATGCCGAGTGCAAGGTGTTCGACAAACTCGAATCCGAGCTTGGCCCGGGGTATGTGGTCTTTTATTCTCGACCTTGGCATGGCTTGACCCCCCAAGGAAATGAAATAGATGGCGAGTGCGACTTCATTGTTGCCCATCCGCAATACGGTGTACTTTTCATAGAAGTTAAAGGCGGAGTCATCTCACATGACCCAGCCTCTTCCAAATGGACCTCTACAGATAGATACCAGATTGTCCACACAATAAAAAATCCTGTTGAACAAGCGCGGTCTTCAAAACACAACCTGTTAAGAAAACTCAAAGACACCAATTCATGGCCAACCCACTGGGTTCACCTCTGCCATGGTGTCATTTTTCCCGACTGCGAAGTCCCGGCGCATGACCTCGGTGCAGATATGCCAAGAGAAATCTTCTGCGACGGCAACCAGTTCAACAATTCATTCAAGACTTGGATCAAAGACAGACTTTGCCCGAACGCTGCTGCAAACAATTGCAACCCCATAGGAAGTCATGGAATCGCGGCCTTAGAGGAACTGCTTGCTCAGCCCATAAGTTTGCACAGACCGCTCATTTTCGATGTTGATGACAACGACAGAGTCATTACGGCTTTGACACAGAATCAATTCATCATTCTCAACAGTATTCAAAACATTAGACGGGCAGCCATTTCAGGAGGAGCCGGCACCGGCAAGACCGTCTTGGCGCAAGAAGAAGCCATTCGATGTTCGAAGGAAGAACTGTCGACACTATTTGTTTGCTATAACAGCGCCCTAGCCAAACAGATTCAGAAAGACCTAGCCGACTATCCAGATATCCCCGTTCACACCTTCCATTCATTATGCGGCTACTTGGCAAGGGAGTCAGGCCAACCGCTAGAAAAGATACCTGGGAAGGATTTTTATGATGAGATATTGCCAGAAGCTTTGATCAACGCCACCGAAATCTTGTCCCACATGAAATATGATGTGATCATTGTAGATGAAGGCCAAGATTTCAGGGAACACTGGTGGGTCGCTTTGGATGGCCTGCTGAAAGAAAATGCAAAGTTGAGAGTTTTCTGGGACTGCAATCAAGCTGTTTACGGTGAACCGTCTCTTCCGCAAGATACGAACTCGATTGATATCCCACTGAACAAGAACCTGAGAAATTCCAAACATATTTTTGACATCATCAAAACTAGGTACAAAGGGACGCCACTTCATCCGACCGGCCCGGACGGATATCCCGTCGAGTGGCTGAAAACAGCAGATATCACACCCCCAATTGATGTCACATCGATAACAATCAAGCGACTCATTGAAAAAGAAAAGATACCGCCAAAGGATATCGCTATCCTAATAGCAACAGAGGCAGAACAACTTAAGCAAGAATTGATTGTCAGGTTGCCAGACATTTCGTTCGACAACAGTCATACCGATCAGTCTGATTGTGTAGTGGTTGACACTATTCGACGATTTAAAGGATTAGAAAGACCAATTGTAGTTATTGTCGCAACGGAGCAACTTACGACTAATCAACAACTCCAATATATTGGCTTTTCAAGAGCAAGGACACACCTAGTCATAGTCGGCTCTAATAATGACCTAAGCCAGCTATCAACAACACAGATTGTATAGTTAATTCAAAAAAAATCCCCCGAAGCAAGGTATAATCATCCATGAAAGAAAACAAATTACTGATGGCTAAATTTTACGTTGTTGATGGCGTATCTTACCCTGCCGCAGAAACCGCTTGTGGGCATTTCGGAAAAAATGGTTATGCCAGCATGAAAGTATGTAGGGATTTGGGTTTTATGGATGACCAAGCTAAGGGATCAATGAATTTAAACAGCTTTTTGGATTATGTCAGATCGAAAGGACATAGCGCCCAAGAAAGCCTCTTCGAAGTATCACCCACACACAATTTCATGCAGAACAACGGATACGGAGTAAAATTCACGCAGGAAGAAATCGATTTGAGCAGACTGTATTTGGTCGACGGCATTTCATACACCAAAGCCGAAGAAATGCTCGATATTCACAACCGCAAAGGTTTTGCAACAATGTATGCCGTTTGCAAGGTGGGAGCGTTCAAAGGCAAATCCGAACGAAACTCTATGAGCCAAGACGAATTCACAGCAAGATTGGCTAAACTCGGTGTAAGTGTAGCCTAGCGGAAATATCACCACTCCAAATTCTATCGATTTGGCCGAAGACCGTTTAGGTAGCCGCGATCGAACACATACCTACGACCACCACCGAAACACTCATAGATAGCCCGAGGACAGCAATTATGTGCACATTACTGTGCTTTGATGCACCGTCATCATTAAACACGACGTCTGCCTTCTCTATTTTCTCCACGTTCTGATTCTTTCCTCTTCCATAAGGACAAAACGATCATCAAAACAGGCCCCCAAACAGGCTTCTTACTATGTGTGATACCAGTCTATTAGCAATTTCTAGCTGTTAAGATGATCACTAGGATGATTGTTAATCCCTTGCTCTTGCTCAAGAGCCTCGCACGCGCGCGTTAAGAGGTCAGATTCATGCTCCGGGTAAATTTCTAAAAACCATCCCTCCTCTAGAGGGAATTAACATGTCCATTTGATCAAATATTGCCCTCGGAAGAGATTGGAGCCCACATATATAAATCAATTCTACGAGGTCTTGCCGGAACGAACGAGGGCAATCGGTCTCCATGACACCGTAAGACAATGAGAACTGATACGTTTGCCCTCCGACCTCAGCTACGCCGGCAAACGAATTGACCTCTATCAGAAGACTCGTGATTTCAGCCTTACCATTCTCCAACTCTTTGCAAAACGAAGTATCTAAAACATATCGCATGCGCATCTCCTGGTTTCGATGTTGTAACCGTTCCAGTTCAATGCATATCGCGTTGTCCTACACTCGTAAGCGGGGTAAAATGCCTACACGACGTTCTACACACATGTTTCGTCAGTTTTGTCAGCAAGTTCATCAACTAAGCACATAAATCATATGGCATTACAATAATACAATAATATCATTATATTATAAAACATAAAGAAGGCTTTTATAAATCGTGACAGATCATCCATGTTGCGCACAATCTTTAAAAAACAACTGACAAAACCGACGAAACCATCAAAGCCCGGACGCTACTTCAGATGATAAACAATTGAAGGACGTCCACCGTTGCTTCCAGCCTTCCTCTCTTCCTGATTTGCCATCCCTTTTGCGAGAATCTCTTTGAGGAACCTGTCAACCAAGTCTCCCTTAAGCTCCCCCCATCCCAACCTAGTAAGCTCTCTTCGAGTAAAGCTCTTGAGATCTTTTGCTCTAAGCCGATGACACACTCCAGTCAGCCACTCTCCCCGCGGCTCAAAGACAACTCTGCGCCACATGTAAGAGAAATAGTCGTCTATCAGCCGAATTGCCCCTCTAAGGATTTCGACGGATACTTTTCGAACATTCGACACATCACCTAAAGCCCATGAAGTCAGATGTAAAACAAGAGCAAGGCTGCACATCAACCCCTCAGCCTTACTTACAAACCCCAGCACAGGACTGTTGGCAAGGCTTCTCAGTGATTCCGTATGATTTTCAAGCCATTCATTGTATAGCTTTTGTGCGTCAGAATCAAAACGGATAGGATTACAAACAGATTCTTCGATGTGTTTTGGATCAACCCCAAGCTCTTTGGACCAATCAGCACTGAAAAGCTTGTTACAAACCTCATGATACTTAATGCGCAGCATCTCATCAGGATAACGATCTACCCCCTTAAACACAGAGATGTCTGGATATGCAATCAATCCAAACCGCTCCAGCATGCCATCATCAATTCCTTGCTTTCCAAAAAAAAGTTCTTTCAGTACTGCTGGCTGGATTCCTCCGATGAGGCTGATGCGAGCTTCTTTGACATAGACATCCCCTCCCCCCTTTCTATTACTGCTATAAGGCCCACCACTGTGGGCCTGAAGCCAAAAATGCCTATCATTTCCACGACTGTACCTCCCCATATTTCTGAGAAGTCCCGAGATCTCATCAGCCACGTAAGTCAATCTTGGGTTGTTCACCATAATCATTGCCAAGGCCTCAATAGTCACATCATTTACAACAGGCTGAATACGGACAGGCTCTGATTCAGGATATTCAATATCAAAATATTCATCGTCAATTGATTGGGTTCCATTCATATTCTTGGCCGCCATACTGCGAGCCTTTTCAGCACGCTCCCACTCAGCCACTTCCTCCTTATAGCGCTTCAGGCTCTTCGCCTGAATATCAAACAGGGGTCTTAAAGCTACCTTTTGTGCAGGAGACTTCTTGCTGCCTTTCTGGGCTACAACAAGCCCCCAAAGGCAAGCAGCTACCTCCCATTCAAAATTGTATTTCTTCGGAATGAGTCGAGGCTGGCTGCCAATGCACCCAGAAAGATCAACTAATAAAGGAACGCCAATCAGTTCAGGAGGACATCCCATACGCTCGGAGTTATCCTTGATGAAACCGGTAATATCTTTTGGCAATGCATCAAGAGGAAACTCTGGTGCATATGTATACCCTTCAGAAAAATCGCCACCTTCACACACAGGGGGATTGTCATCAAAATCATCCTCAGGAGATAACTGAGGACCAAAGACTGACTTACAGGAACTAATAGCCTTTGAAATGGTACGATCTCGATAGTCTCGCCTGTTTACCCATTTCGACCGACACAATTCAGAAGAGTTAAAAAGGCGTTCCATCTGGTCCGGATCTCTTCCCGAATAGAAGGCGAGCATATTGCAAAGAGCAAGATCAGCTTCTGACCCTGAGCCATACGATTCGGTATTACCTTCATCATACAACCTCGAAAAAGCCTCGCCCTTCTTGCCTTCACGTGCAAATCGGACCACATCTGCATCAGAAATGTTTGAGAGCCCCCTCAAATCATCAAGATCAAACTGCCAATCGCCCTCCTCCTTCATCTCCGAACCAAAGACCTCACTATAGAGAGAGTCAAGAGCATCCTGAAACTTACGAATTAAATATGGTTCTCCTAAAATCTGATCGACATACACATCGCCAGTCACAGTCAGAAACCGCTTCTCCTCATACATTTCAATGGTTCCCTTCCGCCTAGGACCAGGAGGAAGCTTTCCATAACCGAAAATCCGAAGCCCCTTTCCGCTGGGACTGAACTCGGTATACGTGGCAAGGGCGTCTACAATCTCCTGAGCCCAAGGTTCGACCACCCCATCGGCAGACACGCAGTTATCGAGATCAATACCAACAAGATTCTTAACCACGCCCATGACGATTCCCAAACCAGCATACTTACCATTACGATATGCCTTGCTAGCTTCTTCAAACGAACAACCAGAGGCAGGGATAGTTGCATTCACTCGCTTTTCTGTGCGCGGAGAGTAAGGAATCTTGCCAATCTTCCCTTCGCCATTTGGCTTCGCCTTCCAAACAATCCACGAGTCAGCACTCCTCAGCTCATCGGGAATTGAGCCAAAATCAGGGGAGGTACAATTAAATGAAACATTCATACTCTTCTCCCCCTAAACATTACGCTTCAGGTAGTTGATAATCCTTGAGTTTACTTTTGCAGAATGACCACCAGCAGTCAAAATGGAATAACAATCACCACATGTCGGGAGATCAAAAGTAGCAACCTTCTGCTGAGGAAACCAATTGTTTGCGTCAGTATATCCGACAATAGTCGTCATGGTAGTCGTATTTTCTCCACAATAAAAACAAGCCTCACGATAACCACGGATAGGAAGCTTTGCTAACGGGTCCAAATACCAAAACATTACTTTTCCTCCCCATTGTTAATCTGATAACGATCCATATGATTAATCAGATCGTCCAAAGCATAGCGGACAACCCTATCAAGCTTGATATAACGAGGCCCTTCGGCATTATGTCGCCAAGCTTCAAGAGTCTGGGGAGACAGGCTGAGAAATTCAGCAGCCTGCGGGGTGGTTAAGTAGCCTGAATGATGAGAAGAGGAATCTAATCTTTCCTCAAGGGAGGCAAGACGGCCATCAATGATTTCAATAGCGTCAAGTACGGGACGGAATAAATCTTTTAAATCCATAACAAATCTCCTTTGTTGAGATACCCGCCATCCCGTGGGACGACGGGCATCGTTTTCTCGGGTCCTCCATCACTAGAGAACCACCATGGACTCTCTTTCGAGACCGCGCATAGCGTCGGTGGCCAGGTACAAAAACAAATCTCATTTCTTTCTCCTCTCTAAAAAATTGGTTCTTGATTTTCATCTAACCAAGGGATTACCTCAAAATTAACAGCCCCAATTTTTTTTTGTCAACCAACGTTTGACCTGCACTCTCACATCAGTACTCATGAACAATATTAGTCAATTTTTCCCATATGTTCTCTATCGCATCACGCATTGCGCCTTGCAGGTGATCGCGGGAAATGTAGCTGAAAGACACATGAGGGACCTTGTGATTCATAACCAATGCGGTAGTGGTAAAATCGACCCCAGCCTCAACTGCCAAATTCCTGAAAGTATGCCGAGCTTGATGCGGAGAGTAAGGCAAAGACTCTTCGCGGCGGATATTTACAAAGCCGTGCTTCGAATTCGGCGAAGGGAAAATAAAAGGGGAAGCCAATGGAGCGCAGAGGGATTTCAGACTCATCAACCTCTCATACATTCCTTTCGGTATTGGGAGGTCATAGGCCCTATCAGCTCCACCTTTTGGCGTGGGCACATGGAGAACACCTTCATCGGAAAGATGCTCCCACCTCGCAGAACGAGCACTCATGGATCGCAGTCCCGTCGAGAGCATCAGCGCCCAGCACTCAGCACGAATTCGATCATCATTATTTTCAATGCGCTCCCACAGGTCTCTAATTTCATCATGTGAAAGAGCCCAATCTCGAGCCTTTTCCTTATTCATCCTGACAGCTCTGGATACAGGATTCGGCGGCAGGTCTTCGACAGCGGAAGCGTGGTTGTAGAGAAGCTTGAGAACCCTCATTGCGCCATTCGCCCCATAAGGCCCAGTTGTCTCAGTCATCTTCTGGTGTAAAGCTCTGACCTCAGAACGCCCAATTTCTGAGAGAGGTCGATTCATTAAAGACTTTAATGGCCCAAGAAGCTTCCTTTCATACCATGTGAGAGTTTCTGGACTGAGTTCCTTTCCCCGCGACTGTCGATAGTCCTCCCAAGAATCCTTGAGAGTCATCCGAGCTACAGGTTTGAGGTTGGGATTCTCCCCTCGTCTGACGGCAAGCTTATTTTCGACAGCTCGATGACGAGCTTCTTTGAGACTGAGTTCATCTGAGCGGCCAAGGGTTACGGAGATGGCCCTTACCTTGCGCCCGTTGACCCATTGGTCTGTGACCAGCTTAAACGAAGCTGACTTCTTTCCAATAACCAACCTGAGACCACTAACCTCACTGTCGTAAAGCTGCTTGCCAGGTGGGTATGTACCTCTAGGGCGTGTCGACAATCATTCTGAGATTTGCTATACTTATTGGCAGGAGGTTGGCAGTGCAAAAAAGACACGCTCTACGCGACGATCAGTGGGATAAAATCAAAGAATATCTTCCAGGAAAACAAAGTGACTGCGGTGTAACTGCAAAAGATAACAGGCTATTCATTGATGCAGTCATGTGGATTGGCAAGACAGGGGCGCCTTGGCGAGATTTGCCAGAAAGCTATGGCAAGTGGTCTTCGGTCCATAAGAGATTTATCCGCTGGGCCAAGAAAGGTGTATGGCAAATGATCTTCAACACGCTTGCGGTAGACGCTGATACTGAATGGCTCATGATTGACAGCACAATAGTGCGAGCTCATCAGCATTCGGCTGGCGGAAAGGGGGCACCTCCAGCAGTCGGTGGGGAAATCTAGAGGAGGGTTTTCAACGAAAGTCCATGCTGCCACAGATGCTCTCGGATGTCCAACTAAATTCATATTAACACCTGGAAATACAGCGGATTGCAGTATGGCGATTCCGCTTATTGAAGGACAGGCTGCCGAGCATGTCCTTGCTGATAAGGGCTATGATTCAGATGAAATTGTAATGGCAATTGAAGCCATGAATGCCAATCCGGTTGTCCCTCCTCGCTCTCACAGAAAGACAAGGCGAACATATGACAAACATCTCTATAAGGAGCGAAGTGCTATAGAGTGTATGTTTGGAAATTTAAAACAGTTTCGAAGGATTGCAACACGATACGACAAGCTGGCGACGTCCTATCTTGCTTTCGTGTACGTAGGAGCAATGTGGCTGTGGCTGAAGTGATTGTCGACACACCCTAGCCTTGTTAACGATACCCTGAGTAAGTTTCGTTGGCATATTCGACTACTCCTTTCCCGGCCTGTTCTCAGGCCCGTTGCTACGCAAGGCCACTCAAAGCCGGATAAAGAGAGTATATCGTCTAAAGCACTGGTCGCGAACCATTATTGTCAGTTATTATGCCTTATTAAAGTCCATCGCGCGTAGCTTAAAATCCCTTGTTCTTCGGGACGTGCGGGTTCAAATCCCGCCCCAGGTACCAGAAGTATTGAGCGGACACAGTTTACGGACTGTGTCCGTTTGTTTTTTGAAGATCTAGATTTCACAATACCCCTCTTTTTTTGTTCCTCCAAATGCACACTTTTCCCATTGACAGAACTCATCATGCAAACTAAGCACAAAAAGTTTTTGTCTACCTTTATACTATAAAAATACAACATGTTGATATTAAAGAAATAAAATGAAAAAAGTTTTTGAAAAAATCTGGAACATGGCTTTGCCGCACCAGGATAAACGTGATGATGCCGGTCATGCCTTCATTACCCTTGAGTATGCCAAGCAGTTGGTTGACCTTGAAGCCGGGGATCCTGAAGTGGTCATCCCAGCCATTATATTGCACGATACTGGCTGGAGTCGTTTGACCCGTGATGAATGGATGGTTGTCTTTTCGCCTGATGCAACTGCAGCAGACGAGATGGTTGTCCGACTTCGGCATCAAGAAGAAGGTGTTAATATCGCCAAAGAAATCCTTGAGTCCATCGACTATCCTGCCAACTGGACGGAAGAAATAGTGGAGATAATTTCTCAGCACGACACCCGCAAGGGCTTCATTTCCAATAACGAAGGTCTCATGCGTGATGCTGACAAATTATGGCGTTTCTCGAAAACAGGTTTTGATGCGGACGTTGATCGCTTTGAAATAGCCCCACAAGTTCTTCACGACAGGATCATCAAGCAAATCCCGAGTGATGGATTCTTCTATAGCCAGACATCCAGAGAGTTGGCATACGAAGAACTCGAACGCCGACGCAGAGAGTTTGAACGAGTAGCCAACATGAAGCCTCTCACTGAAACACATTCATCAGTTACTTCACAAAAATCGCTTTAACCCAAATGACAAACAGAAGGCTGCATCCAAGGATGCAGCCTTCTTTCTTGATGCCCAGTGACACTTATGGTGTAGTATAGGCACAAGGACAATAACCAAATGAAGCTTATATACACGATCATAACCACGCTCTTCCTGAGTGTTCCGGCATGGGCCGAGGTCATCATTATCGAACAGGATGACTTCTACTCGGTGAATGGCGTTGGCAAGAGAGAAATCCTTCAGGATATGGAGCGTCGTGCTCCCTATAAGAAGGGGAACGACACCTACCCGGCCTATACGCAGACAGACATCAAATACAACTATAGCTGGGAAAACCGTGCAGGGAGATGCAACGTAACAGACGTTAAGGTATATCTAACCCTGACATACGTTTACCCCAAGCTGGTTAGACTACAAAGCGGCAGCGTAAAATGGTGGTGGAAAGACACCATGAAAAAGTATGTCACCCATGAGAAAATCCATGGGAACATATCAAAGCGTTGGGCCCATGAGCTTGATAGAGAATTGCGCGCTCTCAAGGATTTGAATTGCGGAACAGCCAAGCAAACCATAACCACCCGAGCACAATACATTATCCGACAGATGCGCGAAAAGCAGGAAGAATATGACAGAGTCACCAAGCACGGGCGACTCCAACACAAATACCGCGGGCCACAATAAGATAAAGGGCGACAAGATCATCTTGTCGCCCTTTAATATTACAATCGATTAAGCCAGTGGCGCCGGGTCTTTCATATCCCATATCCCGCATGGGCAGGAATTGGCACAGAAGCCACAAGCAATACACTTTTCCGGGTCCACGACACGCTCGAAACCGCCTTCGGGCAACTCTTTGCGGGAAATGGCCGACTGCGGACACAGCGAATCGCAGATGTAGCAATCCCGGCATGAGCCACACGAAGAACACTCGGAGCCACAGTGGTTGGCGTCGCTGAACTCAATGACGCGCGGATCAAAGTATTCCAAGGTCATGCGTGTATAATCTATCATGTCGCTCGTATCGGATTTGGGACGACGGTTATTAAAAAGGTCATCAATAACCTCTGCCGTTCTTCGACCATGACCAATGGCATGGGTCAGCAAACCGGGCCGCACGATATCACCGATGGCGAACACCTGTGAATCCGTGGTCTGAAAGTCGTCATTCACGACGACATGCCCGCGATCCAACGCGATATTGTCAGGCAGGAAGTCAATGTCGGGAGCATCTCCAATGGACATGATGACCGTGTCGGCCTCCAGCAACTCACCAGACTGGAGCAACACTCCCTCTTCCGTGACCTCTTTGGTGAAGCAAGGCCACTTGAAGCGAGCACCAACCGCCTCAGCCTCTTTCCGCTCCTTGCCGAAAGATGCTGGTTCCTGAATATCGATCAACGTGATGTCTGTGGCACCTTCAGCGGCAGCCACGGTCGCGACATCACAACCAACGTTACCAGCGCCGATGATAACGACACGCTTGCCAATCTTGGCCTGATTCTTTTTGGCGTCTTTCAGGAAGGTCAACGCTGGGTAAATGCGCTCGTGCCCGGGAACAGGGATGACACGCGGTTTTTGCGCCCCCACTGCCAGGACCACGTAATCGTATTCATCCTTGAGTTCTTCAAACTCCGGAGCCTTCAGTTCCTGTTGCAGGTGAACATGCGGCAATACCTTTGCAGCACGATCCACCTCAGCTTGAACCACTTCTTTAGGCACGCGACTGTTAGGGATTGATGAAGTAATTTTTCCGCCCAGAGTTTCCGCCATGTCAAAAACCACAGCTTCATGCCCCTTCATCCGGATCTGCCATGCCACGGAGATACCGGCAGGTCCGCCACCGATGACGGCGACACGTTTGCCGGAAAGTGGAGGCAACTCAGGAGCGGCACTTTTATGCCCTTCTCTACCAAGTTTGGTAATATCGACAGGCGCCATGCCCTGCTGCGTAGAGCGTGTACACCCTTCCATACACAGATTGGGGCAAAGGTAGCCACAAACCGTCGCGGGGAATGGAGTATACGCCAAGGCCAGATCAACAGCTTCGTCCATCAAGCCGTCGCGCACCAATTGCCAACGCTTCTGAACAGGCATACCGGTAGGACAGTTGGACTGACAGGGAGCCATGTACTTTCTGTTCTCCCATACAGGTACAGAGCGACGCAGATCGCCGTGCGCGATGAGCGGAATAGGAGACCGGTCCAAAGAGGTCAAATCACCGATCAAACCACCCTGCCCCAATTCGGCGTCCCAAACCTTAGACCGGAAGTCGGCCATGGAGCGACGGGTTTTCCCTTTCTTTTCAAAGGGAGTCTTGGCACGGATCAACTGCCAATCCTCACGCTTGGTAAGCCGCTTGAGCAAACGGGAGCGTTTGATCTTCTTGAGGTAAGTAGCCAACCCTGCGCTTAACCACTCCCATGATGCATCATCTATGGGCTCCATAAGCGCATCAGCCTGAGAAAAGCCATCGATGGGACCACGGACAAATATCCGTCCCCCAACCATGCCGACACAGGGACGATACCCGAGAATATTCTCTGCGTTCTGTGGCTCATGGCCACATATAACAGCGGTTCCACCAGCCATGAACTCGGCGAAATAATCGCCCACAGAGCCGAGGACCCACAACTCCGGCGGATCAAAACGGGGGTTGGTTTTGGTCATGGTCATACCACGTGCGCCGATGTTTCCAGCGACCATCACCTTGCCCTGGGCCATGGCGTTACATGCACCGTTGCTTGCGTTACCGTGAACGACAATTTCAGCCCCGGCATTCAGCCAGCCCACATCATCTGAGATGGGACCCATGACTTCAATGCTTGTCCCAGGGAACCCTTTTGATCCAATTCGCTGACCGGCTGAGCCAGTGATGGTGATCGAGACCGGTTCTTCCTTGGAAACCCACAAGCGTCCGCCGATTCCATGTTGGCCCATGGCCTCGATTTCCATCTTGCGGGCACCATTTCGCACGGCTGCCTGTATACGTTCTTCCAGGATACGTGATTCGACACGTACGCCGTCATCATGTCCCTGGATGCGTTCTATTTTCTTTGCCATTCTTATCTCCGTCTACCTGCGCTCATTATATGACGTACTTGATGCCAAGTCGTTCCGCTGCCGCTTTGTCGCTGACTCCGAGCCCATCGGACATGCCGACAGGAAGGGAGGTAGAGCGACCAAGAGGAGCGAAAACCTTGCGCAGTTCCGTGTCAAAACTCAGATAGAAATCGACAACGCGTTCTGCCACTTTTTCAGGATCAAGACGACGATAGACTCTCGGGTCCTGCGAGGTGATGCCCTTGGGGCAGACGCCGATATTGCATACGTTGCAACGATCTTTCTCGCTGCCGACACAGCCTGCAGCAGCCTGCATGACGTATTTTCCGACCTGGACGACCGACGCGCCCAGCATGATGAGTGCTGCGGCATTGGCGGCAAGGTTGCCGTTCTTACCGATACCACCACCGGCAATAAGAGGAATCTCATTCTGTGCGCCGGATACGCAAAGAGCGTTGTAACAGTCGCGCAAGTTGGAAGCGATGGGATGCCCCATGTGATTCATGGAAACATTGTACGCAGCCCCGGTTCCTCCATCCTCTCCGTCGATAGCAAGTCCTGCGGCATACGGGTTGCGGACGAGGTTGTTCAATACAGCCAACGAAGTCGAAGAAGCCGAAATCTTGGGATAGACAGGCACACGGAATCCCCAGGCCATGGACATGGACTGGATCATTTTGGCCACGGATTCTTCAATGGAATACTGCGTCTGGTGCGTCGGCGGGCTGGGCAGGCTGACCCCTTTGGGAACACCTCGAATGGCAGCGATCAGTTCATTGACCTTGTACCACATCAATAATCCGCCATCACCAGGCTTGGCCCCCTGACCATATTTGATTTCAATGGCACACGGGTCTTCTTTCATCTCCGGGATGGCATGGATGATTTCATCCCAACCAAAATATCCCGAAGCGATTTGCAAGATAGTGTATTTGAGGAATCTGGAGCGTAACAACCGAGGTGGGCAACCGCCTTCACCGGTACACATGCGAACCGGCATCCCGAGTTCCTCGTTCAGGTAGGCGACACCCATCTGCAACCCTTCCCACATGTTGGGAGACAGAGCGCCGAAAGACATACCACCGATAATCAACGGATAGATTTCACGAACCGGCGGCTTCCAGCCATTATCACGATAGCAAGCAATTTCATCCTCAGGAGACAGCACCCTGCCAAGCAGTGTCCTGACATCGAATTCATGTCTCCCAGCATCAAGGGCCGGGTCGGTGAGCATGGAGATACGAATGAACTTCAATTGATCCAACAGCGAATCATTGGAGTTGCGTCGCCCTCCTCTCGTGCGCGATTGCCCGCCACGATTGTTGTGAAATTGCAGCGTGGTCGAATCATACTGGCGCGAAGGCTCAATGGCATTATTCGGGCATACCATATTGCACATGGAACAGCCGATGCAGGCGTAAGCCGGATCGGTTCGCTGTCGTATGCCATAGAATGTGGAAAAGGTCGTGGTCGGTTTTGCTGCAAGCCCCATTGGGGGAGTGACGTCTCGCTTGCGAAAAACACCAAGTTCGATGGCGTTGACTGGACAGACCGAAGTACAACGACCACATTTTGTACAAGTATTGATATCCCACTTAATCTGCCAGGGCAGATCTTTGACGCCTAGCGTGGAAGGAGTAACGGGTCTTTCTGAGAGCATTGGACAACCTCCCGGCAATCTGATCTTACGATCGCCGTGTCGAGATGCATTGGTTGAAAATCCTGACTTTTATCACGTTCAGGAATAGCCGCGTTCAGGCCGCATATTTCTGAAGAAAAGGCAAATATACCGGTATCCGCATCACCGCCAACGACGCCCGGGCGCAACTTCTTGCGGTCCTGAACCATGAACATCGTTCCGTCCTCAAGACAACCAATGACACAATTGGGACCATCGATGATGAGTTTTCGGCACGCCTTCTTCAGGTTTGAGAGCAGTTCCCTATCTTGATGGCTCTTCATTTCATCATCACTCATGGGTGTAATGATGTGCTTGTAGGCAGAGATATCAAGCCCAAGCTTTTTGGTGGTGTAATGTGCGATATGGGTGAAAACTTCGGAATCCGACTGGTACCCTTCGTATCCGGTCACTCCTCGCGACTGCAAGTAGTCACGGATGGGGACGAATGCCGTGTTCTCGCCGTTTGTCATGGTGCATACACCCTCGATGAAAAACGGATGGCACGCATACAGATTGATCGCATAGTTGGTATTCTGACGACCCTGCGCAAGAATATGTCGGGCGTACAGTTCGTTACGATCCAACTGTAGGTACTCGCCTATGGCAAGCGGATCACCGACTTCCTTGATCATGATGGTGTCGGGCCAAAACGAGAACACCATCATGTCGCCGGTGGACTCCCCTTCGCTCCGCAGATCAAGGCGAATGCGAACTAGGCGTTGACCGACTTCATCCTTAGATAGATTAACCCAATCCCTAGGCAGACCAAAGGCGATTGAGGCGTAGGTTCCCCTTTTCGGCGTATCGCTGGGTGGGGCAACTTCTGGAGTGTATGCAAGGGTATATTTTGTTTCAAACCCTAAACCCGCCATATAATCCTGTACCCGTAACAGCCCGGCTTCGGTAAAAATACCGGACAATATGGGACATTCCTTCAACTTTTCAAACGGTCCGCCAAGTCCGCTCAGATAGAGCCCTACGCCAGAACCATCGTGTCCTTCCTTCATGACATTCAAGGCATTGACGGCTCGCATAGGCGAAACCGGATCACGACTTGTGAGTGCAAATAATCGGCACATGCTCTTAAGTCACCCCGTTATTATACGTTACCGACACAAAGGCTGAGAGCCTGAGGTCAAACCAAACGATCATTCTCCATTTCCTGCAAGGTAAAAACGATACTAGTCAAAAAAGGGGAACAATCGAAATAAATTCCGCCCGGACAGCGTTTCAACCTTCAACAATTCACATTTTTGAAACAAGCGAAAAAGCAAACAGACTATTTCAACCGCCAAAAGTGCTCATGCTCAGGTCCTAGAACGTAGATCAAAACCCGCAAACCCGCAACCTATCTACACCAGGCATCATTTACAAATATGTAAGCCAACAAAGAAACGAGACACAAAAAAACCGGATCAAGCGTGATATCGCTTGAAATCCGGTTTTTTTGAAAACAAAAGGCAGGAAAGAATGCCAGCTACAAAATGGTCATTTGCCTATTCTGCAAAAACATCATCCTTGAGGGCTTTTCGGGCGGCTACGGAGATAAAGTCTGCGGGAGAAACACCGTATTCTCGGCAATATTTCTCAATTCTTTCCAAAAGACGGGTATGCAGGGTAACTTCAACTTCCTCAAAGTCTTCCCCATTGCCCAAGACATCTATATTGATAACCTTAGCATTGTTTTTATCAATTGAAGCGAGCACTTTTTTCTTTTCAGAAGGTTCTGGTAGCGTTTTATTTTCTTCCAGAAAGAAATCGAGATACAAAGCCAGAGCCTCATGAGCCTGATCAACCGCTTCATCCATATCTTCCCCAAAGGTCGTACAACCGGGAAAATCTGGAAACGTCACACTGACTCCACGTTTCTCTTTATTAAAAACTGCGACATATCGCATAAATACACCTCTTTGTTGTTTTAGAACATACAAACCGCATACTAGTATGAAAAAGTAGGAGCTGCAAATCCAACAAGTCTTGACGAGTATCATCATTCGTCATAACCATATTGACCTAGTTATAATAAACACATCAGCACTATGAAATTATCAGCACGATCCCGCTACGCTACTCGACTATTGCTCGCTCTGGCAGACAACACCTCTGATGCACCGGTCCGTACTGTGACCCTTTCAGAAATCACAGGTGTGACTGTTCAATTCATTGAGCAAATCATCCGCCCCCTGAAAAAAGCCGGACTGGTCACATCTGTCCGAGGAGCCGCCGGTGGATACTATCTGGCGCGCCCGCCTGAAAAAATCACGCTCCACGATATTGTTCGCCACACCGAAGGATCGATCAACATAGCTGAATGTCTGGACTGTGAAGAAAGCTGTAACAAAATCGACTCCTGCCAAACACGTTCTGCGTGGGAAAGAGTCTCCCGAGCCATCGAACAAGAGCTTGAGTCAATGACACTTGCCGAACTGATGGAGCCCTCCGAGTCATCTGAAGCAAACTAACGCCACAAAGCCCGATCGGCACCTCTTGTGGAAGTGCGGAGTTCAGCTCCACTTGCCAGCCAATACAGACCGTCCACCGGATAGTTGCTGCAAGCACAGCAGAACCTCACCATAGTGGCTACATGATCACAAAACAACAGACGGAGGACGTCATGTACAAACATTACTGCAAAGATTCGCAATGCCCCGGACACACGAAGAACTGGGAACGATGCTGTGATATGCGTGCGTTCAATTCAGTCGACAACCCAACACCCAATCGCAAGAACAAACAGACTAAAAAGGCCCCAAAAGCGACCTTACCTCGCATTGTTTTTGCGTAAGTCTATCTCCACCTCAGCATGTTGGCTCTTTCAAACTGAACGGAATCACCACCTGATCAGTCAGCAGTCTTAGTTGTCAGTATCCGCTTACTGACCAAAAAGAACACTTCGGAATCTTCCTGAAGGTGCCCCGCCAGGAACTCCGCCTCCTCACCTGATCCGCAGAACAGATCCATGCGGGTTCCCTTGATGGCGCCACCTGTATCCTGCGCCAGCACCAGGGAAAAGAACGGCTCCACTCCACCATTCTCATAATCCAACAATCCGGTCTTGAGCGCCAAGACACTGCCGAGAGGAATCATCGTCCGATCCACGGCAACACTCACCCGTGGTGTAAGGATTGAACTGATCGAGCCATATGGACCTTCATCTGACAACCGGAAAAACACATAGCTGGGATTTTCAAACATCAGCTTTTGAGCAGTGTAAGGATTCTTATCCATGAACTGCTTGATACGCTGCATGGACATTTCCTCACGCGGCACATGTCCCCGATTGATAAGGAGTTTGCCGAGCGAAACATACTGATGCCCATTTTTCCCGCCATACAGGATATGCTTCACCGAACCGTCTGGATAGACAAGACGGCCGGACCCCTGAATCTGAAGGAAAAAGATATCAACAGGATCTTTAGCCCACGCGATCTCCTTTCCCTTACCAACAAGAGCACGCTCCCCATCGATGGCCTCGCGGTCATAGTATGGTTCGATGCCATCCTCACCCTCACGGTAGACAAGGGATTGTCCTTTCCAGCGCGGATGGAACTGATCCAGTCGGATCATCTTCAAATCATCAGGAACGCCATACAGTGGGTATTGATAACGCCCACCACGTTCGTGAGAAGCTTCAAGCCATGGCTCATAATAGCCGGTCAGCAATGTCTTGGGAGAAACTTTAAGCCAGTCAAACCGTTCTGCAAGATACTCCGGATTGCTATCGAGCTTAGGCAATATGGCGATCAGTTCGGCCACACTATCGCCCAGCTCTTTCCAGGTCAGAGTCAACCCCGGCCGTTTGACCGCAACAGCATTTTGGTTACGGCGAAGGATATATTTCAGGCTTTCTTCCAACCCGGGACGAAGCTCTGTCCACGAAGCCAATCCCTGAGGCTTCAGGGAGAGACCTGATGCCAACTCTTCTGTCTTTGAATCTGACACGAGTTCATAATGAGGAGCCTCACTTTTCGGAGGCACGGAAGGTTGTTGCTTGGAAGCACATCCAGCTATCATCAACAGTAAACCAATAAGAACCAATGGGACATTGCGCCCGATAGGCATCATGAGAAACCCTCTTTGTTTTTCAGGTCGTCAGCATATTCTTCCATATAGATCTGCAGCATGACCATTACGAAACTCAAGATCAAGGGGCCATAGAAAATACCCAGCATACCGAATGAATAGACACCACCAAGGATCGCAAGGAAGATATAGAAAGTGGAAACCCGGGAAGCTTCACGCATGAAAATGGGTCGTAATACAGTATCAATACCAACAACGAACACGCCACACCAGATAGAAAGGAAAGCAGCCATTTTCCACTCCCCGGTCAGTACCAGATATGCGGTGGCCGGGACCCATACCAAGCCGGTCCCAAGGACGGGGATAAGGGATGCGAGGGCCATCATGGCTCCCCAGAAGAATGCCGGAATTCCGACAATGGCCAGCCCGATGCCGCCTGCAATCCCCTGCAGGAAAGCCACAAGCAGGCACCCCATCAGCACACCGCGCGCAACACGCTTCAGGGACTCGATGATATAGTCCTCTTGACGGCTTCTCAATGGAGAAAGCTGCTTGAGGTATTCAACCATCTTGCTGCCATCCCGCAGGAAATAGAACAAAATGAAGACCATCAGCAAAAAGTGCAAAATCAGCCCTGCTGCGTTTTTGACCAGCGTCGAGCCAGTTGTCAGCATTATCTGTGCGAAATCTTTTGAATATTGGACAAGACTACTTTGAATATCCAATTCATTAAGACGCAGAAATGGCAACTCTCGGTGCAGCCACGCCTCGTACTCGGCCAGGAAGCCAAGATTGACCATCGCATCAGGGTCAGCCTGTGCCACCCAGGCGTTGAGGGCAATGAGGGATGTTACGCCTTGATTTATGAGAGCCATTACAAGAAACGTCATCGGCAAGAGCAGGCAGAAAACTATTATGGCAACAGTAATGGCTGACGCAGCGGCGCGGCGGCCTTTTACCCTGTTGAGCGCCCACTGATAAACTGGCGCGAACAAAACCGCCAGCAACGTCGAGAAGATGAGGGTATGGATAAAGGGTGCTATGAGGGAAAAGCCAAGATACAGCGAGAACAGCAACAACAAGATGAAGAACACCTTGTAAATGCCGCCCGACAGTTTTGGCGCTGGCTGGTTATTATCATTCATGACTTAATTTCACTCCGTAGTTTCATCAATATTACCAGAATGATGATCAAGTCAATGACGGAAGGGTAAAACCTCTTACAGATTAAGGGTAACGCGGATGATGGATGCCACAGTATCTATATCGACCGGCTTGGTAATATATCCATCCATTCCGGCATGCATACAACGCTGTTCATCCCCCCACATTGCATGTGCAGTCAGAGCGATAATCGGAACGTTGGAGTTCCTGCATCGAGACATGGGATTACGCACAGTTCTTGTCGCCTCAATGCCATTCATGACAGGCATCTCTATGTCCATCAGAACAATATCATATGAATCTTCCTGAAGCATGGTTACAGCCGCTCCACCATCATCGGCAAGCGCCACCGTACAGCCCATTTTCTCTAGCAAGCGCATGATATATCGCTGGCTAACAAGGTCATCCTCTGCAACCAGCACCCTGATACCGTGCAGTGGCCGCTTGTCCGCCTTGATAGCAGCCATCGGGGTTTCCTGAACAAAGCTGCTCTCTTTCAATGGAACGACGACCGTGAACACGCTGCCCTCACCTTCAACACTGGTACAGTTTATCGTCGCCTTCAGTACGGCGACCAGTCGACTGACCACAGCCAACCCCAGCCCCAGACTGCCGGTCGTATGCAAAAGGTGATCGGTTGCCTGCGTGAAGCTTTCAAACATTTGGTCCATTTTCTCGACGGGAATACCAATCCCTGTGTCCTCAATAACTATTTTGACGAAATACTTCTCGGGTAAAATACGATCGTCGGCAAGCATCCGTTTCGCTAATGAAATATCGACAGAGACATGCCCTTTGCCCGTGAATTTGACTGCATTGCTGAGCAGATTGCCCAAAACCTGTCGAATTTTGGAAGAGTCACCCAGTACCCACTCGGGAATGTCGTCTGAAATACCGTATTTGAGGTCAACGCCTTTGCTTTCAGCCGTCCTTCGATATTGCGACAAAATACCTGTGACAATATCTTCCAGCCGAAAATCCACCTCGCTGAGCTTCATGTAGGATGATTCAAGTCTGGAGTAATCGATCAACTGATTCAGCACGGAGAGCAGGGAAAGAGCCGACTCTTTTATCAATTGAACATTTTCGCGATAGGGTGCCTCAAGCTCGGAAAGCAGCAACAACTCAGCCATTCCCAGGACGCCATTCATTGGCGTTCTCAACTCATGACTCACCGTAGCCAGAAAAGAAGTTTTTGCTCTGGTAGCCGCTTCTGCCACCTGCTTTGCGTCACGAAGCTCTACCTCAAGCTTATGCTTGTAAAGAGCTATTTCAATGGCTGACTGAAGCTCTATGTGATCCACGGGTTTGAGCAGATACCCGCACGGACCAGAGACCCGGGTCCAACGCAACATCTCCGCATCCGCATACACCGTGAGGAAAACAATCGGGATATCGAAGCGCCTGGTAATCTCTGCGGCCGCCTCCGGTCCATCCATTTCACCTTCCAACTGAATATCCATAATGACCAGATCCGGGCGCAGCGATCCTGCGATTTCGACGGCCTCTTTTCCAGTCGACACCATTTGGGCAACTTCATACCCAGCCCTTCCCAGTGCCGCCCGAATATCCATACGAGAAACAGGATTATCTTCAACAACCAGAATCTTTTCGTGCAACGCAATCCCCTTTGGCCTTTTGCAAATGTTCTTTGAGAGCTAACGAGAATGTAGAGTAGCTATTAAAGAAAAGACAACCAATTTTATAATCTTATAAGATTAACACAGAAGTGGCCTCGGTTCTTCGGACCACTGAGCGACGATTTTAAGGTGGACACGTTTACGAGCTACGCCGCTCTTTCGTTCCAGGCCAGAGGGGGTACCCCCTCTGGCCTGGAACGGTTCTGATATATCTCCATCGGCTTCTTGCCGTCAAAAGCAAAATGCGGACGTCGATTGTTGTAGAAATCGAACCACCAAGCCAAGGCTTGCCGCAGTTCGCTTCCGGTTCCCATCTCACGCAGGTAAGCACATTCATATTTCAACGAACGCCACAGACGCTCGATCATCACATTATCCATCCATCGGCCTCGACCGTCCATGGAGATACGAATTCCAGCCTCTCTGAGCGTCCGTGTGAACTCGTAGCTGGTGAACTGTGATCCCTGGTCGGTGTTGAAGATTTCCGGCACCCCATAACGATTCAGGGCTTCTTCCAAGGCAGACACGCAGAAATCAGCATCCATCGTGTTTGAGAGCCTCCACGACAGGACGGCCCGACTGTGCCAGTCCATGACCGCCACAAGGTATAAGAAGCCGCGTGTCATGGGGATATACGTGATGTCGGCACACCAAACCTGATTGGGCTTCGTAATCGCCTTGTGCCGCAGCAAATACGGATACGTCTTATGTTGCGGATGCGGATGGCTTGTCTTTGGCTTTTGGTAAATCGCCATCAGGCCCATTTTACGCATCAGACGTCGTACCCGTTCACGACCGACCCTTTGCCCTTCGTCTCGTAGGGTATTACGCATCTGTCTGGAACCGAAAAACGGCAGCTCCATAAACAACTCATCGATTCGGCGCATAAGGGCCAGGTTGGCCGGAGATTCGCCGATCGGTTCGTAGTAGTACGTCGATCGGTACAGCTTGAGAATTCGGCATTGCCGCCGGATACTGAGCTCGGGGTGAGTCTTGTCGACCACCTCTCGCCTTCGCTCACAGCTCAAATTTTGGCGAAGGCTTGTTGCAAAAAATCCTTCTCCACCGTGAGCTGGCCAATCTTGGCGTGAAGCTCCTTGATCTGGGCCCCGTTATCCTGACGGCCGACGGCCTTGCCTGAAAAGGACGCCACGATCCCTTCCTTGGCCTGCTTCTTCCACTGGGAAACCTGATTGGGGTGTACGCCGTACTTGCTGGCGAGTTCCGACAGGGTGTGTTCCCCGGACAGGGCATCCAGGGCGACTCGGGCTTTGAATTCCGCGCTGAAACGTTTTCTCGTCTTGGACATGAATTGCCTCCTTCGGGCAGTTTATGTCCACCTTATCGAGTGGTCCAGTTTTCCGAGGCCACTTCTCACCAACAGACTGGACCGGTATTGATTACATTCATTTGCTCGCCTCCCCCCTTTTCGACCACAGTGATATTACGCAATTGTATCAACACTCTCCTCCCATTTACCAAATTGTAAACTCTATCGTTTTTTCACTGTTCACCTTGTTTTTTATACGATTTACAGCTAGGAAATAATGTCGCACAAGGCCCAGCTACCCGATGGGTCTGCGATGAGAGTGAGGAACCAACGCTGAAAGCCGTTTACCCGGACGGCGCAACGGCGCGGTATACCATCAACAACGTTCCATTTGGAGGAAAGGATGAAACGTATTATCACCATTTTGGCCATGGTGTCTGTGCTTCTTTGCGCAGCCATGTCCGCGAACGCGGCCGACATCGAACTCGCACGTAAATCCACACTGGAAAGCGTCATTCAAAGCGGCACCCTGCGCGTCGGTCTTGAAGCCGGCTACATGCCTTTTGAAATGACAGACCAGAAAGGTAACATTGTCGGTTTTGACGTCGACATGGTCAAAGAAATGGCAAAAGCCATGGGCGTCAAGCTCGAAATTATCAACACTGCCTGGGACGGCATTATCCCCGGCCTGCTCTCCAACAAGTACGACCTCATCGCCTCCGGCATGACCGTCAACCAGGAGCGCAACCTGAAGGTCAACTTCGCTGATCCGTACATCATCGTCGGTCAGACTGCACTCATCTCCAAAAAATATGCTGATGAGATCAAATCCTGGCGCGACCTGAACGATCCCAAGTACACCATTACATCCAAGCTCGGCACCACCGGCGAACAGGCTGCCAAACGCCTCTTCCCCAAAGCCACCTACAAGTCTTTTGAAATGGAAGATCAGGCAATGCTGGAAGCCATGAACGGAAAGGCTACCGCTACCGTTTACGACCTGCCCATGACCTCTATTTTCTATGCTCAGCACGGCGAAAAAGCCGGCATGAAGTTCCTGAACAAGCCCTTCACCTACGAGCCTCTTGGCTGGGCCATCAACAAGGGTGACCCGGACTTCCTGAACTGGTTGAACAACTTCCTGCGTCAGATGAAGAACGACGGCCGCTACGATCGAATCTACAACAAGTGGTTCGGTTCCGATAAGTGGTACCAGGAAATCCAGTAATCACGCATCATTTCCGAGGACTGCTCCATGGAGCGGTCCTCGGCCTTTTTCACTACCATCATAGAGCATTTTAATGACCGATACGGAAAAAACTGTCACTCCAAAAGAGTTTGACAAAAACCTGTTTTGGAAAATCGTTTACGTAGTCCTGCTCATCGGTACCTGTGCCGGTTTTTACTGGGCTACAACCCAAACCGATTACATATGGCGATGGAATCGACTCCCCAGATATTTCTATTATATGGAAACGGTAGAAGTCCGGGCAGAGATAGAAGGTGAGGTCACCTCCATCACCCAGAAAGGTGACGATTCTGTCATCATTATTGGTGGCGCCGGAGATTCCGAATACTACACAGTACCAGGCTCCAACCTGCTGGTCTCCGAAGGGGACTTCATCTACATGGGAGACACAGTCGGCTCCTACGATGAATGGAGAATGGGCTTATTACTGGAAGGACTTCTCATAACCATCGAAGTCAGTCTGGTCTCGATCTTTTTTGGTATTCTGCTAGGACTCTTCACAGGGCTGGCCAGGATATCAACCAACCCATGCCTCAAATGGTCAGCCATAACATATATTGAGCTCATTCGAGGTACCCCGCTGCTTGTTCAGATTATGATCTGGTACTTTGTACTGGGAACGATCATAAACAACCTCCTACTGCAGATGGGACTATTCCAGATTCCTGAACTGTGGTTCGGCATCGCTTCTTTGGCAATCTTCGCTGGAGCGTATGTTGCGGAAATTGTCCGTGCAGGCATTCAGTCCATTCACAAGGGACAGATGGAAGCAGCACGTTCGCTGGGAATGACCAAAGCCAAGGCAATGGTAAAGATCATTTTGCCGCAGGCTTTCAAGCGCATTCTTCCACCTTTGGCAGGACAGTTCATCAGCCTGATCAAAGACTCTTCCCTGCTTGGCATGATCGCCATCAGAGAATTGACGAAAGCGACACGCGAAGCCGTTACCACAAGCCTTATGCCATATGAGCTGTGGTTCCTCTGTGGCGTCATGTACCTTGTTCTTACATTCTCGCTGTCCATGTTTGTTCAGTACCTGGAAAAACGGACGGCGGAGGCCTAGCAATGATTGACATTCAAAACGTATATAAAACCTTCTTCGTACCGCATGAGATTCAGGCGCTTCATGATGTTTCCTACCATGTGGATTCCGGTGAAGTCGTCGTTGTCATCGGTCCTTCGGGGTCAGGTAAATCAACGTTCCTGCGTTGCATTAACCGTTTGGAACACGCCAATTCCGGTCATATCATGATTGATGGCGTGGATGTCCTTGACCCGAAAACCGATATCAACAAGATTCGCATGGAAGTCGGCATGGTCTTTCAGTCCTTCAACCTCTTTCCACATTTGACTGTTCTGGAGAATGTGACAGTCGGACAGACTTCTGTCCGCGGAAGAGGCAAGAAAGAAGCGAAAGAAAACGCCATGAACCTGCTGAACAAAGTGGGCATCCATGCCAAAGCAGACAACTTCCCTGCCCAACTGTCCGGTGGTCAGCAACAGAGAGTCGCCATTGCACGAGCGTTGGCTATGGACCCGAAGGTCATGCTCTTTGACGAACCGACTTCTGCACTTGATCCTGAAATGGTTGGTGAAGTTCTTGAGGTCATGAAAACACTGGCCAAAGAAGGCATGACCATGGTCGTTGTCACCCATGAAATGGGCTTTGCCCGAGAGGTTGCCGACCAGGTCGTCTTCATGGATGAAGGCAAGATTGTCGAAGTCGGGACGCCTGAACACTTCTTCATGAACCCGCAACACGACAGGACTAAGCTCTTCCTGAGTCAAATCCTATAAAAAGCAAAAGGCTGCCGATGATTCGGCAGCCTTTTTTTATAACTTATCACATCTCCATCCTGAGATGGCTGTTACTTATCGCCCTTCCCCTTGCTATCATCCTGTCTGTTCTTGAAGGTAATGGAAGCCAGACAGCCTGCCAATCCTCCCATAACGACAGCTCTTCCTGCGGGGAGCAGATCGGTAAGACTGAACAGATAACCTATGGCGCAACCCGCAATAATACCTTTCGCCAAAGCATCGATCCACGCCATAAAGTCTTTAGAATCTTTATCCATTTATAACATCCTCTTAATAGAATCAGATGAAGGAGTGAAGCTGTGCATACTGGTGTGCTGTCATCGATTCAAAACTGGTACCGATACCAGGCATGCTCATATTGCTTCCCCATTGTCCTCGCCATCGAACCTTCAGTTCAACAGGCGTCTTGTCTTCGAATTCGTTAACGATCATCCAGGCTGGCCGTAAAAGTTCCCATGTATTTATCGTATAAATAAAACAGCCATGTTCGGAAACATTGATGGTGACAGTCCGCTCTGCATCAAGATGTTCCTCATCACGCTCATTCATAAGCAATACGTTGAATACGATATCCTTGCGTTCGGAAACTCGAACAGACCTGGCGGGAAAAGGAATACAGTCGTTGATGATAAAATCAGCAAGGTCACGATTGTCTTTAATGGTTCCACCGTGAGCCAGTCCTCGTATCCCCCCGAATTCAGGATTGTACATTAGTCGCAATACCGGAAAACGCTCCATTATGTGCGTAATCCGATTCTTGTCGACACACTCACAGCGAATCATCGTTGGCACGTCGACCAGCACACCATTATACCGAGCAGAAGTCAGACGCGTATTCATTTCATCCGGTGACGAAATACAATCAAAATCCACGTCAAGATTTCTGAGCACCTCAGTATATGCGGAACGCGCTAGCCCTTCTTCGGCCACCAACAAGATTCGTGTCTGCACTTTCATGAACTCCATATACAAGTTCAATATCTGAGCACAAAACAAACGAGTTGACAAGGAAAGCCGAGATCATCCATTGATTCCTACTCAGAAATATCCGTATTAATTGATTTAAAATTCAATTGAAAACCCCCCTTTTTTACGAACATGGTACAAATAAATGGCTTGACATTGATTCTCAACATCACTACTTAAAGCACGTCCGGCCTAAAAGTTTCGGCCTAACGAGGCATTGGGGGAGAAATGATGGAAAACATTATCGTCGGAGTCATTGTGCTGGCAGCCGTCGTTTATGTAGGAAACAGATTTTACAAGCAGTTTTTCAGCAAATCGCCTAGCTGCGGATGCGCAGGGTGCGGCAAGTCAAGTTCATGCGGTAGCATCAAAGATTCGCCTGATAACAATTCGAATTGCAATTCAAACTAATTTTACGCCAAGAGGTTGATAACCATTTTCAACCACAGAAGGACAGAAGCGATGGGAAATACAATTTGCTTACGAAAAGCGAAAGTTAATCAGCATTTGAAAATAGTCACAGTCTCAGCCAGTGGCGAGCTTGGACGTCGAATCAGAGATATGGGCCTGATACCCGGGACAGAATGCCGTGTCATTGGACGAGCGCCACTCAAGGATCCCGTTGCCCTGCGACTCAGAGATTTCACACTCACCCTTCGCAACAGTGAAGCCGACCACATAACCGTAGCCCCTTTGGAGGACTAGCAAATGGGCAAATATACAATCGGCATAGCCGGAAACCCGAACTGCGGAAAAACCACCACTTTCAATGCTCTTACCGGCTCACGGCAACATGTGGCTAACTGGCCTGGAGTCACCGTTGATAAAAAGATCGGTATAGTCAATCGCGATGATACGACATTGGAACTTGTGGACCTGCCCGGCACATACTCGCTGACTGCCTACACGCAGGAAGAAATCGTTGCTCGCAACTTTCTTGTGGAAGACCGGCCCGAGGCGGTTATCGATGTCTTGAATGCCGACGCTCTCGAACGCAACATGTATCTGGCCGTTCAGATCATGGAACTCGGTGTACCCCTTACCTTATCTCTCAATATGATGGATGAGGTTCGAGCAAGCGGTAAAGAAATCAATAGTGCAAAATTATCCGAATTAACGGGATGCGAAGTCGTCGAAACCGTCGCTCGTAACAACAAAGGCACACAAGAACTACTCGATGCCTCAATCATGCTTGCCGAAGAACGCAAGGGTGAGTGGACACCTCTGAACATATCCTACGGTCCGGACCTCGACCCGGTTCTTTCTGAAATGGAAAAAGCCATTGAGGAAGCCCAGTTTCTGACAGACAAGGTCCCGGCTCGCTGGACAGGAATCAAGTACCTGGAAAGAGATGAAGATGTCATAGTCAAAGGTCGACTTGCCAACACTCCTCTCTCCAACAAGCTCGAAGAGATGTCCAAGAAAATTGGCGAGCATACACAAACTACGCTCAACGCCGCTCCGGATGCCATCATTGCCGACTACCGCTACGGTTACATCGCCGGTATCATCAAGCAGGTAGTCTCCTACCCCGTACTTGATGAAGATCGCATCAGCCGTTCTGACAACATGGATAAGGTTCTGACCCACACGTTCTTCGGGCCTTTGATCATGTTGGGCATCATCTACGCCATTTACCATGTCACATTTGCTATCGGTGAAATCCCCATGGGATGGGTGGAAGCATTCTTCGGTTGGCTCAATGAAGCAGCCTACAATGCCCTGCCTGACGGCTTGCTCCGATCGCTGATCGTATCCGGCATAATCGACGGTGTAGGTGGCGTACTTGGTTTTGTTCCGCTCATCATCTGCATGTTTCTCATGATCTCCGCCCTCGAAGACTCCGGCTATATCGCTCGTATGGCATACATGCTGGACAAGATTTTCAAGATCTTTGGACTTCACGGTACATCCGTACTTCCCTTCATTGTTTCCGGCGGTATCGCTGGCGGTTGCGCAGTTCCCGGCGTCATGGCTACGAGGACACTCCGTAGCCAAAAAGAAAAGCTGGCCACTATTTTTGTCGCCCCTTACATGACCTGCGGCGCTAAAGTACCTGTCTTCCTGATGCTGACTGCCGCATTCTTCCCGACCAATGCAGCATCCGTGATGCTCATGATCACGCTGGGCGCCTGGGCCATGGCCCTTATCGTTGCCCGCATGCTGCGTTCAACAGTTATTAAAGGCGAGTCGACTCCCTTTGTCATGGAATTGCCTCCCTATCGCCTGCCAACATTGCGCGGCGTGCTGATTCACACCTGGGAACGCTCCTGGGAATACATCAAGAAAGCCGGAACCATCATTGTTGGTATCTCCATCCTCATCTGGGCCATGATGACGTTCCCCCAGATGCCTGAAGAGCGTGTGGCCGCGTATGAAGCGAAACGCGCTGCTGTAGAGGCTCAGATTGAAATTCTGGGAGAAAACGGTTCCGCAGAAGCCATCAGCCAACTTGAAGATGAGATCGCTACCATTGATAACGCTGAAGCTGAAGAAAGCATCCGTGGAACTGTCGCAGGTTCAATCGGCACAGCCTTGGAACCCATCTCACAGCTAGCCGGCTTCAACTGGAAAACAAACATTGCCCTGACAGGTGGATTTGCGGCCAAGGAAGTCATCGTATCCACTCTTGGCACTGCCTACTCAATGGGCGAGGTTGATCCTGAAGAAGTGGAACCTCTTTCCGAGCGCCTCATTGCCGACCCGGAATTCACAGTCGCATCTGCTGTCGCATTGATCTTGTTCACCATGCTTTATGCGCCCTGCTTTGTCACAGTCGTGGCAATGGCTCGCGAATCCAGTTGGAAGTGGGCAGCTTACTCCGTCACCGGCTCTACAGCCCTGGCATTCTTCATGGCAGTACTTGGTTACAACGTCACCAAACTGTTCATGTAACCCCATCAATCCTATCACTACAAAGAGGGAGGCCTATCAGGTCTCCCTCTTTCTTTTTCCCTGCTAATCCCCTATGTTCTGCCGTAGGAGAAATAGAATTTCATGAAACGATTAATCAAACTTGCCAGCGAAATACTCCGCGATGCCTTCTCTGCTTCCTTTGAACTTTTCAAGGTCATGATTCCAATCATCATCCTGGTAAAGGCATTACAGGAATTCGGATTGATTCAGTATCTGGCATGGCCTCTTGAGCCTATTATGAGCCTTGTCGGCCTCCCTGCTGAAATGGGGCTGGTCTGGGCCACAGCGCTCATCAATAATATCTACACCGGCATCATTGTCCTTTTATCCCTTAGCGGCGACATTCCACTGACCACAGCTCAAGCCACCGTCCTCGGCGTACTCATGCTGGTCGGACATGGCCTTCCTGTTGAATGTGCCATAGCGAGCAAGTCGGGCGCACGCTTTCTGTTTCAGGCCGCCCTACGCATGTTTGGTGCGTTTGTTTTTGCCGGCATTTTGAACCTCATCTACACGAAAACGGGCACGCTTCAGGAACCGGCCACCATGTTGTTCGATCCTGACACAGCAGTAACGAGTGACGGCTCGCTGATAGACTGGGCGCTTCACCAAGGTGAAAACCTTATCTCCATCTTTTTCATCATACTCGCGCTGCTCGTCCTCATGCGAATTCTGCATGCGATAAAAGTGATCGATTTAATAAATCGCATGCTTCGCCCCATACTTGATACAATTGGCATTGGCCCCAAAGCTTCGGCTATCACTGTCATAGGTCTGACAATGGGACTATCTTACGGAGGCGGCCTGATCATCAATGAAGCGAAAAACGGCAATGTCGACAAAAAGGATATTTTCTACTCCCTTTCTTTAATGGGACTCTCCCACTCACTCATCGAAGACACGCTGCTAATAATGCTGATAGGCGGACATTTGTCCGGCATATTCTGGGGGCGCCTCATCCTTTCCATCATCGCCATGATGGGAATAGTTCAGATTGTTCGGAGACTGCCCAAATCCACCCAGCAAAAATACTTATGGGTATAACCCGCCATCGAGGAGGAACATATGGCTATTGCAACTATTCACACTGACAAGGCTCCGGCAGCCGTCGGCCCGTATTCCCAGGCAGTCCAAAGCGGTAATATGATCTTTGTTTCTGGCCAGTTGGGACTTATCCCGGAAAAAGGAGCCTTGGCACCTGGATTCAAGGAGCAAACCCGACAAGCGCTGCAAAACATGCAGGCCATACTTGAGGCAGGAAACTCCTCTCTCAGTCAGGTCTTGTCGGTGGATGTCTTTGTGACGGACATGAGCCGTTTTGCGGACCTCAATGCAATCTATGAAGAATTCTTCTCTGACCACGCCCCAGCAAGGGCTGCCATAGAGGTGAAAGGACTTCCGTTAGGTGGATTGGTCGAATTTAAATGCATTGCTCTTGTTGATTAGTATTTACGAAGTAAACGTATTGTAACTTGACTTTTCGAGCAGCTCTCGGATAATTTAAAACAATGACACAGCAAGAATCCGCACGCTTCTTTTTCTTTTTTGGTTTCTTTTTTAGGGACGCCTGCGGTCTTGGTGTGCGATAGTCTTTAGCAAACAAGCAACAACCAAGAGGCCGCGGGCATAGTCCGCGGCCTCTTTTTATTTTCGGGACCAAGGACGCACGAGGTCAAAAACAAGGAGAGACATCATGCATTTGGGAAAAGCAATTCGGATGGAACGCATCATGAACAGGAACAACGGGCGAACCATTGTCGTTCCCCTGGACCACGGGACAACGGTTGGTCCCATTTACGGCTTGGTTGACCTGCGTGAAACGGTCAATCAGGTAGCGGAAGGAGGAGCCAACGCAACGCTCATGCATAAAGGGATTCCCCGCTGTTCACATAGAGCAGGCGGAAAAGATATCGGTCTCATTATTCATCTCTCGGCATCAACCTCCCTCTCGCCTTTTCCCAATGCCAAAACACTGGTCGGCACTGTTACCGATGCCCTGAAATTGGGAGCAGACGCAGTATCTATCCATGTAAATCTTGGTGACGAAACCGAACCACACATGTTGGCGGACCTCGGCGCACTGTGCTCCGAAGCCAATGAATGGGGAATGCCCGTCCTTGCAATGATGTATGCCCGCGGCCCCAAAATCACCGACGAATACGCCCCTGAAATCGTTGCCCACTGTGCTCGTGTCGGAGTTGAACTCGGTGCTGATATTGTCAAAGTGAACTACACCGGCGATCCGGATTCATTCTCCAAGGTGGTTGATGGATGCTGCGTCCCGGTTGTCATTGCAGGCGGTCCTCGGTTGGAGTCGGAAAGAGATCTGGTGCAAATGGTTTACGACTCCATTCAGGCCGGAGGTTCAGGACTTTCGGTTGGGCGCAACATATTCCAGCATCCAAACCCGAAAAAAATTGTCAGTGCACTTAATAAGGTTGTTCACGAAGACTGGGATGTCGAGGCAGCTATGGAAATGCTGAAGTCCTGAGGGGTTGGCAGAAGATTCCGAAACCCCTTCACTCTCGAAAGACGATGATGTATAATGTATTTACCTGGAAGACTCGTGGAAAGGAACGCGATCGGGAACGAACATATACAGAAGGTTGAAAGGGCTAGGCCCAATAAAACATGCGTTCTGGTCCACCGGACCACGGTCAACCGGCAGAAGAAACAAACAGCGGGTGGGGACTCAGTCTCCATCCGCTTATTTTTAAAAGCTACTCGTTTACAAACTCAACATGGACGTTTGCCAGATACCACTCAATTTTATTAATCAGCTGTTGGCATGACTTCTGATCTGCGTCCTTGGCCGCTTTTTCAAGCTTGCTACCAAGGTCTCCCAAGCCCCTGAAGCCATAGCCATACCCTGTTCCCTTGACTGTATGCCCCAGCCTTGAAAGATTTTCGTAGTCACGAGTTTCAAGGACAACCTGCATCTTCACTAAATCTTTGGCAAAATTAGAAAAAAAGCGATCCATCAATTCTGCAAGAGAGCTATCTATCTGCTCAACAACAGCCTCGCTCATTAAAGATACCCCTTCATACACTATGTGCCATTTACTTCATGCACTTGAATTTCCGGACAAAGCCCAATATCGTGTAAAACAAATACTGACGTATGCACATTTGTCAAGATGTGTGCGGTGTTGAATATTATGAAACACTTACTACTCCTCTGTCTCATTCCTATGATCTTTTCCTCCTGCTCGCGTTACGATGCAGTGAGTATCGTACGCGCTGCTGCCACTGGAAATCCCGCGGCAGCAGCAGAAGCGCTAGCCCGCGACAAAGCATGGGGTTATGCGGCCAATCCGCAAGCACTTGAAGGAGATATCAAACAATTCTCAGCTCTTGTGGAAGATTTCATTCAGACCATTTCGCAAGTATGGGGCGATGACAACATTCTGGTTCCAAAGCCAAAGAAATACGTCAAATACACCGAGAACTACCTCTCGCGCGCCAGTGTGGACTTCGACAACGGCATCATAACAGTGGAAACCGTTGACACGGATAACCCAAAAACAACCTTGGCCAACGCCATTGTCACCACCCTTCTCACCCCGGCTGATCCCCGATCCGTTGATCTGTACTCAGCACAGCCGGTTGCCATCGGAGATACACCATTTCTTATGGGAGAAGTTAAGGATCACGAAAATAAGGATATCCGGTGGGAGTGGCGTGCGCAGCGCTTTGCCAACCACCTTGTAGACACGCAATTGAAAAGCCGAAAGACGGGCAAAACCGTTGAGCACTATGTAACCATCCCCATGGTCCGTGACCATTTAGATGTACGAGCGCGAAAATACGCCGACCATGTTGTTGAGATGTCAAACAGATTCAACATCAGTCGCAACTTGATATACGCCATCATGAAAGTGGAGTCTGACTTCAACCCGTTCGCCGTCAGTTCAGCCAAGGCGATCGGACTCATGCAGGTTGTCCCCTCCACTGCGGGAAGCGATACATACGAGTATCTTAACAACCGCAAAGGTACACCATCCACCAAGAAGCTTTTCGTCCCCAGAACAAATATTCTATATGGGACCACGTACCTGCACTTGCTGGAGACACGGTATCTCTCCGCAATTTCCGATCCCCTATCCCGCGAGTACTGCATCATAGCTGCATACAATGGTGGGGCCGGAACGGTATTGCGCACTTTTGACAGCAATCGACAACAAGCGGCCTACGAGATCAACCAATTGCCACCCGGAGAAGTGTACAAGATTCTCCGCACTAAGGTCCCCTACAAGGAAACCAGACGGTATCTGGGCAAAGTTCTTGAAGCGAAAAAACACTTCGTCAACTTCTAATACGGACACTCCCTCGCATGACCGATTTTATAAACGCAATCAGCAACGGCCTGAAAGAATGGGTGCAAGCGCTTGCCCCGGATGTACCTGGGCAGCTTCTTGGGTATGGAGGGGCTGTCATACTCGGCGGACTGGCTCTCATACTTGTCATCATTGCACTCCGCCTGTTCCGCTCCAAGGGAGGTCGCACGTCCGCCAAGCGTGTGAACATTCCAAAAATCATTCAACAGGAAGGAAGTGTGGTTGATGTATCCACCAGTCAGGATACTGATGACATAAGTACGCGATGCGTTTTTACCAGTGTATCTTCCGGTAAAATCAAATGTGAGATTATTGACCGGCTAAAACCACTGGATGCAAAGAAAGGTGACCTGATCACTTGTATTTTTGCACCGAAAAAGACCGTATCCGACAAGGTAAATGCATTTGTTTCAACGGTTATCGAATCCGAAACTGATGGGAGAAAACCGGATAGAATCGTCCTGTCGGTCCCTCAAAAGTTTACCATGATGCCCCGGCGCAAACACGCCCGCAAGCGCGTGGCCGACCAACAGTTCATCCGAGTAAAGCTCTGGATCGATGATCCATTTTCATCGGATATTCCCTTCCAGGATGCGACACCTCATATCAGCGTCAACTCATTCAACTCCGAGAATTCCGTAAGCAATGCCAATGCTGTACTGAACATTTCCCACGGCGGCATCGGACTTTCCGTGCACAACACCAACCTCAACGAGAACTGTGCCGTAGGCGTGCCGGTTGCCATCAACCTGTTCATGTTCAACTTCAGGGAAAAGACCTTCAAACCGTATTGGTATGCAGGCGAGATTCGTACCATGCACGAGGGGCGCCCCGGCACGACTCGATTAGGGGTGAAGTTCACAGGCTACGGCGAACCCGAAGGCTCTTTGGTACGCTGGGAATTATTTGATTGATACCAGACCAAAATTAAATAAGAAAAGCCGCTCCGGATAATCCGGGGCGGCTTTGATTTCATTCACTGCTTTGAGATCAACTTTTCTTATTGATAAATCGCTGGCGGGCAAGACGCGGCATATTTCCGGCACCGAAACTGTATCCGGCAATTCGCTTGTTTTGCTTCCGCATGCTGAGCAGATCCTGCTTGAGAGAACTGTGCAGCTTCCGAGCTTCGTCTGTTATGTCATTTTGCAATGACCGCATTTCCACCAGCTTGTCAGAGAGTTGCTCCAAGTGAGCACGGTCCAGATCGTTTATCGCTTCATCAAGAATGCGCTCACGATCCTTGGCCAACTTTTCCGCTTCAAACACATCACCATCAGCAAGAAAACCGAGTTCCCTGCGACCAATGGACAATGCCTGATCGAGCATCTCACGACGGGCAGCCATGTCTACCTCTTCTTTGCTTCGCGAATGTCGTCGCGAATCTGCTTGATAACGCGCTTCCACTTTTCCACCGCCGGAAGGAATTCGTACTCGAGCAAGTCGGCCAGAAGAATCCAGTCCTCGTTCTCAAGTACGGTGGACATCTCAGTGAACATATCGTTCAACTCTTCCGCATTGCGCTCATACTCTTTGTGATCCTTGAGCGAATACTCGTCACGGAGCACACCGACCATGCGCAGGAAGTTTCTAATGACTTCAAGAAGGTCCTGATAGGTTTCAAGGGCCTCGGCGTCATCTGCTTGACGGAAGAGTTCGGCAACATGCTTGCCGCCTTCAGCCATGATGTTGACAACCTTGTAGAGCTCAAGAGTGATCTCGACAGCCATGTCGTCGGTTGCCATGGTCACGATTTCAACGGATTCAACTTCCGACATTTCGATATCTTCAGCCTGATGCGGATAAATTTCCGTGAACGGCTCTTCATTCACTTTCACGTCAGTAACAATACGATTTTCAAGATGGCCATCCTGGACCACCTGATCGAAAACCTGCTCAAGGTTCTCAAAATTTTGACCTGAGATGTCATACTGCTTTCCATCAATAAGGATCATGATGATCTCCTCCTCAATAGTGAGATGAATTTTTTCCGTTTAACTCGGTTTTGCTCTGCACATTCAATAATCGTGCCTACTGCTCAAATTCTGAACAGAGAGAGCCAACAAGTGCACGGTAACGCTCGATCATCTCCAGAAGCGAAGCCATATCATCACCACATTGCTGGGTTTGAAACATCCACAATGATCCAAGTATATTAAGCTCTTTAGTGTCACTCAGCACATTTTGCAGCCCCTGCCATGTGGCCAGAAACTTGGCCTTGGCCTGTGGTCTCGGATTTTTGAGCAACAGCATGCCCTGACGGGAAAGGAGGAACAACATATCGCGAGCACTCGTCAAAGTTTTGGACAGCTCTGCCGCTTTTTCCGAGGTCAGATTCTCGGCCAGTCCGGTGCTCCCTTCTAAAGCATTTCCATCGAGAAACGGAAGATAATGCGCACGCTGTAAGGCGATCCATAATGCCCGGTCACTCTGGTCGTGGCCGGAGAGCGATTCCAACCCCATGAAACCATCGTCCTCAAGGCGGGTAAGCCATACTCTGGCCCCGCTATGCTCACTAATGGAATCACCGTTCAACATAGCACCCAACGTCTGGTAGACAGTGGTCGGATCAACCGACTGCCGACAGGCATTATCAGTGGGACACTGCTTCCCGAATTCACAGGGGTGACACGGCAGGTCGGGTTCGAGGCATATATTGCCCGGACGATAAGGTCCCGTATCCCATGGTTGGGCTGTGGCGAGAAAAACAGCAGAGACAGGCACTCCCAGTCCGGCCGCAAGGTGCATTGTACCAGTGTCATTCGTCACTAACGCCTTGGACCTTAATAGCACAGCAGACAACTCCTGCAGACTTGTCTGTCCCATCAAATCCACGACCGGGAAATCATAGCCTTCCTTAAACCGTTTACCGAGCGGCTGCTCCTCTTTGGTTCCGAGCAGTACAGGAACATATCCATCCTGCTGCCAAACCATTTCGGCGACTCGACGAAAGTGATCCACGGGCCAGCGGCGTTTATCTTCACTGGCTCCCATCTGGAGCGCAACAATCCCTTTGCAGTCATATCCTTTTATAGGAGACAAGAGCGCATCGGCTCGTTCCAGTTGATCTGGGCCTGGATGGGAAAGCTCCAGAGAATTGCCCTCATTATTTAACCCTGCCGTTCGACGAAATATATCACATATATTAAATGGGCTGGCGGCTCGATTGCCTCCGGCCAGCTGCAAATAGGCAGCCCAGGCCGATGTGTCGGCATTGAATCCGAAATCATCAATACTGAATCCAGCCACAGAGCTGTCCTGGGGAGTCATGGCACGCGTTAGTAACCGAGAAGACACTGACGGGGTCAGATTAATCACAACATCCGGCTTGAAGGAGTCGAACACCGCAGCCTTGTATTCATCGACCCGTTTGACAGCCAATCGCCAGTCAGTATCCAGTCGCGAAAGAAGGTCAGCCCCGGGGAATGAAAAGACATGATCAACCCCATTCAACAGGGACGAGGCCGAAGCAAAATTCTGGAGGCATGCCAAAGCAACCTTGGCTCCTCTTTGTCTGTACCCCGAAATGACAGGTTGGGTTTGAATCAAGTCGCCGAAGCGAGTCAGATTGATTATGAGAACGTTCACAGGATTACCCCTCGGGAATGGTCACCGTCAAAAAACACTTCGAATTCAATATGATTTGCAAGAACGGAACCACTACAAACCAGCTCCTGCCTGCACAAGCCGAACAAGCTTCTCAACCGTTTGCACCGCTGACTTAAGCTGCATCTTTTCTTCTTTACTCAAACCAACTGGTTTAATGTAGTTATGTGGAGGGAGACCTTCCTTCAAACAATCCAAACCAATGGTCAGCCGTTTTCTCTGCAAATACTCCCAGGCCTGGAGCAACTGCTCACCATGTCGTGCAGTTATGTGTCCTTGAGCTATCAACAGACGCAACCTGTCACAGGTGTTCGCCGGGTGTAAATCATATTTAAGAGCCAGAATTCGCACACAATTCGTCAGGTGAGACAACACGGAATTCTTGATATTCAGAAAGCCGTGCCACGGTCCTTCCTTCTCTGTAATGAAAGCACCATAAAACGTAAGAGGCAGCCGATAATCTGTTAACTCCCGAACAAGGAGCGATAATGCGATAGGCTTGTTTCGGACATACTCCCACAGCCGCTGGCGCAACAATAGGACATCGCGCCCAGGACCGAATACTGAGCGAAAATCCAAAATGAGACCGGACTGCCAATGTCCTTTCTCCACCGGATTGGAGAGCCAGTTCATCAGCCGGTCAATCCATGTCTCGAAATCGCCCCGCCAATCGGCATTACTGACCATTACGCCGCCTTCACACAAAGGAAGGCCAGCTCCATCAAGGGCGATAACTATGGATTGAGTGACGTCTTCAAGTTCATCGGCATCCGGATCAACTTTAAGCAGCAGACCGTTGTCCTGATCAGACCCAAGAACCTGTTCCTCGCGCCCCCCTGATCCAAACTCCATGAACGAGCATTGCCGCAACCACGGGTGGACCTCGGCGTGGAATTCCAGCACCGCCAGTATGACGGCCTGATTAAAGGCAGAGAGGTGCTTACAAATGGATTCTGCGGAAAGCCCTAGATCTAACCAGTCCTCTACGAGGTCCATCCGGGTTCGCCGTATGCCGGCAAGTTTACCGTCACGAGCCATCTCCAACAACTCATGATTAATAGCTGTCGGCTGAGCATACTCCTCTTCATTTTGAGCCCCGGGAGAAGAAAAAACCGTTGATCGCTCGCTCAAAGTGCTCTCCCTGAAACAGGTTGCCACCGCTCACCGCACAAAATGCCCCGTTAACCGAAGCTGCCAACAAGCACCAACCCGCAATCTGTCGAGTTTGACCGTTGGCCGGAAATGCCATGCTTTCTCTTATTTCTTTACTGTAAAAGGACATCAACGGCAATGAAAGCAACCACAAACAAGGGGAGAGACCATGGAACGAATCGACGCAATACGTAAACGCCAACTCAAATTCGCGTTGGGAATAGGTATTCCCTACTTCGCCTTTGTTATTTCCATTTTTCTGGTCGTATACATGGCCAGCCAGTCCATCACTGATGTGGCAATCATGGGGTTTCCCCTCCACTACTGGCTTGTAGCCGTGGCCGTTTACCCTATCACCTGGGCACTGTTCATTTGGTACGTCGGCAAAGCCAATAGAATGGAAGATGAAATCGAAGCCGACATGGGAGGTAAATAATATGGAAGCTGGTTACCAAATACCAATCATGGCCCTCATCCTCATCGGGTGCATGCTGGCCTTCACCATCGTAACGACTTTCATGTTCCGCAGCCAGAAAACGTCTGCCGACTATTATCTGGCCGGACGCAAGGTCAATTCATTCATTAATGCTTCAGCAATTTCGTCGGACTACCTGTCTGCAGCATCGTTCCTGGGTGTTGCTGGTGTCGCCTTTCTTTTCGGGTTTGACGGCATCATTTACGCGCTCGGGTTCTTTGTAGGATACATCGCACTGCTGCTTTTCCTTGCCAGCCCGTTACGTAAATTTGGTCGATACACGGTCCCCGACTTCGTGTCAGAGCGATTCCACTCCAAATGGGCTCGTATTCTTGGCGTAATCGGCGTTCTCTTCATTTCACTTTTTTACATGGCGCCGCAGATGCTGGGAGCCGGAAAAGTCATGGGATTGCTCCTGAATCTTGACTACAAAACCTCCATCATCATCATTGCCTGTATCATCACCTTCTACGTGACTGTCGGTGGCATGAAAGCAACAACGGTCAACCAGCTCGTTCAGTTCTGGATTTTGTTCGGCGCAATGTTCTTGCTCGCTTTCATCCCCTTCATGCTCAAAGGATACACCTACACCGACGTCGTCAACTTCCTTGCCACATTCAAAGGACCGGACCCGATGACCGGCAAAATGTTCGACGGCGCAGCATACACCAGTCCGGCTTACTGGCTGACGAACTTCAAGGACACGATGTCTTTGTTGCTGGCACTGATGTTCGGTACAGCCGGGCTTCCGCACATTCTGGTTCGTTTCTATACGGCTCCAGATGGAAAGGCTGCCCGCAAAACGGTTATCTACGTCCTCCTGCTTATCGGCATGTTCTACATCCTGAGCCCATATGTCGGTCACGTTGTTCGATATACCTACCTGCAAGGAGAGGCGCTTGGTGTATCCCCGCATTTGATGAAATGGTTGGCTGCCAACGGTAAAAACCTTGCCGTACCCGTTGCCGGTTCACACTTCGGCGGACAAGTCCTTCTCGGTATCGTTGTGGCCGGAGCTTTTGCAGCCATTCTGTCCACAGTCGCAGGATTGATCATAGCTTGCTCCGGTGCCATCGGCCATGACCTCGTCGTCAATGTTTTCAAGCCGGACATGCCTGAACACTCTCGTGTCATGGTCGCCCGTTTCTCTTCGGTTCTCGTCGGGCTTCTTGGTATCCCTCTGGGATTCTGGGCTGAATCCATGCAGATCGCCGTCTTGGTCGGGCTTGCATTCGCCATTGCCGCATCCACCTTCTTCCCGGTACTGGTCATGGGAGTCTGGTGGCCGAGGATGACAAAAAATGGAGCCATTGCCGGCCTGGCGACAGGCATTATCGGATCATTCTTCATGATCCTCGGCAAAGACCTGCTTCCCACTTTCCTTCAGTTCAAAAACCCCGGCGGATTTGTCATGATCTTCTCCTTCATCGCCATCTATGCAGCATCAAAGATGGAGTTCAACCAAAAAGGTGAGGCGGCTATCCCCGCAGACACCAATGAAGTCATGGCCGTCCTTCACGGACCGGAAAAGGCATAACAGCACCCGATTCCCCCCACACTATATAGGGCGGGCCTGTTACCTACAGGTCCGCCCTTAACTTTGCTAACAACCACCGATGCACTTATTGTGTCCTGTAATAACAACGCACCTTGACAGCGCGCGTCACCATACCTACTTAATCACCCAACACAAATTTTAAGGAGACAAACCATGAGTCATGATATCAGACTGGTCAAACTCGTTTCCGGCGATATGGTCGTCGGCAAATTCAACGAAGAGGCAAAAGTAATCGAGGAGCCTGCATCCATTCAGGCAATGCCGACTCAGTCCGGCACACAGATGGTTCTGCTGCCCTTCGGCTACCCCTTTGACCAGGAAATGCATGGAGAAATCTCCATGGATAACGTCTTGTTTGAATACAAGACATGCCCTGAAGAATTGAAAACCAAATATATCGAAGCTGCCACCAATATCTCCATGACCAGTGGCGGTCTTGATCTTTCCGGCGGTGGCGAAAGCTCCGGCGGTGGCGGGCTGAACCTCGTCTAACCACCCGTTCAGAAAAACAAAGGGCCGGTTCGCGATGAACCGGCCCTTTTTCATTGATCATCCTGAGCTTCTTTGACTTGCTTTTTCACGCCTCCAACCAATCGTAACGTCACATAGTTGAGCAGACTCAACACAATGGCAATCTCATATTGGTTGAAGGCTACGGCTATACCGATTGCTCCAGTGTTCCATATGCTTGCTGCCGTTGCGGTTCCAATGACCGAGCCACCATCCTTGAGGATTGCGCCTCCGCCGAGAAAACCGATCCCGGTAACAATACCCTGAAACACTTTCGATTCAGCTTCGGTGGAATCCAGCACGGATATTCCTACCAGCATGAACCCACACGTAACAACCGCCACAAGTGGGAATGTTCGCATACCAAAACGCGTGTCACTCTGTTCTCGATTAAACCCAATTGGTAAGGCGAGAACATAGGCTACCAGCAAATGCCGCAAATGCCAGCCGACTCGTGTCCAGTCTATTTCAAACACTTGCAGGAAATCCATGCCGAAACTCCCTAAGCCCCGTCCATCAGGTAGACTGATTAATTGTCCAGTTTATCCTCGATCTTGTCACCAGCATCTTCTATGCTGTCACCAACATCTTCGACGGTCTGGTCAATGGTTTTCCCGGCTTTCTCGGCTGGACCTTCCTGCTCGCATCCCAAGCTGAATCCCAGCATAAGCGTCAAGCAGACTGCAACCAATACATATTTGAGCCAATTCATAATAAACTCCTTTTTTAAACCTACTATTGCTTCAACATACTATAACTTTGGACGACGTCGCCCAAATATTAACGATACGACAAAAGCAATTAAAAAGATAACGAACAGCACCTTTGCTGCACCTGTAGCTGCTGCTGATATACCGCCAAAGCCGAAGATACCTGCAACTATGGCTACGATAAAGAATACTACAGACCAATATAGCATATACACTCCTCTTTTGAGAAAAAAACTATATCTTTTGGCTAATTGTATTACACAATATGCATCCCAAGACAAGTAATAGTTCTCACTGTCGATTCTTTACAGTATGGTTTGGACCACGCAGCAGTAACCACCTACAACTACGCATCATTTATATGATTGTTTTTTTTGTAGACCAAACAGCATTTCCTTTTTAGATTCCCCGCATGAAAGAACTTCTGCCCATTCTCCCCCGTCCCTCCCGCTACCTCGGCAGCGAAAGGGGAACGACAACAAAGTCCCTGTCCGACGTGACAGTTCGATGCGCACTTGCATTCCCCGACATGTACGAAGTCGGCATGTCCTACCTCGGACAGAAAATCCTGTCTGAAGCAGTCAACGCTCATCCAAATTTCTGGGCTGAACGGGTGTTCACTCCATGTGCTGAAACGGCTGAGATCATTCGTGATCACAACCTCCCCTTGGCGACGCTTGAATCCGACACTCCGCTGGGAGATATGGATGCCATCGCATTCAGCATCACTCATGAGCTTTGTTATACAAACATTCTCTACATGCTTGATCTGGCACATATTCCCTTTCGAAGTGCCGACCGCAATGAAGACCACCCGCTGATCATTGGGGGTGGTGGTGCTGCATTCAATGCCGAACCTATGGCTCCTTTCTTTGATGCCTTGGTTCTTGGCGATGGAGAAGATGCGCTCCCGGCTGTCCTTGGGTGTATCGAAAAAGCCAAAGAGGAAGGGTTGGATCGCAAAGCGTTGCTCAAACGACTCATAGAAATACCTGGGATTTACATTCCGGAATTCTTTGAAGGTCAGGGGCCGGGCAAAGCCCTCAAACCTCTGGTTTCCGGATATGAAACAATTGAAAAGGCAGTCATCGATGACTTGAACAAGGCATGCTTCCCCAAGGGACAAGTCATAGCCTTTGACGCAGTACATGATCGCCTGACCATGGAGATAGCCAGGGGATGCACCCGTGGGTGTCGTTTCTGTCAGGCTGGCATGATCTACCGCCCTGTTCGCGAGCGTTCTCTTGAAACAATCGACGAGATACTGACGGATGGGCTGGATCAGACCGGCTACGAAGAGACATCCATGCTCTCGCTTTCCACAGGCGACTTCTCTGCGTTGGATTCCCTGTTCACACGCAGCTTTGATAAATGTGCTGCGGAACAGATTTCCATCTCCCTCCCCTCTCTCAGGGTTGGGTCGCTTTCATCACCGATAATGGAGCGTATTTCGTCCATTCGTCGTACAGGAGCAACTATTGCTCCCGAAGCCGGAAGCCAGCGCCTGCGGGACGTAATCAATAAAGGCGTGGATGAAGAAGGACTGATCGAACATGTCAGGATGCTCTTTGACAACGGCTGGCAGGGAGTAAAACTGTACTTCATGATCGGCCTCCCCACCGAGACAGACGAAGATCTGGACGCCATAGTCAACCTCTGCCTCAAGGTTCGTGATGCTGCGGGGCGTCATATCAAACGCCTGCAGGTTACAGCTGCCGTATCACCATTCGTTCCAAAGCCGCACACCCCGTTCCAGTGGGAACCACAGATTTCTTTTGATGAGATATATCGTCGAATCGGCTACCTGCGTGACCAATTCAAGCGCCACAAGCGAATCAACATGCGTTTCCATGAGCCGGAAATGACCTCACTTGAAGGTGTATTCTCTCGCGGCGACAGACGGCTCGCCGAAGTCGTTGAGCGCGCTTACTCCAAAGGAGCGTTGTTCTCCAGTTGGAAAGATCATCTCAAGCTTGAGCCATACAAAGAAGCAATGGACGAAGCCGGCTTGTCCTGGGATGAGTTTGTCGGACCAAGGGACCCCGAAGGCCCCTTGCCTTGGGACCACTTGTCATGTGGCCTCACGAAGCAGTTCCTCTTGAAGGAGCGTGACCGCGCCCTGTCCGGGAAAATAACCAGCGATTGCCGGTATGCGGCATGCCGCAATTGTGGCGTATGCGAATTCGATGGGCATACTTCCACCCTGGAGAAGCAAGCCAAAGAAAAAGAGATTCGCCCGAGAATGATATTCTCTGAACGGGATCAGGAATCGGAGCAGCCTCCCTACTCTGTTGAGAAGCCGGACCTGACGGTACGAGGTTCCCATTTCAGAATCTGGTACGAAAAGAATGGTCCGGCAGCGTACTTGAGTCAGCTTGAACTCCAAGCGGTATTCGAACGTGCATTTCGACGCGCCCGTTTACCATTGTCCTTTTCCGCTGGTTTTCACCCCATGCCCAAGCTCTCTTTCGGCAAGGCGCTTCCCGTGGGAGTGTCCAGTACTGCCGAATGGATCAACGTCTTCTTCAGAGAAGATTTTGATGCCAGTGACATCGTCAAACGCTTGATTCCGCAAATGCCCAAAGGACTTGCGCCTTTGAAAGCAGATCGACTCTCCATGGGCAAGAAGCAGCCGCAGTCAGTTGAAGAAGTCTTTGAGCTGACCTTTACTGCTGACAATCAAACCCATCAGAAAGAATGGGAACAATTCATGGAGTCCAACGAGTTCATCATTGAGAAACGCACCAAAAAAGGACTCAAGGAAGTGGATATTCGTCCGATCGTCAAGAGCATCGAGCTTCTAGACAACGGCGTAGAAATCGTCATGGATTGGCGGAAGCAATATATGAGTCCGCTGGCACTGGTAAAACATGTCATGAATGACGCTTCGCCTCTTGACTTCGAGCTTACCAAAACAGCCCAACGATTTGATTAATACATCCCCTCACCATTACTTACGGTAATGGTCACCTATCTGATTATTTGGACAGCCCCGGTTTCAACCGGGGCTGTTTTCATTTTTACAATCTTGAACTATTTTAACTGCATCGATTTTCCGCAGCCGCTCCAAACTCAAGAAGAAAGCGAAGTTCGATTCGACATTTCAAATATGTTGAGACCTCTGCGCATCCCCTTTTCGCGTCCGTGCCTTGCGCTCCGCACCCAATTTGATGTTCTGACCGCACCCCAGCTTGGGCTCATTCCCGGCCTTTTCCTGCCATTTCTGGCCGAAATGCCGGATTTTGGACGCACCTCTCCCTTCAGGCTCGCGCCAGTCGAACAGCTTTTTTCAAATTGAACGCCATGGCGAGGATGTGGAACTCTCCCTCCACCTTCTCACGACCCACGTATCGGGACCGAAAGAATGCGTAGCCACGTTTGAGTGTGCCGAAGGCCCGCTCGACTATTTGCCGAATGCTGCTGATGTCACGGTTGCGGGTCTTTTCGAAGTCTGTCAGCCTGCCGCCACGAGGCGTCTTGTCCATGGTTCCGTCCTCCAAATCGCGATCAAACAGAATGTCCCGGTTCTTCCCGCTGCAATAGCCCTTGTCCGCATAAACCCGTGCGCCGGGATCAAGGCCGACGCCATTCACGAGCCGCTCGAATTCGCCCGTGTCCGAATGGTTCGCGGGAGTGATGTGACCACAGAGCAGAAACCCGTCTCGACTGTCCGTCGCGGCATGGAGCTTGTAGCCGTAATAGGCCCGATTTCTCTTGCGGAGCCAGGCCGCCTCCTCGTCATCCGAATAGCTGACCCGGCAGTCCACCGGCCCATCCTGTTCTTCGGCGTCCTCGGAACGGTCCTCAGGCATCACGTCGATAACCTTGCGCGGCCGCCGCTGCGACTCGACTACCGAGGCGTCCACCACGGCTCCCTCACGGACAAGAAGCCCTTGTCCTTCAAGCTGGCGGTTAAGCATGTCGAGCAAGGAGTCCAGCACCTTCAGGCGGATCAAACCGTTACGGAAACGGCATATGGTGGTCTCGTCCGGCACGTCGTCCTCGATGGAAAAACCGGTAAATCTGACAAAGGAGAGCCGGTCGAGCAGCGCCTGCTCCACGCCCGGATCACTCAGGTTGTACCAACGCTGCAAGAGCAGAATCTTGAACATCGCCAGAGGCGGATAGGCGGGATTGCCCACGGCGTTGGCCTTGCGCCTGATCTTCTTGCACAGAAAGGCGTTGATGGGCTGCCAGTCGATGAGTTCGTTGATCTCATCCAGAAATGTGGTCTTGGTTCTGCGGTGCCCCAGGAAGTAATCACCCAACCGAGGTCCTTTCTGCCGAATAGCCATGCCTTCCTCCTTTGGATGGAGAAAGAATAGCATAATAAATCAAATAGTTAAAGAGTAAAAGTGTGGGATTTGCCGTGCAGAGGTCTCATGTTGTGAAAAATTTTCCAAAATGGAAAATCGGCCGGGACCACCTATGTCATCGAATTCACTGGATACCCAGCACATAAAAAGCAAAAAAACAAACAATAACAAACATATGTTTACAATTTGAAAGGTGGTCCACATATGCTTTCGCTAGGTCATTCTTAATAGCACGTGTCTATTGTTAAAATTGAGCGAAAGGTGTATGTAAGGTCAGTTTTGATCTACTCTTTTTTTGCATGGGGTTTCACTATGAATCAACCATGTTTGAAGTACTGGAATAGAGCAAGACACTGGCCCGCAAGGGCTCAAGGAGAGGTATGGAATACACCTGTATCGAGACCTCTGCGCATCCCCTTTTCGCGTCCGTGCCTTGCGCTCCGCACCCAATTTGATGTTCTGACCGCACCCCAGCTTGGGCTCATTCCCGGCCTTTTCCTGCCATTTCTGGCCGAAATGCCGGATTTTGGACGCACCTCTCCCTTCAGGCTCGCGCCAGTCGAACAGCTTTTTTCAAATTGAACGCCATGGCGAGGATGTGGAACTCTCCCTCCACCTTCTCACGACCCACGTATCGGGACCGAAAGAATGCGTAGCCACGTTTGAGTGTGCCGAAGGCCCGCTCGACTATTTGCCGAATGCTGCTGATGTCACGGTTGCGGGTCTTTTCGAAGTCTGTCAGCCTGCCGCCACGAGGCGTCTTGTCCATGGTTCCGTCCTCCAAATCGCGATCAAACAGAATGTCCCGGTTCTTCCCGCTGCAATAGCCCTTGTCCGCATAAACCCGTGCGCCGGGATCAAGGCCGACGCCATTCACGAGCCGCTCGAATTCGCCCGTGTCCGAATGGTTCGCGGGAGTGATGTGACCACAGAGCAGAAACCCGTCTCGACTGTCCGTCGCGGCATGGAGCTTGTAGCCGTAATAGGCCCGATTTCTCTTGCGGAGCCAGGCCGCCTCCTCGTCATCCGAATAGCTGACCCGGCAGTCCACCGGCCCATCCTGTTCTTCGGCGTCCTCGGAACGGTCCTCAGGCATCACGTCGATAACCTTGCGCGGCCGCCGCTGCGACTCGACTACCGAGGCGTCCACCACGGCTCCCTCACGGACAAGAAGCCCTTGTCCTTCAAGCTGGCGGTTAAGCATGTCGAGCAAGGAGTCCAGCACCTTCAGGCGGATCAAACCGTTACGGAAACGGCATATGGTGGTCTCGTCCGGCACGTCGTCCTCGATGGAAAAACCGGTAAATCTGACAAAGGAGAGCCGGTCGAGCAGCGCCTGCTCCACGCCCGGATCACTCAGGTTGTACCAACGCTGCAAGAGCAGAATCTTGAACATCGCCAGAGGCGGATAGGCGGGATTGCCCACGGCGTTGGCCTTGCGCCTGATCTTCTTGCACAGAAAGGCGTTGATGGGCTGCCAGTCGATGAGTTCGTTGATCTCATCCAGAAATGTGGTCTTGGTTCTGCGGTGCCCCAGGAAGTAATCACCCAACCGAGGTCCTTTCTGCCGAATAGCCATGCCTTCCTCCTTTGGATGGAGAAATAATAGCATAATAAATCAAATAGTTAAAGAGTAAAAGTGTGGGATTTGCCGTGCAGAGGTCTCGTATCAGGTGTACAGGACAACTTTATGGAGGAATCCCTTTATGAAAAAATTCACTAGCGTGGTGCTGACACTCGTTGTTACCGCAATGATGTTGGCCACCCCTGCAATGGCAGCTAAAACTCTGAAACTGGCAATGGATGCCGACCCGGTATCCCTTGACCCGCATGTCCAGCTTTCCGGCGGCATGCTGCAGTACTCTCACATGGTTTTCGATCCTCTGGTTCGTTGGACCAAAGATGGCGGCTTCGAGCCTCGTCTGGCCGAGAAATGGGAAGTCGTAGCCGACACCAAGACCCGCTTCTACCTCCGCAAGGGCGTGAAGTTCCACTCCGGTAACGAATTCACTGCCGAAGATGTTGCCTTCACCCTCGATCGCCTGAAAAAGTCCGACGACTTCAAAGGCCTGTTCACTGCCTTTACTGGTGCAGAAGTTGTCGACAAATACACCGTCGATCTAGTTACCAAGGAGCCGTATGGTCTGGTCATGGCAATGGCTACCTACATTTTCCCCATGGACAAAGCTTTCTACAGCGGCATGGATGAAAAGAACAACAAGCCCAAGGACGAAATCATCAAAACTGATTACTCCTTTGCCAACTACAATGAGTCCGGCACCGGTCCTTTCCTTGTTGAATCCCGTGAACAGGGCGTGAAGACTGTATTCAAGCGCTTCACCCAGTACTGGGACAAGAACACCGGCAACATTGATGAGATCATCCTGACCCCGATCAGCGAAGCACCTACCCGCGTAGCTGCCCTGTTGTCCGGCGATGTCGATTTCATCATGCCTGTTCCGCCGAACGACCTGGACCGCATTGAGGAAACCAAAGGTCTGAAGCTGGTCACCATGTCCGGTACCCGCATCATCACCTTCCAACTGAACCAGGAACGCCGCCCCGAATTTGCCAACGTCAAAGTTCGTCAGGCAATGGCTTACGCTTACAACAGCCTCGGCGTTGCCCAGAAAATCATGAAGGGCTTCGCTACTCCTGCTGCCCAGAACTCTCCGAAGGGCTACCAGGGCCACAATCCTGAGCTGAAGCTTCGCTACGACCTGGCCAAGGCCAAAGAGTTGATGAAAGAAGCTGGTTATGCTGACGGTTTCTCCGCCACCATGATCGCTCCCAACAACCGTTACGTAAACGACGAGAAGATCGCCCAGGCTTTCGTGGCCATGATGTCCAAGATCGGCATCAAGATCTCTCTGAAGACCATGCCCAAGGCTCAGTACTGGGATCAGTTCGACGCTCAGGTTGCTGACATCCAAATGATCGGTTGGCACTCTGACACCGAAGACTCCGCCAACTTCTTCGAGTACCTGTACATGTGTCGCGACAAAGAATCCGGCATCGGTCAGTATAACTCCGGTAACTACTGTAATGAAAAAGTGGATAAGCTGACCGTCGCCTCCAACTCCGAGATTGACATGGAAAAGCGTAAAGCCATGCTTCAGGAGATTGAACAGATCCTTTACGATGACGCAGCCTTCATTCCCCTGCACTGGCAGAACCTTTCCTGGGCTTCCAAGGAAAACATGAACACCGAAGACATCGTGAACGTCATGAACTTCCCGTACTTTGGCAATCTCGTCATCAAGTAGAGCTTATTTCTACTAGACAAAAACGTTAAACAAATCTAAAGGGGAACCCCGTATAAATCGGGGTTCCCCTTTAGACCTTATACTTTATAGAAACATGTTTGCATTTACAGTTAAACGAATAGCCCAAGCTCTTTTGGTCATGCTGATCATTTCCATGATCGGATTCTCCATCAAGAATGCCTTTGGTGATCCTGTGCGAGAATTGGTCGGCGAGCGCGTGACCCCCGAGGAACGCGCCGAGATACGAGAGAAGCTAGGACTAAACGATCCGTTTATGGTTCAGTACGGGCGATTTCTCAAAAACGCCGTACAAGGAGACCTAGGCCGCTCCTTCTTCTTCAAAAAACCTGTTACAGAAGTCATCATCTCCAAAGCACCGGCCACGCTTGAGTTGGTTTTCTGTGCTTCCCTCATCGTCATCTGTTTATCCATACCACTAGGCATATACGCCGCAATTCACCCCAAACGACTATTCAGCCGTTTTGTTATGGGAAGTTCCATTGTGGGTGTTTCAATGCCGGTATTTCTGACCGCCATCCTGCTGATCTATATTTTTTCGGTAGAATTGAAATGGCTCCCCTCGTTCGGTAGAGGGGAAACCGTAACCCTGTTTGGGTGGTGGGAAAGTGGATTGCTCACATGGGATGGAATCAAGCATCTCGTCATGCCGTCCATCGCCTTATCTTCCATTATGCTCCCTTTATTCATACGGCTTATCCGTTCAGAAATGATGGAAGTTCTGGAAACCGAGTACGTGAAATTCGCCTGGGCAAAAGGCATCAAGCCTCGCAGAGTCTGGCTGGTTCACGCCTTCAAGAATACCCTCCTGCCCGTCATTACCGTTGGCGGTGTCCAGCTTGGTATCATGGTGGCATTCACCATTCTCACCGAGACCGTTTTCCAGTGGCAGGGAATGGGCTCAATGTTTATTGAATCAGTTGAACGTGCCGACACCGCCCTCATGGTGTCCTACATCGTCGTCGTCGGCTTCATCTTCGTAGTGGTCAACACCATTGTTGACCTGATTTACGGACTGGTCAATCCAACCGTCCGCGTAGCGGGGAGGAAGTAATGCGATCACGTTGGCAACGTTTTAGAGAATCATTCTTCCTGTACTCGTTTCTGCGGGACCCGATGGCATACGTCAGTTTTGCCATTCTGGTCGTTCTTGTCGTCGGCGCTTTTGGTGCACCCATCATAGCCCCTCACGATCCGTACGACCCCACTACAATTGACATCATGGATTCCGAACTGCCGCCCGCATGGTCTGATGAAGGAGACTCTCGATTCCTTCTCGGCACAGACGACATGGGACGCGACATGCTTTCGACAATGCTCTATGGCATGCGTATTTCCATCGTCATCGGTATAGGAGCCGTAGCTCTTCAGGCTTTCCTCGGAATCGTAATCGGATTGCTTTCCGGTTATATCAAACGGTTAGACAACATAATGATGCGCATAGCCGATGTTCAGCTATCATTCTCGACATATATGATAGCCATCTTCATCGGTGCCATTTTCCAAACAGTGTTTGGCGTAGAGAACTATGGGAAGATTGCAGCTCCCCTGCTCATTCTGATCATTGGTCTTGCCGAATGGCCCCAGTATGCGCGTACAGTTCGTGCCTCCGTTCTTGCCGAACGAAAAAAAGAATATGTAGAAGCTGCCCGCATCATCGGTCTTTCAAAAGTTCGTATTATGTGGCGCCACATACTCCCCAACACCCTTTCGCCGGTTCTGGTTATCTCCACTGTCCAGGTGGCAAACGCCATCATGAGTGAGGCTGCACTGTCCTTTATCGGACTCGGCATGCCAATGAACAAACCATCCCTTGGGTCACTTATTACCGCTGGTTTTGAATACATCTTTTCCGGCGCATGGTGGATCACCATCCTGCCAGGCATATTACTTGTCCTGCTGGTTCTCGTGATCAACCTCCTTGGAGACTGGATCCGCGACTTCCTCAACCCAAAACTGTACAAGGGGTAAGCCATGAAAGAAAGACTCCTTGACATCAAAGACCTCAATGTCGATTTCGACCTGCGAGAAAAGAAGCTTCGTGCTGTGCGCGGTGTTTCACTCTCCATCGACAAAGGCGAACGTCTTGGTATTGTGGGCGAATCCGGAGCAGGTAAATCCGTTCTTGGGTTCTCCATCATCAATCTGATTTCCAAACCCGGTAAAATTTCCGGCGGTGAAATAATCTTCAATGGGGACGACATTGCGAAGTACTCCTATGAAGATATGCGAAAGATTCGCGGAAATCATATTTCCATGATCTTTCAGGATCCGATGATGACGCTCAACCCCGTCCTGACTATCGGCACACAGATGAAAGAAACCGTGCTGGCGCATATGGACGTGTCGGAGCAGGAAGCCGAAGCTATCTGTCTCGACAAACTCAAAAAAGTATATATCCCCTCCCCTGAAAAACGACTCAAGCAGTACCCGCATGAGTTCTCCGGGGGCATGAGACAACGTATTGTCATCGCCATATCGCTGCTGACGAACCCGCAGTTGATCATTGCTGATGAACCCACAACAGCCCTGGATGTCACCATTCAGGCAGAGATCATGGAACTGCTCCTTGAGCTCTGTGAAACGGATAACATGGGGCTGCTTCTCATCACCCATGATCTGGCCGTTGTCTCGGAAGTAACGCAACGTATTGCTGTTCTTTATGCAGGAAAGGTCGTGGAAATCGGCCCGACTTCCGAAATCATCAGCAATCCGCAGCACCCTTACACACAGGGATTGCTCCAGGCCCTGCCGCAAATGGCAGGCAACAGCAATCGACTGAACCAGATTCCCGGCATGATGCCGTCCTTGTTCGCCATGCCTTCGGGCTGTCCGTTCGAGCCTCGCTGCCTTGCCAAGTTGGAAAAGTGTAAACACGATATCCCGACGCTCAGGGAATTAGAAAATGGTGCTGAAGTTGCTTGCTTCGCTCGTGAAGGAGACAAGTAATATGAGCAGCAGTATTCTCGAAATAAAAGGCATCAATAAGCACTTTGACATCTCTGGCAGCTTTCTTGATCAGCTCAGCCTGGAAGGTGGGAAAATCACTCGCAAGCAGTCCATTGTCAAAGCGGTTAACAATGTCACTTTTAATGTGGAGCCTGGTGAAACACTCAGTGTTGTCGGTGAGTCCGGCTGTGGTAAATCCACCCTTGCCCGTACGGTGATGGGTCTGTATCCGCCGAACAAAGGCGAGATTCTCTACCGCGGCAAACGGATTGACAACCTCTCTTCCAGCCAGATGAAACCGTACCGTACCAAGATGCAGATGGTCTTTCAGGACCCGTATGCATCCCTGAACCCACGAATGGCTGTTCGTGAGATTCTTGAAGAGCCGGTCAAGTTCCACAATCCCAAAATGACAAGAGCAGAAGTCAAGGACCGGGTTGCCGAGGTCATGTTGCAAGTTGGTGTCGATCCTCGATGGGCGTCAAACTTCCCGCATGAGTTCTCCGGTGGACAGCGTCAGCGCATCTCCATTGCCCGCGCTCTCGTCCTTGATCCAGAGTTCATCGCAGCCGACGAGCCAATCGCAGCGCTTGATGTTTCCATTCAGGCGCAGATTCTCAACCTGTTGATGGATGCTCAGGAACAACGGGGACTGACCTACCTCTTTATCAGCCATGATCTGAGTGTTGTGGAACACATATCAAGCCGTGTCGCAGTTATGTACCTCGGCTGTGTTTGTGAGCTGGCAACGGCCAAGGAGCTGTTCACCAGCCCCAAACACCCCTACACTCAGGCGCTGATGTCTGCGATCCCCCGACTGGGAGGACAAGCTGGAGGCCACACCAAGCTCTCCGGCGATGTACCGACCCCTATCAACCTTCCCAGTGGATGCGTCTTTAACGGACGCTGCCCTCATGCCAATGAGCGATGCACTCAGGAAGTTCCAGCCCAGCGCACGCTGGACAATGGGACAATTGTCGCATGCCATGGCGTTGAGGAAGGACGAGTTTAATACTCAGATCGAATACAGAAAAAAAGGGCAACCATATGGTTGCCCTTTTTTATATTCATTTCAAAGTATCCGCTCATCAAAGAATCAGATTGCGCTTGAGTTCATCCAGAACAATATCCTTTTCAAGCGGCTTGACAATGTAGCAGGAGGCATCGGAATCAAAAAAAGCTTTGGATACATTGGTATCATCTACCAATGACGTGATCATTACGAGCTTGAACAGCTCATGCTTCTTCAATCCCTTCTGAACTTCCTTTTCTCGCATGACACCAGCGGCCTGATGCCCATCAATTCCAGGCATCAGAATATCCATCATCACCACATCATAGGGTACACCGTCCTGATGCGCTTCATCAAAAGCAGCTATGGCCTCTTCTCCCGTAAACATGCAGTGGCATTGCCCGTGTTCATGTAAAACGGTTTGCAGAAAAAGGTGAACGCTCTCGTCGTCGTCGACAATCAGAAAACGCACAACAACCTCGCTTATCCCTTGATATCCAAGATGAAGCAGTGAAGCCTCTTACAGTTTGACGCCGTACTTGTTTATTGCAGCCATTCCGCCATGAATGTTGATGATGTTCTCATACCCCTTATCCTGAAGCATGATCTGGGCTTCGTATGAGCGCGCCCCGGTATTGCAAACCAACACGACGGACTTGTCTTTGGGGATTTCGTCCAGGCGGTTATAAATTTCGCCCTGCGGTACGTTATGCCAGTCAGGATTGCGCTTCATCAACTCCTCGGCATCAGCCTTTTCACGGCAATCAACAAAGTAACAGTCGCCACTTTCACGCTGATTCCACAGTTCCTGGAAGCCATCGGGGCCAACTCCCTGATTGATTCCGAGGATGGCATTGTCTGCAAGGTTTCCGAGGGTATTAAGGATATCCATGGCAGCAGAAAACGGCGGGGAGTACGCCAACTCCATGTTCGAAATTTCATCGATAGTCGGGTTCATCTTCAGCAATGCGGCCACAGCGTTGATTCGACCGACCAGCGCATCACCGGAGCTACCAAAGCCTTGTACGCCAAGGACTCGGCGTGATTCTTTTTCAAAAACCATCTCCAGTGTCATCAACTCTTTAGTCGGATAGAAATGCGCCCTATCAAGCTGAATCAGCAACACGCTCAGCGCATCATACCCAGCGGCTTTGGCTGCTTCAAGGCTAAGACCGGTTCCGGCCAGAGATGTCTCGAAGAGTTTCACAACAAAGGAACCAACCACGCCGTCAAAACGAGTTTCCCGACCGGCAAGATTGTTGCCGATCACACGCCCCTGACGATTGGCCATAGATCCCAGTGGGAGAAAAGCTCCCTCTCCGGTCAGCAAATGTTTGACAATAGCGCAGTCGCCACCAGCATAAATATTCGGATCATTGGTACGCATGAACTCATCAACGATGACACCGCCGCGCTCATGGCAAGCCAATCCGGCCTCTTCAGCAAGTTTGGAGTTGGGGATAACACCAGCGGCAATGATCACCACATCAGCCTCAAGAGTACGCTTGCTGGTTATAACCCGAGCAACTTTACCGTCCTCTCCCTCAATGGCGGTCACGCTTTCACCAAAATAGAAATCAACACCGCCCTCTTCCATGTGCTGCTGAGCCATGGTTGCCAATGCAGGGCTCACGAGCCGCGGCATTACCTGATCGGTAATTTCAACTACGCTGGTTTCGATCCCCCACATATCAGCAAAGGCCTCCGCCATCTCCAACCCGATGAATCCGGCTCCGACGATGACGGCCTTATTAACTACGCCACTGGAAATCCCTTCGCGAATTCGAGTCGCATCCTCGGGGTTGCACACATAACTCACGCCCTTCAAATCTTCGCCGGGCAAGTTGAGTTTGCGCGGAGAAGCGCCTGTGGCGTAAACGAGCTTGTCGTATGGCAAGGCAGCGCACTCACCTGTTGTGACATTTTCCACTTCCACGACTTTCTTCTCGCGATCGATCCGCGTCGCTTTGGTCAGGATCTGTACATCAACCCCTTTGACTTCCTTGAAGAACTTGGGATCACGCAACATATGAAAGCTGGTTTCGCACAACTCCTTGGCATCAGAGACATCGCCGGAAACGTAGTATGGGATGCCGCATCCACCATAGGAGATCAGCGAACTCTGATCGATCATGGTAACTGTGGACCCCGGCTCAAGACGCTTGAAACGACAAGCAGCTTTGGGTCCAAGAGCAACTCCACCGATAACAACTATATTTTGTGCCATAATACTCACCTTGTGTTCAATTCCCGCTTCATTTCCGGGCAATATTAGTCCAATAGGGTTGAGATACTCGATCCCAGACGCTTAATGCCTTCTTCGATCTTTTGCTCATCAGAATTGGAAAAATTCAAACGAAATGTATTCTCACCGGTTCCATCAACATAAAATGGCCTTCCCGGTACAAAAGCGACCTTGTCCTTGATCGCAATATCAAAAAGATCCATGGAGGATACGCCTTCAGGTAAAGCCGCCCAAAGGAACATGCCCCCTTCCGGTTCGGTTATATTGACCACCGACGGAAAGTGCTGCTGGATCATGTCGACCATGTGCTGACGCTGCCTGCCATATCGTTCCTTGATCAGGCCCACATGTGATTCGATATCATTGGTTTCCAGATAACGACGCATGATGGCTTGAGCCACGGTCGATGTATGTAAATCAGATGCCTGTTTGGCAATGACCAGTTTCTCATAGAAGGGAGACTCGGCTACTACCCAGCCGATGCGAAATCCCGGTGCTGCGATTTTGGAAAAAGAACCACACAGAATTCCGGGTTTCTCGCGAAATGAATAAACGCTGGGCAAATCCTCACCCATGAAGCGGAGCTCTCCATATGGATCATCTTCGATGAACAGAGCATCATAGGTGTCCATGAGCTTGGCAACGGCCTTCCGCTTTTCCAGCGAATAGCTCACACCGGACGGATTCTGAAAATTGGGAACAGCGTAAAAGCACTTGGCTCCCTGCTGAAGTGCCTGCTCCAACTCAGCAAGATCAGGGCCGTCACTTTCCAAGGAGATTGCCACAAATTCCGGTTCAAATATGGAGAAAGCCTGAATAGCGCCAAGATACCCCGGACGCTCGATAACGACCTTGTCCCCCTTATCCAGAAAGACTTTGGCAACGATATCAAGAATCTGCTGCGAACCAGTAGTGATGAGAATTGAATCAGGCGAAACAGACAATCCACGTTTGGCATACCGTTCTGCGATTATTGTACGCAACCCTGCGTCGCCTTCCGTTGTGGAGTATTGAAGTGCGGAAGCCCCGATATTGGCAAACACTTCTCTGGATGCACGATCCATTGATTCCAACGGGAACAGATCAGGATTTGGCAAACCGCCTGCAAACGAGATTATCTCTGGATCAGCGGTGACTTTCAATATTTCACGGATAAACGAACGGTGAACAGTACCCATTCGACGAGCAAATAATTCTGACATACTATCTCCTTGCGCACATGTCAGATACTCCTAAAAACACTGATTCGCAAGGCACTGCTGCCATTAACACGAAGAAAATTGCAAAAATGATATCGCTTACCAACAACAAGGTGTCACCGGTCAGCAAAACGAAAAGATATGGCTCGGAGGAAAAGACAGCACCCCACCACCGCTCTATCAATACAGCCAGAAATGAGATGTGAGGAAGGATGAAGACGGAGGATGCTCTGAGGCAAAAAAAGACCGAGGAGTAGCGACAGAAGTCCGATCAAGAAAGGATCAGACTCGGTGCAACGAGCACGCCTCCCCCATTAGAAACCGATATACGAAGAAAGGGACCTTGCGGCCCCTTTCCAAAATAGTATTACTCTTTGTCTGGTGACCAGTTGGGGTCGCGATATTTGTCGGGATTGTAAAGACGCCAATCAGAACCATCGTCATACTTCTCATCCGCACCGGGATAAGGCGTGTACGTCTTCTCGTTTTTCTTATCGTCTTTGCGAAGATCAACATCTTCAAAGTAGCAATTTTCCATGACAAACCTCTACATTGTCGAATTGTGACCCCATCGGAAGGTACCGCCACGGGGCCGGACAACGACGTCGTCCTGCCCCCTCAGTGAATCAAATCATCGATCCTGTCAAGCGCCTTATGATGCAGCTTCCAAATCAGGTTTGACGTAGAGTTCACCCCCATGACAGTCATTGATCACCAACAAAGGAAAATCTTTGACTTTCATTGCGCGGATGGCTTCAGGGCCCAATTCATCAAATGCTATGACCTCTGATTCAACTATGGAATTGGACAACAATGCCCCTGCTCCACCTGTTGCGCCAAAGTAAACGCCCTTGTGTTCCTGCATGGCGGCTTTCACCTCGTCGGAACGTTTGCCTTTACCGATGGTGGCCTTCATACCCAGGCTGTGCAGTCGTGGCGCATAAGTATCCATGCGATAGCTTGTGGTGGGACCGGCAGCACCGATGGGTCTGCCCGGAGGCGCAGGAGATGGCCCAACGTAGTAGATTGCCGAACCATTGAGGTCGAAAGGTAACTCTTTACCTGCATCCAGCAACTCGAAAAGCTTTTTGTGTGCAGCGTCGCGAGCAGAGTGAATCGTGCCTGTGAGGAAAACCACATCACCAGCTTTGAGCTGCTCAATGTCTTCATCTGTCAACGGTGTATTCAATTTGTATTCAGCCATTACAGAATGACCTCCTCATGACGCTGGGAGTGACACTGAACATTCACAGCCAGAGGAAGACTGGCCAGATGGCATGGCTCCATGGCGATTTTAACACCAAGGACTGTTGTCTTGCCGCCCAATCCCATGGGACCTATGCCCAGTTTGTTGAGGGCTTCTTCCAGTTCCTTTTCCTTGGCGGCAAGTTCCGGGTCAGGATGCGTATCATCCAGATCGCGCATGAGCGCCTTTTTGGCGATCTTTGCCGAATGATCGAACGTACCGCCTATGCCGATGCCAATGATAGTCGGCGGACAGGGATTCGGTCCGGCTTCAGCCACACGATTGATGACGAACTGCTTGACGCCTTCCCACCCTTGCGCTGGGGCAAGCATGGTGACGCGAGACATGTTTTCAGAACCACCACCTTTGGCCATGAAGAAAATCTTGAGCTTGTCACCGGGAACAACATCAAAATGAATGACCGCAGGGGTGCCGTCGCCCGTGTTGGCACGAGTTAACGGATCACATGCTGACTTGCGCAGGAAACCTTCATCGTATCCTTTACGAACCCCTTCATTGATCAGTTCTCGCAGATTACCGCCAACCACACGACAGTCATCGCCGATTTCGACAAAGAACACTGCCAAACCACAATCCTGACACAGTGGCAATTTGGTCTCATTGGCCAGATCGGCATTTTCCAGCAGTTGACGCAAAACTTCCTTGGCTGATGGAGAAGTCTCCTCGGCCATTGCCTGTTCAAATTTATTGCGAACATCCTGCGGAAGCTCTGTATTGGCCTTCACACACATCTTGGCCACAGCTTCCACAATATCCGCTGCCTGTATTTCTCTCATTTATCGCCTCCACCGGCTCGAAAAAGGGCGGCCTCCGAAGCAGCCCACTACCTTTTTCATCTAATACGACGCACAATCCCTTGAGCGGTTCAAGGGACGCGGCCTTGTTATTCCTCAAAGAGGCGAACGACCTTGTTCAAGCCGTTCGCCTCCAAGTATTGTACGGGGTCGATTACTTCCTGAAGAGTCTCTTCAAAGAGGTAATACCCATCTTGCGCCGCAAAAAGCCGAGTTGGTTTTGCAACGGAAGATGTTTGGGACACACGTCTTCACAAGCCAGCAGGCCCATACATCCGAATATGCCCATATCATTACCTATTATTTCATAATAGTCACTATCGGAGCGCTGGTCCCTCGGATCGATCAGGAATCGGGCGACACGGTTCAGCCCTGCAGCACCGATGAAGTCCTCGCGCAATCGGGCCGTGGCACAGGCCGAAACACAACAGCCACATTCGATACACCGTTCCAGCTCATAGATGGCAACAGCTTCCTTGTTGTCCATGCGCTCTTCCAGTGCTTCCGGGTCGAACTCCTTGTCCGTGTGAATCCAGGACTCGGTTTTTGTATACATTTCCCGGAACCACGAACCGGTATCGACCGAGAGGTCACCAACGAGCTTGAAGACCGGTAACGGCAACAGCGTAATCTCTCCAGGGAGATCACGCGTTTTGGTATGACACGCCAACCCCGGACGACCATTGATAACCATGCCGCAGGCACCGCATATTCCCGCACGACAACAAAAGTCGAACTGCAGGGACGGGTCCTGCTCTTCACGAAGACGGTTAAGCGCAATGAAGAGCGTCATGGAGTCGGTCTCTTCAAGTACGAACTCCTGCATATGAGGCTCAGACTGTTCGTCCTGAGGATTATAGCGGAAGATGTTGAATTTCAATAATCTGGACATTCTCTATTCCTTCTTGTCGTCGGCGCTGATGATTTCGGACTTGCCGTAACCACGATCACCCGGAGGAATCTCGACCACTTCTGTTGCCGGTTCATATTCCAGGGTAGGCAATGTATCGTCTGCATTCTTCCAGTAGGCCAGTGTACGGTTGAGCCAGTCTCGGTCGTTTCGTGCGGGGAAATCCTCACGGTTATGCGACCCACGTGACTCTGTACGCTGCAAGGCGCCATAAGCAACCATAAGCGCCATCCTGACCTGCCCTTCCAGCTTCAGCGCAACGGCCAACTCGGGGTTAACCCCTCTGCCATTTGAACGGAGTCCAACATTCTTCGCGCGAATAAGCGTTTCCTGCAGAGAGCTGACGCACTCTTCCAGGCCGTCTTTTGTGCGGAAGATGTTTGCGCCTTTGTTCAGCGCATCCTGCATGGACTTCCGAACCTTGTAGACATTTTCGGAGCCATTGGCGGAAGTAACGAGATCATCTATGCGCTGCTTCTGCAGCTTGACCACATCGTTAATAAGAGCGGTCTTGAACTCGGTTTCACAGCCTTCAAGGTATTCGGCGATTTTCTTACCGACAATACCGCCTGCCACAACGGTCTCTGCCAGTGAATTGCCGCCCAATCTGTTGAAGCCGTGCATATCCCAACATGCAGCTTCGCCTGCCGCAAAGAGCCCCTTGACCCCATAGGCTGCGCCATCCCTATTGGTTCGGACCCCGCCCATGGAATAGTGCTGCGTCGGGCGGACCGGGATGAGTTCGTGGATGGGATTCACGCCAAGGAAGTACGTGCATATTTCATATACTTCACGGAGCTTGCCCGTAATATGCTCTTCCCCAAGATGGCGTATATCCAGCCAGAGGTGTTCACCGTAAGGCGATTTGACTCCATGCCCTTCTCGCATGTGGTGCGTCATCCATCTGGAAACGACATCTCGTGAAGCCAGTTCGGCCTTATCCGGCTCGTATTCATGCATGAAGCGTTTTTCATTGACGTCGAGGAGTGTTCCTCCGTCACCGCGACACCCCTCTGTGACAAGGATATCCGTAGGAACAATACCGGTGGGGTGGAACTGTACCGCCTCCATATTGCCCATGGGAACAACACCGGTATCGACACACATGGTATGTGCGCCGCCGTCACAGATTACGGCATTGGTTGTGTTGGGATAGATACGACCGAAACCACCGGCAGCGATCATCGTTGCCTTGGACAAATAGACGCGCAGGTCTCCTGTACGCAGGCAGCGTGCAACGACGCCGTAACAGGTGTCGCCATCCTGAATCAGTGCAATGGCTTCGGTTTTGTCATGGACCTCGACACCCGCCTGCGCACACCGGTTATCCATGGTGCACATGACGGCGTGTCCGGTACCGTCGGAAGTATAGCAGGTACGCCACTTGGCCGTCCCGCCGAAGGAACGGGCCATGATCAGCCCTTCCTTGTCTTCTTCCTCCACCTTTTCAAACTGCTTACCACCTTTGTAATAGATGGATTTGCCAGGAACAACACGGTTCCACGGCACGCCCCAGTGAGCGAGGCGGCGCATTTCTATGGGTGCGGTATCGGCAAACATTCTTGCCACTTCCTGATCACACCCCCAGTCAGATCCTTTAACGGTGTCCTCGAAGTGGACGTCAGGACCGTCCCCCTTGCCCATGACGGAGTTCCCCAAAGAGGCTTGCATGCCTCCCTGTGCTGCGGATGAATGGGAACGACGAGCTGGTACAAGGCTGAGGCAAATGGCGGAGAATCCGGCGTCGGCAGCTTCAACAGCTGCACGCTCTCCCGCAAGACCTGCGCCGACAACGAGTAAATCGGTGTAAATAGTCTGCATGGTGATACTCCGTTAATTGACGCTCAGGAACAGAAAGCGAACCAAGGTGATTAATCCGATGGCGATGAACATCATCGTCAACAGATTCTCGCCACGCTTGAACTTGGAACGCTTGGTGTCTTTCACAAATCCCCACTTCACTCCGATACGGTAAAAACCGATGCCGACATGCAACTCGGTGAGTGGCAGGAGGATCAAATAAAAAACAGCCCAGAATCCGCCTTGGATTCGAGCTGCTGACTTGGCCGCGGTAATGGGCAGATCGGTTAACACCACCCACATGTGAATGGAGCCCATTATCAGGATGATCATCGCGGATACAGCCTGGACTACCCATAGCCACGTGTCGCCATGACGCATCATCTTCGCATGCTGCATGACGGTTTTCTGGCCGTCGAACCGGAATGGAATTTTCCTGGCAGCGAGAACAAAGTGCGTAAGAAACACAAGAAAAATTAGCGGACCGCCGACTTGCGCCATGCCGGTCGCCTCAAAGAAGTGGGCGATGGCATTCATCGCATCGGGACTGATGACAACGCTTGATACCAGTAACATGTGACACCACATGAACAGTATCAGACTGGCTCCGGAAAGCATCTGAAGCCAGTCCATCACGCCATCCCACTTACCGGTTTTTCCGGCAGGTGCATAACTGATGGACATTCATTTCCTCCGTTGGGTTAAACACACAAAATCCCTCGATTAGATTCCAGAAAACTTACGCATGTCTAAAGAAAATTGTCAACGGAGGTTACTTTTTTCAACGCTCTCTTTTGAAGCTGAAACAAAAATATAACCATAAGATTTTATGTGAGAATCAATCAAAAATGTGACAGAAATAATGATTTTAATTTTTTTGACTGACCGGTCAATTAAGCTGTTAAATATCTGTTTGACTCCCGGTTGTTAACTACACTACTCGTTTACGGTTTCCATTTGCACGATGCTCAGGTACCCTTCGTCCCCGGTCAATCATGACGTTGACCCTTGCATTGTCCAAAATCCGACTTAAATTCAGATGGAGAAGTAAATCATAATGATGAAACCTTTTTCGCCCTTCACAACGGGCGATTCTTATGGAGTTACTCAATGTTTCAACGCGTATTACTGCTGGGAGGGATGCTGATGCTCCTGACCGGCTGCTTGGCACATGCCAACAAAACCAAAACCATGGACAACCCGGAACCGGTTGATCCAATGGCCAGTTTCAACCTTGGCGGGGATGAAACGCACATCGTCAAACTCAAGAACGGATTGACCGTTTTGATTAAGAATGACGATCGCTTCCCGCTGGTCAATGCAAGACTGTATGTCCATGCCGGAAGTGCATACGAGACTCCAGAAATTGCCGGGATAAGCCATCAGCTTGAGCATATGGTTTTCAAGGGTACCGAAAAGCGAGGACTGGGCGAATCAGCAAAGGCCATCGAGTCAGTCGGTGGTTCCATGAACGCAGCCACCAGCTTCGACTATACAGTATACTATGTCGAAGTTCCCGACGCGGAATGGAAACTGGGTCTTGATGTCATAACTGATATGGCCATTAATCCCACCATTGATCCCAAGGAACTGGAAAGCGAAAAGAAAGTAGTGCTTGAAGAGCTGGAACGAGGTGAGGACTCACCCAACAGCCTGCTGTTCAAGAGCCTGCAATCAATGATCTGGAAAGACACGACATACGAATGGCCGATCATCGGTTACCGCGATACCATCAAGGCCTTCAATCGTGAAAAGATCATGGATTACATTGCGACCCACTATCAGCCGCAATCCATGATGCTCGCAGTGGTCGGCAAGGTTGATCCTGATGAAGTGGTGAAAGAGGCCGAACGTCTGCTAGGCGGACTGGAGAATACCAGACCCGTTCTCCCGCCCGAGACATTCACCATCCCGGAAGTAGGCACCGGACCGGTTGTAACCAAGCTTACCGGCAAGTGGAACAAGGTCTACCTCGGAGCAGCTTTCCCCATTCCAGGCGGTTCCTCTGCCGAATACGCAGGACTGGATCTCTTGAGTCAACTGCTCGGCGGCGACAGCACTTCGCGATTCTACCGCAAGTTCAAGTATGAAATGCACATGGTGGACGACATATCTGTCTCCCCCCTGTCGCTCGAACGTGGCGGCATGCTCTATATCCACGCCACTCTGGATTCCGAGAATGTTGACGAATTCTGGATGGAATTAATGAAGGAGCTTGCCTCTTTCGATCCGGCCAACTTTACGGATCGCGAGATTGAACGCGCACGGCTCAACCTCGAAGATTCCATGTTTCTTGCCAAGGAAACCCTTTCCGGCCTTGCCAGCAAAACCGCCTTCCTTCAGTTTTTCGAAGATGGCGAGCAGGCCGAGGATAACTACCTGTATACACTCCAGCAGGTGACTCGCGACGAACTGCGTCACCTCTACGAACAGTTCATTCGTCCCGACCAACTCCACTCCGTGGTGCTGACCCCGGAAGAGAATACGGTCTCTGCAGATCAGTTCACTGAGGTAATCCATCAGGAATGGCCATTACAGAAGTCTATCCAAAAGGCTCAGCAGGAAGAAACCACCGTTGAAGAAGCCGTCATCGAGCTTCCAAGCGGCAACAAGTTGGTCTTCCTCCCAGATGACACCCTCCCTTACACGGCCATTTCCATTTACTGGACCGGCGGTGACGGGATTCTCGAAAAGGACCAGGAAGGCCTTGCAGCACTGACCGCTTCTGCGCTTTCGCGTGGGACCATGAGCATGACGGCTACGGAGGTTCAGGACTTCCTTTCCGACCATGCCGCCTCCCTTGGCGCCAAGGCTGGTCGCAACGTCTTTGCCGTTGAATCGAAGTTCCCTGTTCGATTCACAGATAAGATTCTTCCGCTTTTGCGAGAAGTAATGACTGCTCCGGCATTCAATCCAGAAGAGATTGAACGCTCCAAGCGAGACCAGATTGCAGGCATCAAACGACGCGAAGATCAGCCGCTCGGCCTTGCATTCAGACACCTGTTCCCCTTCCTGTACAAGTCCGGCCCCTACGCTCTGTTACACCAGGGGCAGCCAGAAGGCGTGGAGCAATTGGGTCAAGCCGACATCATGCGCTATTGGGCAAGACAGTCCATGCAGCCCATGACAATAGCGGTTTGCGGACAGTTTGATGCCGATGTCATTCGCGAGTTTGCCGACAACCTTTCGGCGACACTGACTGCGCCGGTCAATGAATATGCGTTTACCGAACCGGAATGGAACAGCGAACGCACCACCACCATGCAGTTGCCGGATCGTAAGCAGTCTCACGTGCTCATGGTCTTCCCGACCCCCGGGCAAATGGATAGAGACACCACTGCAAGTCTTGAACTGCTCAGAGCAGCTCTTTCCGGTCAATCCGGCTTGCTGTTCCGTGACCTTAGAGACAAGCAGGGGCTTGCATACTCAGTTACTTCTCTGCTTTGGCAGAGCCGAAACACCGGTTTCCTGGCACTGTACATCGGGACCAATCCCGACACGGTCGAGCAATCTCTGGACGGATTCCGTCAGGTAGTAGCCGACTTGGCAGCCTCCCCGTTACCGGAAGAAGAGTTGACCCGCGCAAGAAACATTCTTGTGGGCGACTACTATCAGGAACATCAGTCTCTGATTTCCCGAAGCCGTCAGGCAGCCAGCCTGATAGCTCGCGGATTTGATCGATCCTACGAGCAGGAGATCATCGAAAAGGCCAAAAGCGTTTCAGCTGAAACAATCCGGTCGGTGGTCAAAGAGTACCTTGATCCGGACAAAGCCTATCTCATGACGGTCACTCCATAATACTAATAAAAGGGGAAGCTTAAGCTTCCCCTTTTTTATGGGCAGTACAACCTACTCTGCTGCCCATAAACTTCTGAGAGTAGTTGACACGGACTAGACGACCGGTCTATTTCATCTCGCATGTCACAGACAACAAAAGAACGCATCATCGAGGTCGGCGCCGATCTGGTCCACCGCAATGGCTTCAACAATACAGGCCTCAAAGATATCCTCCAGGCGGCGGGCATTCCCAAAGGTTCGTTCTACTTTTACTTCACGAATAAAGAGACATTCGGTCTCGAAATGATTGACTACTATCGACAGGGTTTTCGCAGTCAGGCAGAGCCGATTCTCACTGATGCATCCCTCAGTCCGCTCAACAAACTCCGTACCATCTTTGACCAATACAAAAGCAGCCTTGAAAACCACGGATTTGCTCGAGGCTGTCCCATCGGCAACCTGGCATCGGAGATGAGTGATCTCAGTGAACCCTTCCGGCAAAAGCTGGATGAGGTAATGACAGGTTTGACAGCCTTGTATCAGGGGCTTCTTGATGAAGCCATCGCGGCTCACGAACTGCCACAATCAATCGACACATACTCCACCGCTGTATTCATGGTCGAATCATGGCATGGCGCCATTATACGGATGAAAGTGGCTAAAAACGCCGAACCGCTTACCATATGCTATGACATGATTTTCAATAAGATTCTTCGTTAGTCCCTGCATAGGCATCTATGCAGGTTTTCTTTTACCCACTGTGTAGACGACCGGTCTACTATAAACAAGGAGTTATTCATGTTCCTACTCAACAGCGTTCCCCCTGAATCAGCAAAAGACCTGATTGCAGATGTCTATGGCATCTTTCCCAAAAGCATGGGCGTACCTGACTCGGTTCAACTCTACAGTACAAGCCCACAGTTGCTCCGTTGCCAGGGTGAGATAGTCAAACACTTCGTCACTCAGGAAGAACTCGACTTTCACCTGCTGGCAGCAATCCGCTACCTGGCAGCAGAGCATTATTGCCATGCGTACTGTCTCAACCTGAACTCAACCCTGTTACAACGCTCAGGTATGAGTTCGGATGACATGGCCTGTTTGAAAAACTCACCAGAAGACTTCTTTGGGCCTAAAGAGGCAGCTCTGCTCCGACTGGTTCTCGATGCGCTCAGTTCACCAGATGAGGTCGATCAACCCAGGATAGACGAACTTGAGGCAATGGGCTGGTCCCATACTGCCATATTCGACGCAGTAGCACAGGCTTCACAGATGGGTGCTGCAAGTCTTCTTTTCAGGACTTTCACCAAATAATACCGGCGGGTGCCATGCCACCCGCTTCTCCCCTCTTGCCCACTTCTCACTCGTAGGCTACATATTCCCAAGCAATCACTACAAAACACCAAGAGGATGGAGACATGGCGCTCATATTCGGTTCCCCCAAAAAGCAGGGATCATCCAGAGATGATATTAAGATGGACCACCGACTTACACTTGCCAAGGATATGTATCTCGCAGGCAAAATGAAGATTATGTCGACGGAAACGATTCCCGGGCGGGAAATCCAATCGGCGTTTGGTCTTATCGTTTGCCGCAGCTACACTTTCGACAATGCATTCTATGGTCTCATGGCACAGGCTGTGGACGTCAACGCAGATGCGATCATTGGTTACCGGGAGTCGGTCGCGTTCCACCCAGAGGGAGACAAGTACTATTCCTGTTACGGGACTGCTGTTCGGATGAAAAAAGTCAAATAACCATGACTTACCGGAGCTTTAAGCAGTACTATCCACACATACTGGCAGCCTGCTTTACCGTACTTTGGTGTGTGCTTGCCATCAATCCGCTCATGCGCGATGTCTGGCTGGCGGAGAACCTGCCTATAGTTGGTGTGTTCCTCCTGCTGGTTGCCAGTTTCAAGAAATTTCGCTTTTCCAATACGGCGTACACCCTCATGAGCGTCTGGCTCATACTCCACACCATCGGAGGGCACTACACATTCGCCAAAGTTCCGTTCGATTTCTTCACCGACATGTTCGATCTGGAACGGAACCATTTTGACAGGATCGCCCATTTCTCCATCGGCTTTTACGCCTATCCCATTGCAGAGTTGGTGACGCGAAAAAAGCAAGCGACTCCTATCGTAACCTACTTGTTCAGCCTGTTCGGCATCATGTCGTTGGCTGCTGGGTACGAGATAATAGAATGGTGGTACGCCGTTCTGGAAGGTGGAGATGCCGGCATCGAGTTTCTTGGTTCACAAGGTGACATTTGGGATGCCCAAAAGGACATGCTCGCAGATACACTCGGCGCCGTCGCCTCTCTGACCCTATTCAGGTGGCATAACAACACCAACTAACGAAAAAGCCCGGTCATAAACCGGGCTTTCTTTTATTCATCCAGATCGATGGGGATAACCAGTGGAACAACCACCGGATCACGCCCGAGTACCTTTCTAAAGAATCTTCTGAGAGCTGAACGGATTCGCTCCTTGAGCTTTGTCGTCTCGCCCGGGGCGATGTTCTCATGCACATCCAGCACGATACATTTGGCATCATCCAGGACGTGACTGTATTTTTGCTCGAATACGAATCCTTTGGAAATGATGTCAGGGCCAATTGATATTTCACCGGTCGCATTATCCACGACCAGCAACACAACGACCATTCCTTCACCGGCAAGAAGCTGCCTTTCCTTCAGGACAGAGTGCCCGACATCGCCAACTCCCTTGCCGTCCACCAGAATCTTGTCGGCAGGGAACAAGGGACCGAATTCGACTGAACCATCCGCCTCAAAATGAATGGATTGTCCGTTTTCAACCACCAAAGCGCATCGTTCATTAACACCACAATCCATGGCCAGTCGCTGATGTTTCACGAGGTGCCGGTACTCGCCGTGCACCGGAATAAAATATTTTGGCCGAACAGCTTCAAGCATCAAGGTCAACTCTCCGGCATGGGCATGACCTGAGGCGTGAATACCGTGCATCTTTTCGTACAGGACCTCGGCGCCCAAGCGATACAGATTGTTGATAACCTTGGTGATCGCTTTGACATTCCCGGGGATGAACCGGGATGAAAGAATGAACAGATCATCTGGTCGCACCTGAAGTTGCCGATGCTCACCTGATGCCATTCTTGAAAGCGCGGCCAGCGGTTCCCCTTGCGAGCCGGTCACCAACAGAACCAACTCCGAATCCCCATAGTGGTGCAACTGGTCTAGATCGATGAATATTCCCTTGGGAATCTTCAGGTGCCCCAAGTCTCTGGCAAGCTCGATATTCCTATACAAACTCCGGCCAGACACAGCGACCTTTCGCCCTTGGGCATCAGCAAGATCAAAGACTTCCTGCATGCGCTGAATGTGACTCGAAAAGAGGGAAACAAGAATCCGCCCTTTGGCTTTTGAAAAGATATCCCGCAAGGAAACCTTGATCTCTCGCTCTGTGAGCGCAAAGCCTTCCTGCTCCACGTTCGTGGAATCAGACAACATGAGGTGGACGCCCGGTTCCGCGAACTTGCGGAATGCAGCGAGATCAGTTGCGTGTCCACCAAGAGGATTACGATCAATCTTGAAATCACCAGTATGGACGATGCGTCCGACCGGTGTTTCAATGCCGAGACCATACCCTTCGATTATTGAGTGACAAACAGGGAAAAAGTTGAATTTGAAATCACCGATCAAGACACGGTCATATGGCCGAACAGGACGAAGGTCGGCCCATCTGTCGAGGCCATGCTCCTTCAGTTTATTCTCGACCAATCCAAGCGTGAACTGGCTGCCGTAGACCGGGACATCCACATTTTGCAAAAGCCACGGCAGTGCACCGATGTGATCCTCATGCCCGTGAGTCAGTACAATCCCATGCAGTTTTGCCTTGTTCTGAAGAACGTAATCAAAGCAGGGAATAACGACATCAACGCCAAAATGATAATCTTCGGGGAACATCAATCCGCAATCGACAAGCGCCATGGACCTATCTGTCGTATAGGCCATGCAATTCATGCCGATCTCACCGAGACCACCAAGAGGGTATAGACTGAGAACAGGGGAAGCCATGAGGTTATCCTTGGTCAAGGAGTTCTTTGTATGCCTTGTTCATCATGGCATACAGGTCATCCTTGAATTTTTCACGATCTTTGAGCGTGTACTCTGAGGGGTCAATTACAGGCAGAGCTTTGACTCGCACAACAGGCCGGTTGTCGATGATCAGCTTCCCTTTAGGCATGATTTTACCTGTATTGGCCATCACGACGGGAACGACAGGAAGCCCGGATTTGAGAGCAATGATCATCCCTCCGATCTTAAAATCCATAAGCTCATTCAAATTGGTATTTCTGGTACCTTCCGGAAAAATAAACGGAGAAATACCACTCTTAGCCTTCTCAACAGCCTCATTGAGACTCTTCATCGCGGCACGACGGTTGTCCCGGTCGACACAAATATGTCCGGAATGGGCCAACGCTTTACCATAAATGGGAATTTGAAAAAGGCTCTTCTTTGCCACAAATCGAATACGATTCTTTTTGAAAACCTCGAACAGCACGGGTATATCAAGGTTGGACTGGTGGTTACCGATGAAGACGTAATGCCCTTCGGGATCAACATCTCCCAAATCGACATCAATCTTCAACCCGGCCAATCTGGCCGTGGTTTCTCCCCACTTCAATCCCCAGTAGTCATACTCTTCAGGAGTACAATTTTCCGGGTCAACCTTCATCATCTTGTAACTATAATAAACTGTTACAACCCACAGTATCAGTACAAAAAAAATGCGTCGAAACATGAAAAATCCTTATCGTTGAACTTGGGACTGAGTAAACCAAATCCTACCGGTAAACAAGGATTTCAGTACATTTCATTAGAATTATATATCCTTCACCAAAAGCCATAAAAAAAGGCGGCAGAAAAACTGCCGCCTTGTACTATATCAACGGTATGACCAGACTATTCTTCGTCAGCCTTTTTATTAGCCGCAATGACCTTCTGCATTTCCTGGGGCGGGCACTCCTCGTATGAGGCAAACTCCATGAAGAAGGTACCCTGTCCACCTGTCATTGAGTTAAGGTCTGGCGCGTATTTCAGCATCTCAGCCATTGGGACATGTGCCTTGACTTCAGTGATACCGGCCTGGGAGTCGGAGCCGAGCACCTTGCCTCGACGTGACGAAAGGTCACCAATCACATCACCCATGAAGGAGTCCGGCACAGCGACCGTCACCAGCATCACAGGCTCAAGGAGTGCCATCTGGGCTTTTTCCGCCGCTTTCTTGAACGCTAAGGAGCCTGCAACCTTGAACGCCATCTCGGAGGAGTCGACGTTATGATAGCTGCCGTCATACAACGTTACCTGGAAATCGATCACCGGGTAACCGGCGAGCACACCGCGGGCGGCTGTCTCCTGAATGCCTTTGTCTACGGCAGGGATAAACTGACGGGGGATGGCTCCACCGACGATCTGATCAACAAACTCATATCCCTCACCGGAATGCCTGGGGGCAACGTGAATCCAGCAATCACCAAACTGACCGCGACCACCGGACTGTTTCTTGTGTCGTCCCTGAACCTCGTTTGCACCGGACTTGAAGGTTTCACGATACGGAACCTTGGGAGTCTTCAAAAGAATGTCAGCTTTATAGCGACGCTTGGCCTTTTCGACAGATATCTCGATATGGTTCTGGCCCATGCCGGACAGCAGAATATCGCCGGACTCTTCATCTCGCGAAAGGGTCAAGGTGATATCCTCATCCAAGAGCTTTGCAACGGCAGCATACACCTTATCCTCATCACCCTTTTCAGCAGGAGCCAGGGCAAAGGTGATCAACTGAGGAGCCAGTTCCGGCTTCACGAGCTTGAACTCATCTTTCTCCACCAGCGTATCGCCAGTATGGGTATTCTTCAGCTTAGCCAGCGTTACAATAGCGCCAGGTCCAAGCGGCTCTTTGGACTGTTTTTGCTCCTTACCACTTGTCAGCAGAACCTGACCGATACGCTCTTTTTCTCCATTGGATGCATTAACCAGATGAGAATCCGGCTTCAACTCGCCAGAGAGCACTCTTGCAATGGTCAACTGCCCGGCAAACGGGTCAGCCAGTGTTTTGAAAACAAAACAGGCCAACGGCTCATCTGGCGAACTCTTGCGCTCGCCCTCTTCGCCCTGCCACGGCTCACGGTCCAACGGGCTGGGCATAAGCTTTTGTACAGTATCCAGGATCATCTGACCGCCCTGGTTGTTCAGCGCAGCAGAAAGCACGACAGGAACAAGCTCACCGGCTGCAACACCGTCCTTGAGACCCTTGGTGATGTCATCAGGTGCAAGCTCGCCTTCTTCAAAATATTTTTCCATGAGATCTTCATCGGATTCAGCGATGTTTTCAATCATGGTTTCACGAAGCGTTGCCACTTCTTCCGCGATCTCACCGGGGACTTCGCCCTCGGATACTTCACCGCCTTCGCCAAACATCAATGCCTTGCCGGACATCATGTCGACGACGCCCTTGAAGTCCTCTCTGGAACCAATCGGGTAGTACAGCAATACGGGACGAGCACCCAACGCTTCGGATATGCCATTGAAAGCTGTATCAAAATCAGCCCTGTCACGATCCATCTTGTTGATTACGATCATGGAAGGCAGCCCTTTATCCTGAACCTGAGCCCACACCTTGCGGGTCAGCGGCTTGACACCATCAACTGCATCAATAACAAGAACAGCGCCGTCCGCAGCCATCAGGCTGTAGGACAAGTCGCCTGAAAAATTTGAGTCACCGGGTGTGTCTATGAGAAAATGATCATTTTTTTGCCATTTGAAACTGGCAAAACCGGGTTGAACTGAGCCGCGACGTTTTATTTCTTCAGGTTCGTAATCAAGGACTGTATTCCCTTCTTCGACCTTACCAAGACGATTAACGACGCCAGCGTTGAAAAGAAGCATCTCAGCCACAGAGGTTTTACCGCTACCACCGTGTCCGACGAGTGCATATGTTCTCTGGTTCTTCAGATCAGGCATTCTCATACTCCAGTGTATTTATTGGTTTTCTGCAGTAACCTGGATCATCATTTTCCATATGTCATCAATGACACTTGGAATTTGACAGGTTTAGTCCTATAGGAAGAGCAAAGCGAAAATGTCAAGGGGGGTTGGCAAATAAAAGGGGTACTCTATCGTACTGATTTTACATGCACTTCAAGCCCTTTTTCGTCAAAATTTCGTCAATAAGTTAATAATATCATAAACATACATCTCGTTTTTCAGTTTTTTCACAGGAGCACAATTTGCAACTTTCCAATGAAATTATTTCCGCCTCTGCCGATGCCGTAAAAAACGGCGGCCAGCACCTATTCTGGTCTGAGAATATCAATGAATCATTAGAGATATCCATAGGTCAATTCGGCCAAACTACCCCCGTTTTGGCACAGGAGTCCGACGCCGGACTTGAATTGATATCCGGCCATGCCCGGCTTGAAGTAATGAAAAGGTTGTCAAATCCTGTGCTGGTTCGTGTTGTGACCGATGCTTCCCCACTGGATAAGGGACTTCTTTATCTGGCTGACAACACGCACAAAGAGATTGATGACGGCATGCGACTGGCTGCACTCAATTACTTTGCGCCTCTGACTGATAGTTCGTACCTGCGGCAAACGATTCTCCCGATGATAGGAATCAAATCAAAAAGCAAAAATGCCAAACTTCTCATGCGTTGGCTGGACCTCCCAAATAACTGGCAACACCACATGCAAGCCGGACGCATTCCCATGGCTGCGGGGGATGTTTTATTGAAGATGGACAAAGCTGACCGCGACGCCATCGAGCCGCTTTTCGACTCTTTTTCCTGGTCACGATCCAATGCCGTCAACATGCTCACATGGCTGTTTGAGGCCGGGAAAATGCAGGGAAAAACTGTAGCTCAAGTCATGGCCGATTCGGGTATCACCGCGACGTTGGGGCAAGGCTTGTCACCAAAGGACGCCATTGCCCGATTGACCGCCGTAGCCAAAGAAACCCGGTACCCTCATCTCAATTCATTACAGGCGTCTTTTGATAAAGCAGCTCGCGACATCACCACGGGTACATCCTGGCGAATGGTTCAGCCCAACAACTTCGAGACAGGTGGTACGGAGCTAACTGTATCCGTGAAGAATGTGGAGCAACTGGAAAAGGCAACCCGGGAGCTTGAAACCATTGGCTCTTCGCCTCAGTGGAAAACCATATGGTCATTGGGAGAACAAAATGACTAACTCCAGCTCCCTCCCAAACCATTTAAGAAACATCCGACATGTTTTTGTGGATGAAACGATGCAGGACTCCCCCATCACGCAACGAGTTCGGGAACGCCTTGCTTCGACCAGCCACGCAGATATTCCTTGGACCACCCTCCCCAGCGGGAGCGACAGAGTTGAATTTGACCAAGGCAAAGATCAGGCACTGTATCTCAAGGAATACAAAGGGAAATTTCTTCGATTCTGCCCTGGCACACGTGCCTATCACTGCTGCGGCTATCGAATCATTCACTTTGGCGAGAACTGCCCCATGCGCTGTTCATACTGCATTCTTCAAGCCTACTTTCAGGACAGAATTCTCAAGATATGGGCAAACCAACAGGATTTGTTCAGCGAACTGGGGGACGCCTTCGGTGCCGACCGGAACAAGCGATACCGTGTCGGAACCGGTGAATTCACCGACTCACTCGCCCTTGAACACCTCACGGGGTACGCTGGCGACATGATCGAGTTCCTTGGCGATTATGACAACGTGGCCCTCGAGCTCAAATCGAAGATCGTGGACCTGTCATGGATGGACAGTGTCAAACGCCCGGATCGAATCCTTCCGGCGTGGTCGCTCAATGCTCCCTTTGTTAACGAACACGAGGAGTTTGATGTTTCCACTCTGAAAGAGCGCCTAAACGCCGCAAAAGTATGCGCTGATGCAGGATTTCGTGTCTGTCTGCACTTTGACCCGATAATCCACTATCCGGGATGGAAAGAAGGATACGCAGAGATAATTGATACGATTTTTGACTACCTGTCCCCCGCTGACATTGCCTACATGTCACTGGGATCATTTCGCTGCATGCCGCAACTGACACCGATCATTGCTGACAATTTCCCTGATACAACGTACATATACAATGAGTTTGTCTCAGGCTTGGACGGCAAGGCCCGCCTGCTCAGACCTCTGCGAGTGGAACAATTCCAATTCATGGTGAATCGACTTCGCTCACACGGAATGGACAAACAGCTCTACTTTTGCATGGAATCAACAGAGGTATGGAAAGAAGTGTTCGGCTACGCCCCCAGCGATTTTGGCGGGCTTGGGAAACATCTCATGGCACAAGCATTCGGCGAATAGAGTATACCTATTTCCCGTTACCTTGCGCACAAACAGCATGAATCAGGACCAAGCATCATAATGCCCACCCCCTACATTCATACCGATCGCTTTGAAGAGTTGGATCACATTGACTTGAACACGGTTTTTGGTGTTCTCAAAATCCATTGCGCCAATTTTCAACCGGACATCGAATCATGTCTCGTGTTCCTTTTGCGGATATTGCGGGACAAAGATGCTGCCAACCACCCGGATACACGGGACTGGGTAACGCACCTCATCCGTAAAATTCGAGACCATGGCCCCTTTAATCGGCGAGGCCTTGAGCTGGCTTTCAAGCTAACCAACGATCAGGATATTGATGCCCGCCTGGAACGGTTACGCTATTTCGACCTCCCCCCCGAGATGCTGGATTTTCGTTCTGTCATGTCGTCCCAACGCGCCATGCGCAGGAAGCGGGAGCTACTTCAGGAAACACTTGACCGTATGCCAGGTCACGTGCTGGCAGCCTCTCAACTCCTTCAACTGGACGCCTACGAAGGACACAAGGAAAGTCCATGGTTGGAAAAGGTGACGATTCCCAAATTCTTTGAAGCTGAATGGAATCAACGCCTGTTTCAGCATCACGCGAGCGTCGGCAACACTGACCGCGCCATGGAATTGCTCCCGAGAATAGCGCAATCCCCACTCAGTGAAATACAGTTGAACCTTGCTGCCGAGTTATACGTAGCCAGTGGCTCAACAGAACAGGCGCTCCATTGCTACCGGGAATCCCTGAAACTCGATCCACACCAGTTGCCTGTTCGTCACCGGTTAGCTGAGTTGGAATCCCCGTTTGTCCCAGACAATGAGCGAATCAACATCGATCGCGTCTGTATCTGTGTGTACACATGGAACAAAGCGGAAGATCTTGAAAGAACACTTGCCAGCCTCGCTCAAACCTACATCGGCTCAGCGCGCATTCGAATCCTGCTGAATGGCTGCACGGATAACAGCCTTCAGATTGTCAAGGAAGCACAGACACTGTTCCCGGATAATGATTTCAAGTGGATTGAAATACCGGTCAATATTGGCGCTCCTGCAGCACGCAACTGGCTGGCCTCTCTTTCCGATGTGCGTGAGTCAGATTTTGTCGCGTATATAGATGATGATGTGGAGTTGCCACGAGACTGGTTGGCCCACTTCCTGACAGTCATGTATCAATACCCGGATACGTCCGTGGTTGGGTGCAAGGTTGTATATGGTAATAATACGAACATGCTGCAGTACTTGCACAGGACGTTCTCATTGGCGCAAAACGGACTTATCAAGCTGTCGAACCCGAATCAGATAGCCGAGTCTGATCGCGGTCAATACAATTTCATCCGCACGACTGATCATGTCATGGGGTGTTGTCACTTGTTACGAATGGACCATTTCCCTCAGGGAATCAATTTCGACATACGTTATTCGCCCAGCCAGATTGACGACATCGCCCACGACATCAAGACACGCGTGAACAATGGTGTAATCAGGTACTGCGGACTGGTGACCTGTGTGCACCACCAAAATACCGGTGGTGGTTTTAAACGACGCATGACAGATGCACAGGTAGGACAAGTCATGGGTAATGACATGAAGCTCTACCACCAGTTTGAAGGAGAGATGGACAAAATCAACTCTCTGATGAGCGAAAGCGCCTCATAACAAATATGAAAAAAAAGGGATGTCCAACTTGCCATCCCCGAAAGAATACGATAAGTACCCCCGACTTCAAATTCACACATTCCGCCCATAACTCCGGGTGGTCCGTGATGGCACGGACTCCTAAATGAACGCGGAATGGACGAAAAACCCAGGAGATTATCATGGCTTACGTAACTATGAAGCAGATGCTGGAAACCGGCGTCCACTTCGGCCACCAGACCCGCCGTTGGAACCCCAAAATGCGCCCCTACATCTTCGGCGCCCGCAACGGTATCCACATCATGGACCTGCAGCAGACTGTCAAAATGTTTGCTACTGCCCACGACTTCATCGTGGACACTGTCGCTCAGGGCGGCAAGGTCCTGTTCATCGGCACCAAGCGCCAGGCGCAGGAAGCCGTATCCCAGGAAGCAGAACGTGCTGGCATGTTCTACGTCACCCACCGCTGGATGGGCGGCACCCTGACCAACTTTCAGACCATCAAGCGTTCCATTGACCGCCTGAAGCACCTCGAGCAGATGTTCGAAGATGGCTCCATCTCCCGCTACACCAAGAAGGAAGCAGTGGGAATGAACCGCGAGATCAAGAAGCTGAACCTCGCTCTTGGTGGTATCAAGGACCTGACCGAAGCTCCCAAGGCAGCTTTCGTCATCGATCCCAAGCGTGAACACATCGCCATCCAGGAATGCCGCAAGCTCGGTATCCCCGTAGTTGCTGTCGTTGACTCCAACTGCGACCCGGATGTTGTCGACTACATCATCCCCGGTAACGACGATGCAATCCGCGCAATCAAGCTGTTTGCCACTCACATGGCCGACGCCTGCATCGAAGGTGCTGCCATGCAGAAAGACTACGCTGCAAAAGCTGCTGAAGAAGCAAAAGCTGCCAAGGCAGACAAGGCTGAAGAAGCCCCTAAAACCGAAGAAAAGGCAGAAGCGTAAGCTTCCGGCCACTGAGGAGAAATTATAATGGGTATCACCGCATCTCAAGTTAAAGAACTGCGCGAGAAGACCGGCGTTGGCATGATGGATTGCAAGAAAGCCCTGGTAGAGTCCGGTGGCGACGAAGAAAAAGCAATCATGTACCTTCGCGAAAAAGGTCTGTCCAAAGCCGCCAAAAAGGCCGGACGCGCCACTTCTGAAGGACTTATTACTCCTTACATCTCTGAAGATGGCAAGACTGCTGTCATCGCTGAACTGCTCTGCGAGACCGACTTCGTAGCCAAAGGCGACGACTTCCAGGCTTTCTCTGCCGCTCTGTCCGAGAAGATTGCCGGTCTGGATGTTACCGCTGGCACCGCTGAAGACCTGCCCGAAGAGATCACCGACGTCACCGACCTCATCGCCAAACTCGGTGAGAACATGGGTGTCGGCCGCTTCGCCAAGGTAACCACCGATGGCGTTCTCGGCGTATACGTACACTCCAACAACAAGCTTGCTTCCATTGTTGAGCTTGATGGCGGAGATGAAGACCTGGCAAAAGACATCGCAATGCATGTTGCTGCCATGAACCCGACCTGCCTCACTTCCGATGAACTTCCTGCCGAGGTTCTGGAAAAGGAAAAAGCTCTGTACCTGAAGCAGGCCATGGACGAAGGCAAGCCCGAGAACATTGCTGAGAAGATCGTCATGGGACGCCTCAACAAGTTCTACTCCGAAGTCTGCCTCGTGAACCAAGCATTCATCAAAGAAGACAAAAAGTCTATTAAGGACGTGCTCAACGGCGCCAACGTCGTCAGCATGGCCCGACTCGCCCTAGGCGAAGGGGCCGCCGCTGAAGAGAGCGAAGACTAAATATAAGGAAAACGGGCCTCACGGCCCGTTTTTTTTGAGCTATTTATACAGGCTGTTGATACGAGCGGTGACACGCGACCCATATTTCTGGTAATCGCGGATCAAGCTACTGTTCATGTTTTTCTTGCATGACCAGTCACTCCGCTCTTTATCGACAGCCTGAAACATGCTATCGCCTTTTGGCGAGTTCGTATTACTTTAATAAGAACCATACGAGGTGACAATGAGCAAAGCACGGTACAACCGGGTCTTACTCAAGCTCAGCGGCGAAGCACTCGCCGGAGAACAAACCTTTGGAATTGAACCCGAAGCAATCGGTCAATTTGCCAAAGAAATCGCAGATGTCGCATCAACGGGCCTTCAAATTGCGCTCGTAATTGGTGGCGGCAACATATTCCGCGGAATGGCTGCCAGCGCCAAAGGCATGGATCGCGCACAAGGCGATTACATGGGAATGCTGGCAACCATCATGAACGCCCTTGCCGTGCAGGACGCATTGGAAAAATGCGGCTGTGACACTCGAGTCCTTACCGCCATATCTATGGCTGAAGTCGCGGAGCCGTACATTCGTCGCCGCGCTCTGCGCCACATGGACAAAGGACGCGTTGTCATTTGTGCAGCAGGCACCGGAAACCCCTACTTTACGACCGATTCTGGTGCAGCACTCAGAGCTTTGGAGTTGAAATGCGATGCCATTTTCAAAGCGACCAAAGTCGATGGCGTTTATGACAAAGATCCCAAAAAATATGCCGACGCTGTAAAGTATGAAACCGTCACCTACATGGAAACACTGGAAAAACGCCTTGGCGTTATGGATTCCACAGCAATTTCCATGGCCCGCGACAACGATCTGCCTATAGTTGTGTTCAATCTGTATGAAGAAGGTAATATTCGCAAGGCAGCCAACGGAGAACCTATAGGAACGATTGTTCAAGGAGGAGACTAAAATGCAATCCCTGCTTAATGATGGAAAGAAACGAATGGACGGTGCCATCAGTGCACTGAAGAAAGAGTTCGACAAACTCCGCACCGGTCGTGCGACCACTGCGCTTGTCGATAATATCATAGTTGATTATTACGGAACGCCCACCCCGCTTAACCAGCTGGCTTCCGTTTCCGTCCCTGATCCCAAAACCATCACCATTCAACCTTGGGACAAGGGTGCGTTTGCTTCTACAGAAAAAGCAATCATGTCCTCCGACCTCGGCCTGACTCCGGTAAACGACGGCAAGATCATTCGCATCTCGATTCCCCCGCTCACAGAAGAGCGCCGCAAAGACCTTGTCAAAGTCGCGAAAAAGTACACCGAAGACTGCAAGATTGCTATTCGCAACGTTCGCCGTGATCTGAACGATTCTCTGAAGACCATGGAGAAAGACAAGGAAATCAGCGAAGACGAAAAGAAAAAAGGTGAAGCTGACGTTCAGAAGCTCACTGATGATTTCGTAAAACTCAGCGAATCCACCCTTGAAGCCAAGGAAAAAGAAATCCTTGAAATCTAAGGCTTTACTCTTGGAAAAATCCACTATTCCAGCTCATATCGCCATCATCATGGATGGCAATGGACGGTGGGCGAAACAGCGCGGGCTGCCTCGGACAGAAGGCCATAAGGCCGGAACAGAGACAGCCCGCGCCGTCGTCACACGTTGCCGTGAATTAGGGGTCAAACACCTCACGCTTTACACGTTTTCCAAAGAAAACTGGTCACGCCCGAAAGATGAAGTGAAGACGCTTTTCGACCTGCTGACCACTTTTCTGAAGCGGGAAGAGAAAAGCCTCAAGCAGCAAGGAATCCGTTTGTCTGTTCTCGGAGAAATCGACGACATGCCCCTGGCTGTTCGTCAAGTGCTCAAGCACGTTATGCGGCAAACCAAAGACTGCGATGGCATGACACTCAACCTGGCTCTGAATTATTCCGGGCGCGATGAAATATTGCGTGCGACTCGCTCCCTGGTAGAGCAAGGTGTCTCACCAGAAGAAATCACTGAAGAATCATTTGCTGCGGAACTCTGGACCAATGGTCAACCGGACCCGGATCTGATCATCAGGACAAGCGGCGAGTTGCGGCTATCAAACTACCTCTTGTTCCAATGTGCATATTCCGAATTCTACTTTACAGACATACTGTGGCCGGACTTCAGCCCGAACGAACTGGAAAAAGCGATTTCAGAGCTTGGCAACAGGGAGCGTCGATTTGGAAAAACCGGAGACCAGGTTTCCACATAGTGCAGCACCCTGAACAAGGCGTGTTGCCCCCGGTATATAAATAGCGTAAACAAGAGCATACAAGCCTTTTAATCATAAATAAAATAACCGCTCAAAGTACTATATATGGATATCCCCGCTCACCAAAAGCGCATAGCTACCAGCATAGGCCTCGCCATAATCCCCGCACTTGCTCTCATTTTTCAAGGATGGGTGCTCTTCACAGCCTTAGCAGTCCTGTGCTCCTTCGCATTATGGGAGTACTATGACCTCTTTCGTTCACATCAGGGTATCAAGACCGTAAAATCCCTTGGCACCGCTTTCGCCTTCCTTCTTTTGGGTGCCTTTACCACCGGAGACCTCATCTACCCTGCCGTGGTTATTGTTTTCGCCTTCTGGGTAGCTGCATTCATTTTTCTATTTCGCTATTCAACGGACATGACAGCTTCGTTCGTACAGGCCATGATATTCCTGTCCGGACTTATTTATATCCCAGTCAACCTGCACTTTTTCCTGAATTTTTCACCTGCTGAATGCATCCTTGTCATTGGTGCTGCCGCTGTATCCGATACTGCCGCCTTTTACGCTGGCTCCATGTGGGGCAAGAAAAAGATATGGCCTAAGGTAAGCCCCAAAAAATCCTGGGCAGGCAGCCTTGGGGGACTCACGGCCTGTGTTATCGGCACTACCATTTTTGGATCCTTCTTGGGAACCGCAGCCATTTGGCAGTGGATTCTGCTCGGAGCAGCACTGAACATTGCAGCACAAATGGGTGATTTCTTTGAATCAGCACTCAAACGCTCTTTGGAAATCAAGGATTCCGGGCGTTTTCTTCCTGGTCATGGTGGATTGCTTGATCGGGTGGACTCTCTGCTTCTGGTCGTTCCAGTATATGGGCTGCTCAGTGCCATGCATCCTTTCTTCCAGTAATTCGGATTTATCGTGAAATCATATATATCGACCTGGCCTGACAACGCGGAGCTCCCGGCCTTTCCCCGTTCACTCTGCATATTAGGCGCAACCGGATCAATTGGCACAAGCGCACTGAAGGTCATCAAAAAGCACCCTGACCTCTTTCAGGTCACGGCTCTGGCTGGTGGTACCAATGCCAAACGGTTGGCCCAGCTTTGCACCGTCTTTCGTCCACCATATGTTGGCGTCCTCAATGATGAAGTAAGAAAAGCTTTCATCGCCTACCTCCCGTGTGGCTACAAGCCCGAGATTGTGGTTGGCCCCGAAGGATACGCTGAATTGGCAAGCATGGAAGAGGTAGACTATGTTCTTTCTTCCATAGTGGGAGCTGCCGGATTCATTCCTACCCTCGCAGCGGCAAAAGCTGGCAAGATGATCGGCCTTGCAAACAAAGAGTCACTCGTACTTGGTGGCCATATCATCAGGGATGCGTGTCATGCTTCCGGCGCGACAATCCTGCCTGTTGACTCTGAACACAACGCGCTTTTCCAGGGACTGACAGGTCACAACGGAAACGACGAGCTCAAACGTCTTATTCTGACTGCTTCCGGTGGTCCGTTTCGAGGCAAAGATCGAGAATTTCTCAAGACTGTCACACGAGACCAGGCACTGGCCCACCCCAACTGGGACATGGGAGCCAAAATTTCCATCGACTCGGCCACACTCATGAACAAGGGACTTGAGGTCATCGAAGCATGTCATCTCTATGGCTTGCCTGTTGACCTTGTAGACGTCGTTGTTCACCCGCAATCCATCATCCATTCTTTGGTTGAATACATAGATGGTTCACAGCTCGCTCACCTTGGTAATCCTGACATGCAGGTTCCGATTGCCCATTGCCTCTGCTTCCCGAAGCGTGTGGAAGTAGATGTACCACAACTGAACCTTGCCGAGATAGGAAACCTGACTTTTGAAGACCCAGACCTGACCGCTTTTCCGTGTCTCCGCCTTGCCAGAGAGGCATTCGAGGCAGGCCCAAGCCATCCGATAGTTCTCAATGCGGTCAACGAAATTGCTGTTTCTTCTTTCCTTGATGAAAAAATTGATTATCTTGATATTCCGGCCATGATTGAAACGGCACTTGAGCAACATGTCCCGGTGGATGTATCCACCCCTGAGGCCGTGCTTGATCTGGACAGAACAGCACGCAAGTTGGCCGGGAACCAATAACAACGGACTATTACGCAACCGTTGTTTAACGCCGCACCTCATCTGCGGCCATACGAGGAAATTATGCTGACCAGCGCTATTGCCATCATACTCGCACTCGGCGGACTTATTTTCTTTCACGAGCTCGGTCATTTTGCCGTAGCCAGAATGTTTCGTATGGGAGTCAAAGCCTTTTCACTCGGCTTTGGGCCCAAACTGTTTGGATTCACAAGAGGAAAAACTGAATACAAGCTTTCACTGATCCCCCTTGGAGGATATGTCGCCTTAGCTGGTGAAACAGGTGAAGAGGAAGAAGCGGAAGAGTTTGCCGATGATGAACTCTTTTCCAATCGCCCTGCCTGGCAGCGCATGTTTGTTGTAGCAGCAGGGCCGTTCTTCAACTTCCTTCTGGCATTTCTCATCTTCTGGTTCATCGTCTTGATGCAGGGGCAAGGAATCAGTCTTCCCACTGTCGGTGGGGTTATGGAAGATTCACCCGCAGCATCCGCCGGTATTCAACCCGGTGACAATGTTCTGGCCATCGATGGGCAATCCATTCAATCCTGGTCCGAACTGGTCAAAACGATTAGGCAGCGCGGTGAAAACGAACTTGAATTTCTCGTTGAGCGCGAAGGGACCACGCAAAAATTCTACATCACTCCTGAAGTGAATACCGTTAAAAACCTCTTTGGGGAGGAAGTTACCGCCCCGCTTGTGGGAATAACCCAAGGCGGAAATGTTGCCTATGTTCCTGTAGAAGGAACCGGCTTTACCGTAGCGCTCCAGCATACCTGGAACATGTCGAGAGTGGTCGTCAAAGGATTTGTTTCCATCATTGAACGCCTCATTCCCGTAGAGACCATTGGCGGGCCAATCATGTTGGCCCAGATGGTACACACCAGTGCTCAGTCAGGATTCTTTGACCTTCTCGGAATGGTCGCAATCATTTCCATCAATCTCGCAATTATCAACCTGCTTCCCATCCCTGTACTCGATGGCGGACACATTTTGTTCTTTGCGATTGAAACCGTTATCAGGCGTCCATTAAACGAGCGGTGGAAAGCCTTTTCGATGCGTATTGGCATCATGCTCTTACTCATGCTCATGGCGTTGGCTATATTCAATGACTTCCGTAGAATCCTCTCGTAAAGCTACCCTGCTGCTCGCCATGAGCGGCACGGAAGAACGGCTCCAGTTTGTTTTAGGACGCCCGGCAGACACTGGTTATACAGTACTCGCATCGCGGGAGTGGACGGTCCCGGGAGAGTCTATTCGATTTCTGACTCCCGGCATTCAGGAAACACTGCAAAGCATGGACCTGGATGTCGCTGATATCGACCGAATTGCGTGCACCCGTGGTCCGGGAAGTTTTACCGGCCTTCGTCTGGTGCTCGCTGCGGCCGAAGGCATGGCGGCAGGTTCCGGTGCTCAGCTTGCCGGGATGGACTACCTCTCACTCCTGGCCTCGGGACCGGGCCCGTTGCTCGACGGAGTCCTGCATGTACTGACATACGCTCGACGCGGTCTTGTCTACATTCAAAGCTATAGTGCGCCAGCCATGACCGAGCTTGAACCGCTTGCTTCGGTTACGCTCGATCAGGCAGCTACACGAATCACTGAATGTGGAACTCCGTGCTATTTAGTTGGGACTGGGATTCGCAAGAACAGTGAATTCTTCAAGGAATTTGAAAAAAATACCACCCACTGCACTCTGCTTCCCTCGCGCTGGGACAATCCATCCCCAGAGCTTCTTCTCGAAGCAGCTGCTACCGCCGATTATTCCCAATCATCCATTGATCCCATCTATGTCCGGGCAACCGATGCCGAGGACAACCTTCCCAACATTGCCAAAAAACGTGGAATTGATCCTGAAAAAGCAAAACGGCGACTAACTGAACTTCAGAACAGTTAAATCGCCGATCTCTGTTTTTCAAAAAAGCACCCCCGGATTATCTGCATCATACGAATGATACCGAAAACTCCGGGGGAACTGTGGGGGGCATTTTTACGGAGTAAGACGTTCCGCAGTTTGCTCTAATTGACGCCCCAGCGGGGTCTGAAGCGAGATTTCACGCTCAACCTTGGTGATACCCTTCAGTACGGTCGAATGGCGGCGTCCAAGCTTTTCCCCGATGGCCTTCAAGGACAACTCCGTGTGCTTGCGGACAAGGTAGAAAGCTGTGTTGCGAGCAAGAACGATCTGCCGCTTCCTGCTTTTGGATTTGAGCTCGTCTTCTGAAAGGGAATAGCTTTTACAAACGAAATCGATGATGTGCGCATAGTCGGGAGAGGGATTCTGAACAGCATAGTTGTCCAGCACTTCCCACGCCAGATTCATTGTGACTGCACGATTCAACAGACGCGCTTTCAGCACCATGTTGTTGAGGCAGCTTTCAAGCTGGCGGATATCAGTCGTAATGCGTTCAGCCAAAAGCTCGGTCACTTCGACAGGCACATTTACCTGCAGCTTGCGTGCTTTTTCCTGCACAATACGACGCCGGGTCTCCAGGTCTGGGCGATCGATATGCGCCAAGAAGCCAGAACAGAATCGAGACACCAGTCGATTATCAATCCCGGAAAAATCTTTGGGCATGAAAGAACTGGTCAGCACGACCTTGCACCCTCTTTCCCGCAAAGCACCCAGTGTACAAAGAAGCTCTTCCTGCATCTTTTCCTTGCCCTGGAAAAAGTGCACGTCCTCCAACAGGAGTACGTCTATGTTCTCACGGAACTGGGCTTTGAACTGATCGACCTGACGCCCCTTGATGGCAAGCACCATGCGTGTTGCGAAGTCTTCAGAAGAAAGACATGCCACCCGAACATTTTTTCTGTTGGATGTTGCACAAAGGTGATGCCCAACGGAATGCAGGAGATGCGTTTTACCAAGTCCCGGTTCCGAACTGAGGAACAGGTGATCAGAGTTAAACGCTGAATGCGAAATAGATTTACTTGCCGCGCACGCCAATTCGTTGGAAGGCCCGATGACAAAATCATCAAAGCTGAATCGCCAGTTGTTTGCAGCGATCGGGCGGGGCGCATCGGCAATAGGAAGACCAAGGTGCTCCTGCCGAGGTTGCGGAACATGCACTTTGGGCTTGGGAGAAGACTTGAGCACAGGAGCCACAGTTTTTTCTGTGTTGGCTACGATGGTAATCTTCGGTTCACCGCCCATAACCTGGGCAGCAGTTTCAGAAAGGACAGGCAACAAGCGATCACGCACCCAATTGGCTACGAAATCATTTGGTGCAGTCAATACCAATCGATTGCCATCTACCTTACCGGACAATGGCTTGATCCAAACAGAATATACACCTGGATTAAGGCTTTTTTCGAGAGATCGGAGTATTTGCTTCCACGCAGTCTTCATCATGTAGGTGGAGATAGTTGATTGTCTCAAGAGACACAATTCTTGAAAATCAATCGTACGAGGAAAAACAGGTTCAGGTTATCTACACCCCCTAACCAATTTAACGACCTAAAAACACTGTATTTTTGCGATAGACCACATAGTTTGGCGTTTCCCGGCAGGTCTACCATGAAACAGCGGAG